>VDMG01000275.1 GCA_006514895.1 Beijerinckiaceae bacterium
GTGTTCGCTGGAATCAATCGTTGCGATTGGGTGGCCGAAGGCGTCGTCCAGGCTTGCCGCGAATTGAAGGTCGATGTCCCCTTGGTGGTGCGTCTTGCGGGGACCAATGTCGAGGCCGGGCGCGACATCATCGCAAAAAGCGGCCTGCCGATCATCTCGGCCGATACCCTCGCCGATGCCGCCAAGGCGGCGGTCGACGCAGTACATGGCGCACCGCAAAAGGATGCCCGCACGGCCTGACCTCGCGGCGGGCCGGGCGGCGCGGGCGGCGCGGTTTCCTGGCCGCCGGACTCATGAAAGCACACTTAAACGCGTGCTTTTTTCGCTTTTTCCGCCGGTGAAAAGGTCCCGTGCCTTCGCCGCAAGTTGCTTCAGGGGAAGTCTTTAAGCCATGAGCATTCTGATTGACGAAACAAGCCGGGTCCTGGTGCAAGGTTTCACGGGCGACAAGGGCACGTTCCATGCCAAGGAGATGATTGCCTACGGCACCAAGGTCGTGGGCGGCGTCACCCCCGGCAAAGGCGGCACGACCCATCTCGGCCTGCCGGTGTTCAACACCGTGAAGGAAGCCATTAAGCAGACCGGCGCGACCCATAGCATCGCCTTCGTCGCGCCGGCGTTCTGCGCCGACGCGATCATGGAGGCGGCGGACGCGGGGATCAGGCTCGTATGCTCGATCACCGACGGTATTCCGGCGCAAGACATGATGCGGGTGAAGCGCTATCTTTTGCGCTATTCACGCGAGCACCGGACGATGATGGTCGGACCGAATTGCGCTGGCATCATCAGCCCCGGCAAGGCGATGCTCGGGATCATGCCGGGCCATATCTACAAGCAAGGCTCGGTCGGCATCGTTTCACGCTCGGGAACGCTTGGCTACGAAGCCGCCTCGCAGATGAAAGCCCTTGGGATCGGTATTACGACGAGCGTTGGTATCGGTGGCGATCCGATCAATGGCAGCTCGTTCCTCGACCATCTCGTGCTTTTCGAGCGCGATCCGGAAACCAAGGCGGTCATGATGATCGGCGAAATCGGCGGTCCCCAGGAAGCCGAGGCCGCGGCGTGGATCAAGAGTCACATGACGAAGCCGGTGGTCGGCTATGTCGCCGGGCTTACCGCGCCGAAGGGCCGCCGCATGGGTCATGCCGGCGCGATCATTTCGGCAAGCGGCGACAGCGCCGCCGAAAAGGCGGAACTCATGAAATCCTACGGCCTCACCGTGGCTCCTAGCCCGAGCGAACTCGGGTCGACCATGGCAAAGGTTTTGGCGCAGTAGATCACGATGATTTTGGATCGGTTCAATCCAAAATCATGAACGTGATCGATTCTTAAAGTTTAGAGCGGGATGCGGGCGGAAAACCGGTTTCCACTTCTCCTCATCCCGCTCTAGCGCATGAACTTCCGAAGGTTGCAGACTTTTTGGCTAAGATCATGCGACAAAACAGATAGAGATCATGGGCGATTCCTCTTGAAGCGCGCATGCTCGAGTGCCACCGCGCGGCTGCTGGCGCGACCGCGCAATCTCTCCTCTTCGAAGGCAAATGCTCATTTTCCGTTGCAGCGTCGACAAGTTCCGCAAAACCGAAAGCCTGGCTTCCGGCCACCCCGGGGGTGACCCGTGACCGGGTTCAGGGCCGGGCGGCAAGGGGTTGAGACCGGCAACGCGCCTGGAAACATTCAGGCAGCGCTCGACGGCGAGGAAACCGCGGACATTTTGTTCGAGTTGCTGGCAAACGTGGTGCACCGCCAACATCCAGATGTCGCGGCGGTCCTGCGCGGGAAATCCGAGCCTAGGGATTTCGCACCGGAGCTGCTCGCCCGGGTCTTCCAGGCGCATGGCATCTGGTTCCAGCTGCTTGCGATTGTCGAACAGCATACGGCGATGAGGCTGCGCCGGCAAACTGAACGCGTGCGCGGCGAAACGGCGGTCCAGGGCACATTCGCCAATCTCATCGCCGAGGCGGCAAATCATGGAGCCGCCGCGCAAGATCTGCGCGGCCTGCTTGCCTCGACACGCATCAGGCCGGTGATCACCGCGCATCCCACCGAAGCAAAACGGGTGACCGTTCTTGAAAAACACCGCCGCATCTACCGGCTGCTAGTCGAACTGGAACAACCGCGTTGGACCGCGCGTGAACGGGCGGGAATCATCGACAAATTGCGTGACGAGATCGCGCTGCTATGGATGACCGGGGAATTGCGCCTCGAGAAACCATCGGTTGATCAGGAGGTGGCCTGGGGCCTGCACTTCTTCCATGAGACGCTATTCGATGGCGTCCCCGATCTTTTGAAAAAGCTCGGTCGCGTGCTCGATCAATTCTATCCGGGAGAGCACCCCGCGCTTACGCCATTTTTCCAATTTGGCTCATGGATTGGCGGCGACCGCGATGGCAATCCTTTCGTCACCAATGACGTCACGCGCCGCGCGCTCAGGCAAAACGCATTGGCGAGCCTTCGCCATTACGAGCAGCACCTTTCCTTGCTGTTGCAACGGATGTCGATTGCGGAGCGGGCTCTGCCTCTTTCGGCAGCTTTCCGGGCAGCGCTCGCGAAGGCCCTCGCCAGTCCCGAAAGCGCGCGATTTGCCCAGCGCAATTCCGGCGAGCCTTATCGGCAATTCCTCTCCTGCATGCTACGCAAGCTGCAGCTCGCCATCGCGCGTATAGAAGGTGGCCACGCCTTCGGCGCTGTCGGTTACGCCAACGCCGACGAGCTTCTCGCCGACCTCCAGACCATTGAGGAGGCGCTGATCGAAGGTGGCGGCGATGAGCTTGCAGAAGATCTCGTGCGCCCGCTCCGCTGGGCGGTGGAGATCTTCCGTTTCCGCACGGTCAGGCTCGATCTGCGCGACAACACGACGCGCCTGACCCAAACGTTGCAGGCGCTGTGGCGGGCATCCGCCGGGCAGAACGGCGGCACGCCGCCCGACCCCACGTCCGCAGCATGGAAAAACTGGATCATGGCCGAGCTTGCTCGTCCATTGCCGGCGAAACGCGCGCGGCCGGAGCTGCCGCCCGAGGCGCTGGAGATGCTTGGCATGTTCGAGCTCGCCAGCGACAAAGCTAAGGAATTCGACCGGGAAGCCTTTGGCTGTTTCATTCTCAGCATGACCCGCTCGGTGGCCGACATCCTTGGCGCCTATCTCCTTGCCAAGGAGGCGGGCCTCTTCCTCGACGCAGCGGGGGTCGAGACCTGCACCTTGCCGATTGTGCCGCTGTTCGAGACGATCGCCGATTTGCGCGCCGCCCCTGCGATCATGCGCGAACTTTTGTCGCTGCCGGTCGTGCGGCGGAGCGCCCGCGCCCAGGGCCGGGTGCAGGAAGTCATGATCGGCTATTCAGACTCCAATAAGGATGGCGGATTTCTGTCCTCGAATTGGGAATTGGCGAAGGCGCAGACCCGGCTGACCAAAATCGGAATCGAAACCGGAATTCCGATCGCGTTTTTCCACGGCAGGGGCGGCTCGGTCAGCCGCGGCGGCGTCCCGGCCGCGCAGGCTGTCGCGGCGCAGCCCGCGGGGTCGATCAATGGACGCTTCCGGGTGACCGAACAAGGCGAGGTGGTTTCATTCAAATACGCCAATCGCGGCACCGCGGCCTATCAGATGGAAGTCCTCGGGAGCGCCGTGCTCCAGCACGCCCTCACATCGGAGCGGGAGGAAGCGCTGGTGCCGCGGGCGGAATTCGATGAAGCGATGGAGGCGCTTTCGGGCGCCGCCTATGCGGCTTATGCAGCGTTTATTACCCACCCGGATCTTTTGACGTATTTTCAGGCGGCAAGCCCGCTTGAGGAAATCTCGCTGCTCAATATCGGGTCGCGGCCAGCCCGCCGTTTTGGCGCGCGTTCGCTCAGCGACCTGCGGGCGATTCCCTTTGTGTTCGCCTGGTCGCAAAACCGCCATGCCGTCACCGGCTGGTATGGCGTGGGGAGCGGCATTGCCAATTTTATCGCTGTGCGCAAGGAGCGCGGCGAAGCGCTGTTGCGGCGCATGTTTATCGAGTCGCGGCTATTCCGGCTGATTGTCGCGGAGGTCGAAAAAACCCTCTGTCTCGTCGATTTGAAAATTGCGCGCGAATACGCCGGCCTTGTCGCCGACGCTCGCAAGCGCGACGAAATTTTCGCGCTGATCGAACAAGAGTTCGGGCTGACCTGCGACATGGTCCTGCGGATCAGCGGGGAGCGCGAGATCGGTGAAAGATTCCCAGCCTATCGCGCCCGTCTCGCGCACCGGCTGCCGACGATAAACCAGGTCAATCGCGACCAGGTCGAACTCTTACGCCGCTTCCGTGCATGCGAAACCGATGAGGCGATGGAGGCCTATAAATCGAATCTGCTGCTATCGATCAATTGTATCGCGAGCGGTCTTGGCGCCACCGGCTAAACCGGACCAAGGACTAAAAACGGTAACACGAAGATCAACGGTAGAAAGAGAGGAACAAGGACATGAGCTTCACCATCATCGAGCAGGCAACGCCGCGCCTGCATCGCTCCGAACTCGCGGTCCCAGGATCTAATCCCGGATTGTTCGAAAAAGCGGCCCAGTCCGACGCGGACATTATTTTTCTCGATGTCGAGGACGCCGTTGCCCCCGACGACAAGGAGCAGGCCCGCAAGAATATCATTGCCGCCTTGAACGACATCAACTGGGGCACGAAGACCATGATGGTCCGCATCAACGGTCTCGATACCCATTACATGTATCGGGATGTTGTCGATATCGTCGAGGCCTGTCCGCGCCTCGACATGATCTTGATCCCCAAAGCCGGCGTTCCGGCGGATGTCTATGCCGTGGACATGATGGTGACCCAGATTGAGGCTGCGAAGAAACGCGAGAAACGGATCGGCTTCGAGGTCTTGATCGAGACCGCGCTCGGCATGGCCAACGTCGAGGCGATCGCGCAATCGAGCCGGCGCCTCGAGGCGATGTCCTTCGGGGTCGCCGATTATGCCGCCTCGACGCGCGCGCGCACCACGGTGATCGGCGGCGTCAACGCGGATTACGGCGTGCTCACGGACAAGGACGCCTCCGGCAACCGTGCTTATTACTGGGCCGATCAATGGCATGCGGCGCAGACTCGCATGCTGGTAGC
>VDMG01000107.1 GCA_006514895.1 Beijerinckiaceae bacterium
GGGATCTTGGGAATCCCAGAGCGCTCTACCCGTTAATGGGTCCGGACCCTAATTTGTTTCGTTTTTGACGTTCGACTTTAAGGTTTATTACTTCACCCATTTTCTTCTCCTTACCTTTTCAGTCTGAATGACGCATGGGCCAACACGACGACCCGCGCCGAAGACTCCTACGTGCCGAAGATGCCAAGCCGTTCGGTCAGGAGCGCGGCGCCGTCCGGACCCCGGTCAAGACAGAAGGAAATCTCCACCTGAATGCTTATGGCAAGCCATGCCTCGCATATGCCGCATCTTCTCGCGCCCATCTCGTCGATAAAAACTTTTTCGACTATGTCGTCTCTGTAACCAACAAATGTCCAAGCTCGATCAGATTACAGATCTGTCAAAAGGACAGCTCTGGGTGCAGCAGCGCCGTCGTTCCGGCCTATGACGTGGTGATGGGTTATGGCCCTGGGGCGGACTTCTTTGAATATATCGCGAAAGAGGCCCCGTAATTCGCAAGCGGAGACGGCCATTCAGGCGCCTTCGCCCGCCGGATTGATCTTCCGCGGCGGCCCCATCAATGCGGGCTGGAACAAAATCGCGGCGGCCAAGGTACAGACAAGCGACAAGGCGAGCAGCTTTCCCATGCTGGATGTGCCCGGATGCTTCGAGAGCCAGAGACTGCCGAAAGCGGTCGCGGTGGTCATCGCACTGAAAAAGACTGCGCGCGTAAGACTCGATTGCAAAAGATTCGTCGTCCCCGCCCGCCATGCCATCACGAAATAAATCTTGAAGGCCACCCCCAGACCGAGGAGGAGAGGCAGCGCGATAATATTCGCGAAATTCAGCGGCAAGCCGATCAAAACCGTGATTTCGAGCGTGACGACGCCGGCAAGCAGCAAGGGAACCAATGTCAACAGCACATCGGTAATCCGGCGCAGCACGATGAACAGAAGCACGCTGATCGAAATCAGCGCCCAAAGCCCCGCCTCGATGAACGCGTGGACAACAGTGTTTCCCGACTCCTGAACGGCGATGGGCTCGCCCATGGCGTTGGGGTCGATGGAGCGCACCGCCTTGGCAAATTTGAGAAGGGTCGCATTGTCGTTGGCGTCGCCCGAGGGCGCGACCTCGATGCGGGCGCGGCCATCGGCGCTCCCCCAATTGCGCGCCAAATCCGAGGGAATCGAAGCGACAGTTACTTTCCGGGCCGAAAGCGCCGCCCGCAACGAATCGAGCATCGTATCCAGGCTCGGAATCAAGGCCTCGCGCGCCGCCTCGCGTATGGCTGGCGGCGCCGCGGCCATCTTTTGCAGATTCGCGGCCAGGCGGCGGGCGTCGTCGGCGCCCTTGCCCGTCAGCCCGGCGGCCGTCGCGTTGAAGGCGGCGGCAGCGTGCTCCATGGCATCGACGTCTTCCGCGTCGGACGGCGGCTCCTTTTCGCGGGCGGGATCAAGCAAGGGCGCCAAGGACGTCGCGACAGGCGCGATGATCGCGAGCTTTTCATCCTGATCTTCTGGAATGAAACTCTCAAGGCTCGTGACCCGGGCGACCTCCGGCAATTGTTGGAGACGCGCGATAAGCGGCGGGGCATCAGCGAGAGAAGGAGCGAGAACATCAATTGTATTGGTGTCGGTGTTCGGATCCTTCATCAGATCCAGCAAGGTTGCAACGGATTCGACCTTGGAGCTGCGCAAGTTCAGCGGGTTGAAATCGAAATGAAGATGGCGGAGCAAAGGCGTCCCGGCCAAGGCCACGAGCAAAGTGCAAGCGACGATCACATAACGGTGATTGGCCATGAAACGATCGACCGGAGCCAAAAATTGATAGCCAACCGGCTCCTTTTCCGGCGGCGGCCGCAACAAAGTCAGTAAGGCGGGCAAGACCGTGATCGCGGCAAAAAACGCGATGAACATGCCGGTGCCGGCAATGAGGCCCAATTCCGAAACGCCGCGGTAATCGGTCGGTAGAAACGAGTAGAAGCCGGCGGCGGTCGCCGCGGCGGCAAGCGCCAAGGGCCGTCCCGCCTTGGCCGCCGCTTGTGCGAGGGCCTTGGCGAATTGTGGCTCCTGATAGCGTTCGGCACGGTAGCGGACGCTGAACTGTATTCCGAAATCGACACCAATGCCGACGAACAACACAGCGAAAGCGACCGAAATCAAATTGAGGGCGCCGACCATCATGAGCCCGACGGCGGCTGTCGCGGCAAGACCGGCGACGACGCTCAAGGCGACCGCGAAAACGATCCGGCCCGATTTCAAGGCGGACCAAATAATAAAGAGGACAATCAATCCGGTCCCCGCCGCATTGAGTCCGGCGCCGTCAGCGATGTTCCCGAATTCCTCGTCGGCCATCGGCACCAGGCCAGTCAGCCTTATCGTCACCCCGTACTTGGGGGAAAGCCCAAGATCGTGCGCGGTTTCGCGGGTGAAATTGGACGCCTTTTCTCCCGGCATTAAAGCCGCGTAATCGAGCACCGGCTTGATCTCGATGAAACGGCGCAGTTCGCGCGGATCCGCCGGCTGCCCGGAAACCAAGCCGTGCCAGGAAAAGAACACCGTCCGGCCGGCGAGCACGCCCTCGAAGGCATCGCCAATCAGCGCCATCGGGCGGTCGAAATCATCAAGCGTTCCAGCTTTCGCATGGACACCCTGGTTTATAAAGGAAACAGCCGTGACAATCCCGCGCAGACTCGGGTCTCGCGCCAGCGCCATGAGAAACGGCTGGGCTTTGTGCAGCCCATTCATCGTCTGCTTGAGATCGGCAACCGGCAAAAACAACAGTCCGTTTTGATTGAAAAAAGGCCCGCCCTCGGGACGCACTACCGATTGGTAGAGATCCGGGCGGCGCTTCAAACGATCGGTCAACGATTGCGCCGCCGCCTCGGCAAGCTCAGAGGTGGCGCCATCGATGACCACGACAATTTGATCGTCGAGCTGGGGAAAAGCCTTATCCAACGCGATAAGATTTTGCCGCCACTGCAATCCTGCCGAGATAAACTCGTTCGTATTTGTGTTTATGGCGAAATGGGTAGCCGTGTAATACCCCGAGGCAATTGTCACGAAAGTTGCCAAGGCAAGTACAATCCAGGGGAAACGGCTGCAGGCCGTCACGATCGCGACCACGAATCTCGCGATGGGATCGGGAGCGGTTGATTTTACAAATAATTTTGTTACTGGAGTTTTTGTGGATGTTGCCATGCTCTGCGATCGCCAATCGGAAAAGAAGCCAGTCAAAGCTCCACTAGAGCGTTTCCTGATCACATGAAATCAGGTAATCGAAAGGGAATCGCTCAAATTCAAAGAGTTGGAGCACGTCATGGTCGAAAAAGTCGATCAATTTTTTTAAGGAGCATGCTTTAGACCATGATCGCCTCAAGGTGAATCGCTCCTGGTCACTATAGTGTTTGTTTTTTCGCATGATCTCATCCAAAAAAGTCTGCGATCTTTTGAGATTATCTTCCAGCACAAAGGGAACCCGAATCCGGCAAAAAAATGGTCCGGCCGGTGATGCGGGAAAGCTGTGATTCCTGGCCCTGACTTTGCTTGCCTGCCGACGGTGGTCCAGCGAAGCCATGTGTTTGACCATAAGATCACAACTGCTCCCGCGCCCGGCAAGGAAGGCGTGCCTGCCGAAGATTCTGCTTTTAAAGGGTCATCCGCTCCAGCGCTAGGCAAATTTCACGAAAGTCATTTTGGCGCAACCGGGCGGATTTTATGCTGCCGCCGTTCGTGCGATCGAAATCGTCGGACACGCGCTCGAAAACTATGAGCCGCCAGTTTACGTCCGCAATGAGATTGTTCACAATGGCTATGGTATCGAGAGCTAAAGGTGATGGAGGCTCTACGCGGCCTCGGCGACGTCAAATTGACAAGCTTGCCTAGGGTTGCGAAAGAGATAAGCTTCAAACTTCAGGACGAGATCACCGGGTGATTCCCGCGCCGCCTACCGGCAAATGGCAGAAAATTTTAAGGAGCATGCATTGGGAATACCGATTCTGCAAATGGCTCAGATCGGCGCCTATGTGGTTCGCCAGCGCCTGGCGGGACGCAAGCGCTTTCCACTCGTCCTGATGCTCGAACCCTTGTTCCGGTGCAATCTTGCTTGCGCGGGTTGCGGCAAGATCGATTATCCAGACAAAATTCTCAATCAACGCCTGCCGGTCGCCGATTGTCTCGCGGCTATCGATGAATGCGGCGCGCCCGTCGTCGTGATCGCTGGCGGCGAGCCCTTGCTGCACAAGGACCTCCCCGAGATCGTGCGAGGCGCGATCGCGAGGCGGAAATTCGTGACCGTCTGCACCAATGCTCTTCTTTTGGCGAAAAACCTCGACCGCTATACGCCGAACCGCTACTTCAACTGGTCGATTCACCTTGATGGCGATGCCGGAATGCACGACCAGTCGGTCTGTCAGACCGGCGTCTACGACCGCGCCCTCGACGCCTTGAAGCGCGCCAAGGAGCGCGGATTCCGGGTGACCGTCAATTGCACGCTGTTTAACAATGCCGATGCTTCCCGGGTGGCGGCGTTTTTCGATAGCGTGGCGGCGCTTCGCATCGAGGGCATCACGGTGTCGCCTGGCTACGCCTATGAACGCGCGCCCGACCAGCAGCATTTCCTCAACCGCGAGAAAACCAAAAGCTTGTTCCGGCAAATTTTTTCGCTGGGCAGAGGCGGCAAGGCGTGGCCTTTCTTCCAATCGACGCTTTTCCTCGACTTTCTCGCCGGCAATCGAACCTATCACTGCACGCCTTGGGGCAATCCGACGCGCACGGTCTTCGGCTGGCAGCGGCCTTGTTATCTTCTCGGGGAAGGCTATGCGGCGAGCTTCAAGGAGCTGATGGAGGAGACCAACTGGGACTCCTATGGCGCCGGCAAATACGAAAAATGCGCCGACTGCATGGTCCATTGCGGCTTCGAGGCGACCGCGGTGGAAGACGCATTCAACCATCCCTTGCGGGCACTTGGCGTCGCCTTGCGCGGTATTCGCACCAAGGGTCCGATGGCTCCCGAAATTCCGCTACACCTGCAGAGACCCGCCGAGTATGTCTTCAGCCGGCACGTCGAGCAAAAACTCGCGGAAATCGGTG
>VDMG01000127.1 GCA_006514895.1 Beijerinckiaceae bacterium
TCGAGATAGACCATGATCGCAAGGGATTCATGGAGCGTGAAATTGCCGTCGCGGAGCGCGGGGACGCGTCCGAGAGGATTGATGGCCAGAAACTCCGGAGCCTTAAGCTCGCCCTTGGACGCTTCGAGAAGCTTCCCTTCGTAGGGGATACCCTTCACTTCCGCGGTGAGCAGAACCCGCCAGGCAAAGGGGCTCCCCGAGATCCAATAGATTTCCACGGGGGATGTTAATTGCGACACGGGACTATCCTCCTTCTCTTCCGGCTACCGTTACGCGCATCAAGCGCGGGGCGGTTCGTTTAAGAAGAAGATAGAGGGGAAACTGGACTGATCTACCATAAAGTTTCAGTCTGTGTAGGCTGCATCATGCCGCGTCACTTCGATCCTACGCTGATCAACGATCCCTTCGACGATCCCGGGCTTTACGTGGATCTCGTATTCGAGCGGCGTGCCTTGCTTTTCGATCTCGGCGACCTCAGCCGGCTTGCTCCGCGCAAGCTCCTGCGCGTCAGCGACGTCTTTGTCACACATCGGCATATGGACCACTTTGCCGGCTTCGACCAGTTGTTGAGGCTCCTTCTCGGGCGAGAAAAGGCTGTCGGCGTCTATGGACCCACCGGCCTTATCGACGCGGTCGAGCACAAGCTCAAGGCGTACACCTGGAACCTCATCGAGGGCTACGAAGGCAATTTGACGTTCCGGGCGACGGAGATCGATACGGTCGGCCGCCTCACATCGGCGCAGTTTTCCGGGCGTACTCGATTCGAGCGTTCCGAGGGCGAAACGAGGCAATTCGAGGAAGGCCTCCTGCTCCAAGAGCCCGGCCTCCAAGTTCGTGCGGCGATTCTTGATCACGGCGAGGTCGTGCTCGCATTCGCCCTCGAAGAGCGGGCTCACATCAACGTGCGGCGCAATAAGGTGGAGGCCATGGGGCTTTTGATCGGGCCGTGGCTTCGAGCGTTCAAGCAGGCGACGCTTCGCGGGGCACCTGACGACACTTTGATCGAAGTTGCGTGGCGTGATCGGCCCTCCGACAAGGCCGCGTTCCTCCCCCTTGGCCATCTCAAAAAGGAGATCATGAAAATCACAGCTGGCCGTAAGATTGCCTACGTTGTCGATTGCTCCTTTACAAACGCGAACATCGAAAAGATCGCTCGGCTCGCGAAGGATGCTGACATTCTTTTTATCGAAGCGACATTCCTCGAAGCTGACGCGGCGCTCGCCAAGGCGCGTCACCATTTGACTGCACGGCAGGCGGGAACGATCGCGCGGCTGGCCGGGGTAAAGCGGCTTGTCACATTGCACCACTCTCCTCGCTATAAGGAGACCGGTCACCGTCTTGCCGAAGAGGCACGAGATGCGTTCGTGAGCGGCTGAGCAGCAAGGGCTTACTACCGGATTGACAAACAAAATGAGTGAACGTGACATCGCCCAGACGATGATCAGTTGATCAGGCAAAATAAGGTGACAAGCTTGTGAAACGCGCCTCTGAAGAAGAATTGATGGATCTGCCATTCCATGCTCAGGCTTATGCAAATGCTGACTTCTCAGAGCCGAATTCGAACTTCGTCGTTCTCTTTTCGGAGAAGTTTCCCGCCTTTAACGGCCATCACATCATAGATCTTGGGTGTGGCCCTGCCGACATCACAATCAGGCTCGCGGGGCAGTACCCGCAAGCAAGAGTCGTCGGCCTGGATGGCGCCGATGCCATGCTCGAAATCGCTCGCAAGACCATCCTTCGGCATACCTCTTTGGCCAATCGAGTCGATATTCGAAAATGGCATATCGGCAGAGAAGAAAATCCCTTGGGTTCGGAATCATTTCACGCTGTGGTAAGTAACAGTTTGCTCCATCACATGCGTGATCCGCTCGACTTATGGAGGGCGATTCGCGCGTTGGCCGCTCCTGGCGCTGCGGTTCTTGTTATGGACCTCATCCGGCCCCAATCCCGCATCGAGGCCGAACAGATCGTTGAGAAATACGCTGGCAAGGAGCCAGAAGTTCTGAGAGATGATTTCTTGAACTCCTTGCGGGCAGCTTACCGTCCGACAGAGATCATGGAACAACTCGTCTCGGTCAACATGGATCCCTTACACGTGGAAGTCGTTACCGATCGACATTTCATCGTTTTCGGATCGATTAGCTAAAGTTGGCGGCATTGTTACCTCGTGGATATTTGTCATCAAGGGCGCAGCTCGGCGTTGCGCCATGGACCGCGTAGGCCGTCGATTTGCGGCAGGCGGAATCGGTGGTGGGCATAGAAGAAGGGTTTCATGAACCAAACTCACACATGAGCTGGCCGTTGTTTATCAACGTCAGCTCGGCAATTTACACGCCGCGTAACCTAATGGATTGCGCAAAGCATGTTACGCAGGTCGGAGTGGGCTCGGTGATGTGCAGTCTGGCCAAAAAAGCGAATCAAGCCGCCTGCAAGGCTACTTTTTGGTGACAAGGGGAATATCGGTTGAAATGGCCGTTGGCCTTTCTCGTGGCAATCTATGCCCTGGCAGTCGTCGGCCTGGCTGTCTTTCAGCGCCGCTTTCTTTATTTCCCGGATCGGCGTCTCACCCATCCGGCCGAAGCCGGTATGAGCGGCGTCGAAGAGCTGCGCCTCATGACGGATGACGGTGAGATGCTCGTCGCCTGGCATCTTCCGCCAAGGGACGGACACCCGCTCATCCTGTATTTCCACGGCAATGGCGGAGCGTTGGTCGACCGCGTCCCGCGCTTTCGCATGTTTGCGGCGAGCGGGTATGGGCTTCTCGCCGTGTCCTATCGCGGCTATGGCGGATCGACCGGATCGCCGACTCAAACGGGTTTGATGCGAGATGGAGAAGCCGCCTACCGAGAAGCGCGGGCACGGGGCTATGAGAGCGATCACATTGTTCTGATGGGCGAATCGCTAGGCACCGGCGTCGCGATCGCGCTGGCTGCCACCCACGACGCTGCCGCTCTCGTGCTCGACTCGCCTTACTCGTCGGCAGTCGATGTCGCCGCCGTGCATTATAGGATGCTGCCGGTACGTTGGTTGATGTTCGACCAGTTTCGTTCGGACCTCGCGATTCGTGACGTCCATATCCCTGTCCTTATCGTTCACGGAGACGACGACCGCGTCATCCCGATAACTTTGGCAAGGCGGCTGTTCGAACGCGCCAACGAACCCAAGGAATTCATCAGTGTGGTCGGAGGCGGACACCTCGTGCTCGGATCAACTGAAGTCTTTGTGCGTGTGCGTGAGTGGATCGATACGAAGACCGTGATGAAGCGCCACTCTGGCACTGCTCGAAAATGAGGCTCGATGTTCCGTGAGGCTTTCGCCGCCTGATGCAGCGCTGCAGCGAATGGATCGCGGTTATGGCAAAGTCGGTGATGGCTCTGACCTTTCCCCCGCGCATTTGATAAATGCAGCCGCCGCCGCGCTGAGCTCCTATCTGGCGGGCCTCGATATCATCAAGCGCCTAGCCCGATCCGATCCCGACAATGCCGGCTGGCAGCACACTCTGTCGCAGTCGTATGAAAAAGTCGGCGACGCACAAGCTGCACAGGGCAAGCTGCCGGCCGCGCTGAGCTCCTATCAGGAGGACTTCGCCATCGCCAACCGCTTGGCGAAGTCTGATTCTGGCAATGCCCGTTGGCAGCGCGACTTGGCAGTGTCCTATTCAAAGCTCGCTGATGCGTACGTGCGAACGAGAACCCGGGCCCCGGCAGGCCGCCACGCGCCTTGCTGATGGCGAGCGCGGCGATGAACGGGCGGTCCGCCGCCGCGTCCTCCTCCATCAGGCGCTCCAGGGCTTCCGTCACCCGATGGATGGAATGGGGTGGCAATATCTGAAGAGCGTTCGCCAGCTCCTGGTAGGTAATGAGGATTCGGCGCTTCGCGACGCTTTCGAGACATGCACGCGCCCTTGCATGCGTCGGCACCCGATTGCCCTGTCCAAAAGTTCGGCATCGTCCGCGGCAACGGTCACGAGACTCGCTTCTCGCCTCCTGGTCATTTAAACCTCATGGTTATCCGGCTTCCAGACGAACAATTCTCGCTTCACCTGATCCAAGATGCGCAACCCGTCCGGTTTTTGTGGCATGTCCAGCGTGTCGAAGAGCGACTTCGCTTTCACCGTTGCGGCGTTGAGATTGTCGGCGCCTATCGAAATCCGATCCAATGTCGCGTGTGCCTCGTCGCTCGGCCTAGAGCGGAAGAACTCGATGGTGAAATTCATCACGAGACTGCTTTCTGCTATTTCGAAGATGAGAGCGGCATCCCTTTTTACGTAAGCTAACTCTGACAATGCAGGAGGGCCCGCGCAACACGTGAAATACGCCAGGGCCGCTCTCGCCAGGGGAGCATGCAAAGCCAAAAACGAAATCATTGTCCGCATGCTCGACGCTGGCCTGGAAACTGGGGTCAAGAAGATTGCGGAGGGACAAAATTTGAAGCCTGGGCTGTTCGGCGTGAGGCGGTCACCATGATTGGCCGCCGTATCTTAGGGACCGGATCGGACGGGCACGATTCATGCTACGCCCCCAAACACATGCCATACCTACGACCAAACGAATAAACGCGGCCCCGTGAGGAGCCGCGCCCAACCCCGACGCTTGCGGCGTCGGGACCAGTTGCCACAACCGAAGGATTGGGACTTCGATCATGACCAACCAACCCATACCACACCAAGAACCGACTCTCGATTCAGCCCTCCTCGCGATTGCGGAGACCGTCAGCGTCGTAGCAAACAAGCTGCACGACGACGTCAAACTTGTCGCGCACGCCTGCGCAGTTCACGACGCGCGGGGATCGCAGTCGTCGAGTGGGACCTGGCATTGACGCCGAATCCGTGATCGACGCCGGTATTCGGGATCATCAGTATAGAAGACGGTGGCAGCCCAGACGGATTGACCAGTCAGGTGGTCATGCGCGCCGATTGCACGCCTGTTCCTGCCGAGACGCCCATCTGGCATTGCCAGGCTCGTAGTCGCCGGAGGGGTCGTAGCGGTCGAGCACATGGTACGGCGTCGGCCTTGGCCCCATGTCCGTGAGGAAGCGCTCGAAGTCGTCCCAACGC
>VDMG01000210.1 GCA_006514895.1 Beijerinckiaceae bacterium
AAGACGTGCAAATCCGGTTCTCATAGACCCGTTGCACCTCGCTCCAGAATCCACGATCCATGGTGAACTGAGCAGGTAGAGGCACTGCGCGCCCTTCAGCTGAGCGCTAGTCTCGAACCCATACTCGACCTTGCGCCCGGAAACCCTTCCCCTGTGGGGACAGACTGGCGAGCTTATTGTGACCGTTGGCGCAATGCGCGTCAGGATCGAGCTGCAAGGCATGTTCGGGATCGGAAGCACCTTCTGCCTGTTCCCCGGCATTGAGATCCTTTATATCGGCGACTTTGATCCTAGCGGCATGCATATGTCCGAAATGGACTTGCCCGAACGGATCAAGCGCTATGGCGGCGTCGTCGACATAACTCGCGTCGCAGCGCGACGTGACAATTGCGGCAGGCGTCTTCCGGGCTTTTCTGTCGAAACGAAAAAGGGGGATCCTCGTTATAAATGGTTCAAGGAAAACCACGGCCGGACGTGCTGGGAACTCGACGCGATGAACCCGAATGATCTTCGCGCTCGGCTGCGCAGTGAAATCATGGCGCGCCTCGATATCGAGGCATGGAGCCATTGCAAAAAGGTCGAGGATGCGGAGAAGGAAAGTCTGAACAGCTACATCAAGGCATGGCCGCGCGTATGAGCAATTTTGGTCCTGACCTAAAATAGTCGAGGCAAGACGACACTTTTGTAGAGGACAGGCGCATTACGGTGAACGACAGGAAAATGGCCCTCGCCGACAAGTGCCAGGAGGACGCCCGATGACCTCAACCTAGCGGGCGCTAGGGTGATGGCGGGGAGGGTCTGGCGGCCTTCCGGAACGGCCTACCACCACGGAAATCGAATCGGGCGATTCGATTGGTTTCTTTCAGGTCGCGCCTGAGCGCCGCAACGCTGTGATGACTACAGCCTAGCAGCCGGCCAAGCTCATTGTTTGGCCGGCCTGCGTCTTCGTGCAGGGCGGTCCAGATCCTTCGCCGGAGATTATCCACGGGGCGGGTGGCATTCTCGCCCATTGCCACAGCGCCGGGTTTCCGTCTACCCCCCGTTTACCCCACAGCATTTCCGGCCGCTTCCCCGAGGCGGCGGACGTGATATTCAATCAACCTGTAGCGACTTCAGTTTGCGGTGCAGGGCCGAGCGCTCCATACCGATGAATTCGGCGGTGCGCGAAATATTGCCGCCGAACCGGTTGAGCTGGGCGACAAGATATTCACGCTCGAAGACCTCCCGCGCGTCCCGCAGGGCAAGGCTCATCAATTTTTCGCCGCCGGAACCATTTGGCGTCGAAGGAACGAGTGCGCCAATCTCGGCCGGCAACATGTCGGCGGTGATTGGCGCCTCGGGATCGCCGCTGGCCAGGATCATCAGCCGCTCCACATTGTTGCGCAACTGTCTGATGTTGCCGGGCCAATCATGCGATTGCAGAACCGCCATGGCGTCCTCGGCGATCAAACGCTTGGGCATGCCGGTTGTAATCGAAAGCTGCTCCATGAAAAACCCGATGAGTTCGGCAATATCCTCGCGGCGTTCACTAAGCGAGGGGACGCGAACCGGCACGACGGCGAGCCGATGGAAAAGGTCCTCGCGAAACGAGCCGTCGGCGATCAGTTTCGGGAGATCGCGCGAGCTCGACGAAATGATACGAACATCGACATGGACGCGGGTCGATCCTCCGACCCGCAGAAAATTCTGTTCGACCAGAACCCGCAGGATTTTGCCCTGGGTCTCCTTGGGCATATCGGCGATTTCGTCGAGATAAAGCGTGCCGCCGTGGGCTTCTTCGAGCGCGCCGACCTTGCGACCGCTCCCCTCCTTGGCTTCGATCCCAAACAGTTCCGTTTCCATCGTTTCCGGGGCGATCGTCGCCGAGTTGATGGTGATGAAAGGACCGTCAGCGCGCGCAGATGCGTCATGGATGCCGCGCGCCGCGAGTTCCTTGCCGGCGCCTGGCGATCCGGTGATCAAGACCCGCGAATTGGCCGGTGCAACACGCTCGATCACTTGACGCAATTGATTGATCGCGGTCGATATGCCGACAATCTTGTTGCTCCGGCCTGCGCGGGTGCGCAATTCGGTCACTTCTCGCTTCAATCGAAAGGCTTCGAGGGCACGTTCCGCGACCAGCACCAGACGGTCCGCCTTGAATGGCTTTTCGATGAAATCATAGGCGCCAAGCTTGATCGCGGAGACCGCCGTCTCGATATTCCCGTGACCGGAAATCATGACGACCGGAAGCGCCGGATTCTGCTCCTTGACGATTTTCAGCAATTGAAGACCGTCGAGCCTTGATCCTTGCAGCCAAATATCGAGGAACACGAGGGTTGGACGCCTCGCGGCAATCGCGGCCAAGGCCTCGTCGGAATTCTTGGCCGTCCGCGTGCCATGGCCTTCGTCCGACAAAATCCCGGAAACAATCTCGCGGATGTCGGCTTCGTCGTCCACTATAAGGATGTCGCTCGCCATGAAGTCTTTCAAGCTCCGCTTCCGGCTTCGGCCGGCACGATTTCCGCCGCAGCCCCGTCAATGTCGTGCTCGCCGGGATCGTGCCCGCCAAGATCATGTCCCAAAGGAAAAAACATCCTGACCCAGGCGCCACGCCCGGCCGGCGCATCCCGCAATTCGAGCCCGCCGCCATGATCGGCGAGGATTTTGGCGACGATCGGGAGACCGAGCCCAGTCCCGTCCGCGCGCGTCGTCATGTAAGGTTCAAGGAGCCTTTGCCGGTTCTCCCTTGGAAAGCCCATGCCATTGTCTATCACGTCGATGGAGACGACGCGTCCGGCAACCGCGGCCGCCACGGATATTTTCCCCTGGAATCCGGGTTCGCCGGTGTGCGCGGCAATCCCCTCGGTTGCGTTCTTGACAATGTTCGTCAAGGCTTGGGACAAAAGTCGCCTGTCGAACGGGACATGGACCGGGCCGTTCGGCATCTTGTCTTCAAACACAATATCGGGATGCGCGACCCGCATAAGGAACAGGACCTGGCGCACGCATTCGCCAAGGTCGCCGCTTTCGAGGCGAGGTTTCGGCATCCGCGCGAAAGAAGAAAATTCATCCACCATGCGCTTGATGTCGTCGACCTGCCGGACGATCGTGTCCGTGCATTGGTCGAAAACATCGCGGTCTTTTTCGATCAGCCGCCCATATTTGCGTTTCAGCCGTTCGGCGGAAAGCTGGATCGGCGTCAGGGGGTTTTTGATTTCATGGGCGATGCGGCGGGCGACATCGGCCCAGGCCGCCGTCCGCTGGGCCGTCACGAGATCCGTGATATCGTCGAGCGTCACGACGTAGCTCTTGTCGGCGCGTTCGCTTGGCTCGCTGGTGATGCTCACGTTGAAAAGACGGTCGAGGCCGCCATGGGAAAGCGAAATTTGTCCCTGCACGAGGAGGGATTGGCCGGAACGCGCCTCCGCCAGGAGGCTTTCTATTTCCGGCAGAACGGTGGCGATCGGTTGACCGTCGATCCGCTCGGCCGGTTCGCCGCTTTGCGGGAGCAATTTTTCAGCGGACGGATTGAGCGCGGTAATTTCGCCTTTCGGTCCGACGCCCACGACCGCGACCGGAACGCCGGAGAGAACCGCTTCGGTGAAGAGACGCCGCTCGTCGATGAGCTTGCTTGCCGCGATCAGCCGATGCTGCTGGAGGCTCAGTTCCGACGTCATTTTGTTGAAGGTTTCGCCAAGATGGGCAAGATCGCCCTCAGACTTGCGCACTGGCACCTGAACATGAAGATTGCCGGAGGCGACCTCGTCGGTCGCTGCGATCAAGCGCCTTATCGGCGCGACGAGACTGTTGGCGAAGGAAAGACCGAGCCAAGTCGCGGACAAGAGCATGATCAAGGCGATCAAGACAAACATGGTCGCGAAAGCGATCCTGATCCCGCGGCGGTGATAATCGAAAGCATCGTAAAGCGCGACGAGCTTGGCTGCTTGTTCCGGAAACTCCACTGTGAACGGGTCGACGGGCCGGGCCACATATAAAAACGTGTCCTGGAAGGAATGAAGCGTCCGCAAGGCGACGAATGTCCGGTCTTTATCGAGGGTCAGGCACTCGGGCTCGTTTTTTCTTGCGACGTCGAAATCGCGTGGCTCCGGCCGGACCACGGCAGTGCCGGTCAAGGCGCCTGTGTCCACGTGTTCGACCACCGTTCCGTCGGACTTCATAAGCGCCGCGGCGGTGAAGCCGAGGAAACGTGCCCGCGATGTGAAAAATTCACGAAACAGTGGCCGATCCACCTCGAACATGAGCTTGCCGCGATCAAGATCGGAAGCCGTTAGGCTGGCCTCCCGGAGCAGCGATGAGCATTGGCCTTCGCGAAACAAATTTGCCGCGGCGATCGTGTTTTGCACAAAGCCGCGTCCGTCCTGCATGAAGGATGGATTGAGACTGCGTTCGAGCGTAACCGACCCTACCCAAGCCATTAGGAGTGCCGGCGCGGCGGCAACGATCGAGAAAAGTCCGACGATCCTGATATGCAGTTCCGCCCCGGCGACGCCGGCGCGGCGCGCCGTGAAAAGCGCATAGGCCTCCGCGAGGACAAAAGAGAAGACCAGGAGAATGCAAAGGATATTTGCGACAAACAGCCCGAAAATGACGGAATCCGTTGGCGCTACCGGCGTGTAGTTGGAAAAAATCAGAAAGCTAACGAGGCCAATGAAGAGAGCGAGGATGACGGCCACGGGCCCGAAACGAGCCGTGAAGCGGGGACGGCTATTTTTCCCCCCCGAACTATACCGCGCTGCTTTTTGACCAGCCATGTTTGCCGGTTGAAAGTGATAGGAAGGTCAGGGCACCGAACATGGTGAAGCGAAAGTCCGGAAACACGTTGCCATAATATCACGCTGTTGCAAAATTACGACATTTCCGAGGCCAAGATCCCGGCCAAAAAGGAAACATATCTCGAAGAAACTGCCGCACTGGAAGCGCTAGAGCGCCGGACATTCAGGTTGAATCGAAGGGATTCCGGTTAGGCGGGTTTTGTGATTCACTTCCGCAAGGAGGTGATTTGCGATGCCGAAAGCCTATTCGCTCGAT
>VDMG01000270.1 GCA_006514895.1 Beijerinckiaceae bacterium
CGAGGAAGTCGCCAACATGATCGTCTACGTCTGCTCGCCGCAGGCCTCCGCGACCACGGGCGCGGCGCTGCGTGTCGACGGCGGCGTCGTCGACACCATCGCCTGAGGGTTCGGCACGGACGCGCCTGGCGCGCAGCAACGCGCGACAGTGACGCCCCCGATTTCGCGCGGCTTTAAATTGCGCTCGGGCGGGATATAAGCCAAGGATGCGTCTACTTTCTTTTCGCCGCGTTCACGCCGGGGCGCGGCCTCCCCTTGGCGAGCGAAAAACATGTTCCAAAAGCTGTATCGATGGACCCTGAGCCTCGCGGAGAGCCAGCATGCGCCTTGGGCGCTCGGCGTCATCGCTTTCGCGGAGAGCTCGTTTTTCCCGGTGCCGCCGGACGCGATTCTGATCCCGATGTCGCTCGCCAGGCCGAAGCGGGCTTGGGTCTATGCGCTGATCTGCACGCTGGGCTCGGTCGCCGGGGCTCTCCTCGGCTATGCGATCGGCGCGTTTTTGTATGAGACGGTCGGGAAATGGCTGATCAATCTTTACGGCTATGGCGCGCGTGTCGATCAACTGCGCTTGCTTTATGCGCAGTGGGGATGGGCGGTTATTTTATTCAAGGGGTTGACGCCGATCCCCTTCAAGATCGTGACGATCACCAGCGGGCTTTTGGCCTATAGCCTGCCGCTTTTCGTTCTCTTGTCTTTCGTAACACGCGGTGCGCGGTTTTTCCTTATAGCAGTTCTCCTCAAGCATTACGGCGAACCGGTCAACGCCTTGCTCGATAAATATTTCGGCTGGTTTTTGGCGATCCTTGCGGCTGCGATTGTCGTCGGCTTCTGGATCGCCGCGCGTGTGATCTGACCGCCGCGATGGGCGCCAAAACTCCCTTTTTCCTTGCTCTCGCCATTCTGGTGACAGCGGTCGCGTCGATCGCGGGCGCTTTCCTCTTCGAGGCTTTCGGCTATGCGCCATGCGAGCTCTGCCTCGAGGAGCGCATTCCCTATTATGCCGCCATTCCGATAGCAGGCCTCGCGCTTGTGTTTGCCGCGCGCGGTTCCAAAACTCTCTTGCGCGCGGCCTTCGCCAGTCTTGCCATGGTTTTTGCGGCGAGCGCGGTGTTTGGCGCCTATCATGCGGGCGTCGAATGGGGATTTTGGCCGGGGCCGGCGGAATGCACCGGCACACTCGATCGCGCCGCCTCGGCCGAAGATTTTTTGAAACAATTGGGAAGCGTCAAAGTCGTGCGTTGCGACGCGGCCGCGATTCGCATTCTCGGCCTCTCGCTTGCGGGCTGGAACGCGGTGACCTCAGTTGGGTTGGCGGGGCTCGCCGTGCTTGGGCTGCGCGCTAAGCCTTGAACCTAATCTTCATGCACCGCGAGCCTTGCCCGCGCCCGCAGCTTCTCCGTCTCGCTCTTCAACTGCCCGCAGGCGGCAAGGATGTCGCGTCCGCGCGGCGTGCGCACCGGGCTCGCATAGCCCGCGTTGAACACAATATCGGAAAATTTTTCGATTCTTCCCCAGTCCGAACATTCATAAGGCGCACCGGGCCAGGGATTGAACGGTATGAGATTGATCTTGGCTGGAATGCCCTTGAGCAGCCGCACCAGTTCGCGGGCGTCGGCCGGCGAATCATTGATGTCCTTCAGCATCACATATTCAAACGTGATCCGCCGCGCGTTGGAGGCGCCAGGATAGGTCCGGCAGGCGCCAAGCAAATCCTTGATCGGATATTTCTTGTTGAGCGGCACGAGCCTGTCGCGCAATTCGTCGCGCACCGCGTGGAGCGAAATGGCGAGAATTGCGCCGGTCTCGCGGCCAAGTTCTTCCATACGCGGCACGACACCGGCCGTCGAAACCGTAATCCGGCGTCTTGAAAGCGCGAGGCCGTCGCCATCGGAAATGACCGCCGCGGCGTCGCGCACATTGTCAAAATTATAGAGCGGTTCGCCCATCCCCATGAAAACGATATTCGATACCGCGCGAAGACCATCGCCCGGCACGCGCCCATCGTCAGGCGGCACGGATCCTGGAAAATCGCCAAGCCTTTCGCGCGCGATCAAAACTTGGCAAATTATTTCGCGCGCTGTTAAATTGCGGACGAGTTTTTGCGTTCCCGTATGACAGAAGCTGCAATTCAGCGTGCAGCCGACCTGGCTCGAAACGCAAAGAGTGCCGCGGTCGCTCTCCGGGATGTAAACGCATTCGACCTCGGCGCCTTTGTCTTGGCGGTCCACCAGGTCGAGCCGCAGCAACCATTTGCGGGTGCCGTCGCTCGAAATTTGCTCGGCGACAATTTGCGGGCGGGCAAGGCTAAACCGCTGCGCGAGAGTGGTGCGAAGAGCCTTGCTGACATTGGCCATCGGTTCGAAGGACTTTGCGCCGGCATGGTAGATCCAATGCCAAAGCTGCGCCACACGCATGCGGATTTCGCGCTCGGGTACCCCCGTCCCGGCAAGCGCAGCGGCAAGCTCGCACCGCGTCGCTCCGGCAAGCGAAGCGGCGCTCCGGCCGGCCGAATTTTCAAGCAGTGCAGAGTTTGCGGCGAGATGAGACATATTCAGATTCCTAGCACGGTGGCTTGGATTCCTCTAGGATTTCTCCCGTAAAACGCCGGTTTCATCACATCCGCTCTCATCAAATTTGTCGCTGTCGAAAGGGCGCCATGCGGAGGGGGCACCATGGCGCGGGCCGCCGCCCTTCCTTTCGCCCGCTGAAAGATGTCTCATGTCAACCACCTTCCGCATTTCCTGCTTGCTTGCCCCGCTTGCTTTCATCGCCGCGCTCGCGCTCGGTATCGGCGCGCCGGCCGCGCATGCCCAACAACAATTTTACCCATCCTTGAAGGATTCGGTTCCCTCCATCACCACGACCGGCGTCGCCAGCATGGAAGTCGTCCCCGACATCGCGACAATCTCGATTGGCGTTGATACCGAGCGGCCAAAAGCAGCCGACGCCGCCCGCGAAAACGCACGCGCCGCGCAAGCGGTCGTCGGCGAAATCAAGGCGCAAGGGATCGAGGCAAAGGATATCAAGACCTTGTCCATCACCCTCTCGCCGGTTTACGGCGAGACGACCGAAGCCAACGGCCGCGTCAAGCGGACCTTGCGCGGTTACCTCGCCAGCAATTCGTTGAGCGTGCGGATCAGGGACATCACAAAGGCCGGTGCCCTGGCAGGCCAGTTGATGGACAAAGGCGCCAATAGCTTTGAGGGCATCGCATTCGATTTTTCGCAAAAAGAAGCGAAATACGATGGCTTGCGGGGAGACGCCGTTCGCGACGCCTTACGCAAAGCCAATAGCTATGTGAACGGGGTGGGCATCAAGCTCGGGCGGGTCCTGGAAATCGCGACACAACCGCCCGAGACGGCTCCCGTGGCAATGTCGCCGAGAGTGCTTGCTGCCGCCCCGCGCGGAGCCTCCGCCGCCATTCCCGTCGAGCCTGGCGCCCAGACTCTACGCACCGAAGTACAGGTCACCTGGGAACTCGCGCAGTAGCAAGTAAAGCAGTAGCAAGTAAAAAGGCACCATCGGCAATCGAACTTAAAGCGATCATGGTCTAGAGCATTGTCAAGCGAAGTGGATACCGGTTCGCTCAAGAAAATGCGATAAAACAAAGATCTAAAGTGCTTTCTGATTCTGCGGAATCTGAAAGTGCTCTAGTCTAGCGCTCGGGCGCGGGTTTGATCTTGAGAGCGTCGGCAAGCCGCATCTTCGCGGAGCCCGGCGCGAGTGGCTTTTGCTGGCTCTCATGCGGCGCCCAGCCGGAGAGGAAAATCATCTCGAAAGTCGCGCGCACGCGTCCATCCGGATCGGCGAATCGGTCCGCATAGACTTGCGCGGCGCGTATAAAAAGGCCTTTCGTCGAAGGCTTGCGAAGCCGCGCCACAAGCGCATTGGCCGCGCCCATCGCGCGCAGATCCCTCATGAGGCCAAATATATCCGCGTAACGCACGGTGACGGGCTCGCTATCCGCTACCGGCAAGGCGAAGCCAGCGCGTTGCAAGAGCCCGCCCATGTCGCGTACATCGGCGAAAGGCGCGACCCGCGGGCTGACCCCGCCGCATACCTCTGTCTCCGCCACGGCCAAGGCGGTTCGCAACTCATGCAGAGTCTGGCCGCCAAGCAGGCAGCCGAGAAAAAGCCCATCCGGCTTCAAAACGCAGCGAAGCTGAACCAGCGCTCCGGGGAGGTCGTTGAGATTTTGCAAGGAAAGCGCCGAGACCGCCAAATCGAAGCGTTCTGGGGCGAGCGGCAAATTTTCCTCGTCGCCCACGAGTCGCGGCAGAGAAAGCCCACCGGCCACCTCCGTCAGCGGCGCCATCCGAACGAGGAGGGGCGGATGAAGCAGTTCCGCAAGCCGCGCGGAAAGCCGGGGCGAGGGCGTGCCGGCATCGAGGATCACGCCAAATTCGTGTTTGATCGCGGCAAGCCGTTCGCCAAATTCCTCAATGGCATGGACAAGCAGAAAATCCTCGGCGCCCTTAGCGGCCGCGCGGGCAAGCTTGAGCCTTGTCAGGCGGCGGTCGAAAATGGGGGGAGGGGGGCTCGGCATGGGCCGTTTCACCAGCAAAAGACAGCTTTGTCTCGCAAAAGCGGCAGGTTTGTCCGGAGCTTTACGTGAAACATTTTCTGCACCAGGCGCTCTCCGGGCCGGATCGCATTTTCTTGACGCGAACCGGCATCGACTTCGCTTGAAAATGCACTAGGCCCGAATTGGTTTAGCGTTCTTCGTAAATCTACAGCGCAGATACGTCCGCAAGCAGACCCATCTCGTCATCTTGAGCTGCTTCAGCAACTTAGCGAATTTGGCGGTTCCGAGTTCCCGAGCGAGTGCCCTGGATTCTGAAACCGCTTTGCCAGCGAGATAGGTATAGCCGGCAACTGTCGAAGGAAGCGGCGGCCAAGCATTTTCTAGTGCTGCCAGGGTATCAATATATTGTTCCGCTGAATACATTTTACTCAGGAAGAGCTTTGCTTTCGAAATCATATAATCACTTATCATT
>VDMG01000294.1 GCA_006514895.1 Beijerinckiaceae bacterium
GATAAATTGCCTGCGCTGGTTCAGACCCGGCTCATCGAGAGCTTTCAGAACGCGCATCTTCTGCGCGCGGTTGGCCGGCCCGGCATGCTTGCCGATTTCAGTCTCCAAACCAGCATCCGGCGGTTCGAGCTCGATGCGGCGCGTAGCGAGGCAACGGTCGAAATTTCCGCCCAAATCCTTGGCCAAAGCGGACGCATAATCGCCGGGCGCCTGTTTTCCGGCACTGTTCCGGTGGCTTCGAGCGATCCAGCCGTGGTCGCCGCCGCGCTCGACGCGGCGCTTGCCCGAGTCATGCGCGACATCGTCATATGGACTGCGCCAAAAATTTGACGCGCTTTCCAGGAGAGAAAGGGGGGTTCCGATCGCGGCGATGATCGTGCACGCTTCCTTGGCATCCGCTTCGCCGGATGCTGCTTGGGCGGGTGCTTCGCCAAGGCGGGAACGGGAACGGCCTGCCGCCGAGCGAGCGGGCTGAAACAAGCCGTTGCCGGACGGCCAATCGATTTCTCGACCCCTGTGCTCGTTGCCGTTGCCTGGCCACAACCTCATATGAAGAGCCGCCGCGCCACCTTCGCCTGCCTCTACGACAGCCGCCGAGGCGCAAGAAGCGACAAAGCCCGACCCGTAAGGACACCGCCTATTGAGCAAAAGACCTATCCCGCGCGCGGTCTTCACCGAAGGCTCGACCATGCGCCATGTGATCGTCATGACGGCGGCGACCTCAGTAGGGCTCATGGCGATTTTCGTCGTCGATCTTTTGTCGCTGCTCTACGTGTCTTGGCTTGGCGATCCGAAGCTCACCGCAGCCGTCGGCTTCGCGTCGCAGGTTTTGTTTTTTTCGGTCTCGATCAACATCGGCCTTTCAATCGCGATCGGCGCCCTTGTATCGCGGGCGCATGGCAAGGGAGATAGAGACGGCGCAAGGCGGCTTGCGGCATCGGGTCTTGTTCATGTCGTTCTGATCGCGGCTCTGGTCAGCTGCGCCGCCTGGCCGCTGCGGCGGGAGATTCTGATCCTCTTCGGCGCCCGTGGCATGACACTCGATGTCGCCTCGACCTATCTCGCGATCACGCTTCCGGCCACCGTTTTGCTTGGCCTCGGCATGGTGCTTGCGAGCATATTGCGCGCCGCTGGCGATGCCCGTCGCTCAATGTATGTGACTCTCGCAGGGGCCATTGCCACCGCCATTCTCGATCCGATCTTTATTTTTGGTCTCGGCTTTGGCGTCACTGGCGCCGCCATTGTCGCATTGATTTCACGATTCGTGATTGCGGCCGTTGGCCTAAACGGCGCCGTCCGCAAGCATGATCTCGTGGCAAAGCCGAGCCGCGAGGCGGCGAGATTGGATCTCGTGCCGATGATGGCAATCGCTATTCCCGCCGTCCTGACCAATCTGGCGACGCCGGCGGCCAATGCCTATACGATGCGAATTTTTTCGCATTTCGGCGAAGCCGTTGTCGCGGCTTTCGCCATCGTCGACCGGCTGAATCCGATGGCATTCGGTGTACTGTTTGCATTGTCATCGGCGGTTGGCCCGATCATGGGCCAGAACCTCGGCGCGAAGCTGATCTCGCGGGTGCGCCAGGTGCTCACGGATTGCTTGACCTTCGCCACGCTCTATGTCGTAGCGGTCGCAATTCTTTTGCGCCTGGCTGCGCCTTTGATTGTCAAACTCTTTCGCGCGCAAGGCGATACGGCCGAGCTTTTAACTTTCGTTTGCGCCTATGGCGGGGTGCTCTGGCTTTTCCTTGGCGCCATTTTCGTCGCCAACGCCGCTTTCAACAATCTCGGGTTCCCGTTTCTCTCGACACTGTTCAACTGGGGGCGCGCCACACTTGGGACGCTGCCCTTCGTGACGGCCGGCGCCGCGCGTTTTGGACCGGAAGGCGGCTACATGGGGCTTATCCTCGGCTCGGCCCTGTTTGGAGCGGGCGCCGTGATCACGGCTTATTACGTCACGGATCGGCTCGCAAAACGCCACAAGGTCTTGTAGCATTGGTTTTCTGCTTGCCGGACATCATTCCGGCTTGCCCGCGCCGCGCGTTATCTTTGGAGGACTGCCATGTTCAATCTTTACGAGATTTTGCGAAATGCCCAAGGCGGCCAAGCAATCGATAATTTGGCGGCTCAATTCAACATCACGGCCGAGGAGGCGGACGCGGCGGTCAAGGCGATCGTGCCGGCGCTATCTGAAGGGTTCTTGAAGCAGACTTCACAGCCGCTTGGGTTCGGTTCATTCGTCGGCGCGCTGGGAGAGGGCCAGCACTTGGCGGCTTTCAGCGATCCAGCCGCAGCGCAAACTGCTGCCACGGCGCAAAAGGGCGGCGATATTCTGAGCCAAATTCTTGGCTCTCACAGCGCGCGCGAGGAAATTGTCCTGCGGGCTTCGAGCGCGGCTGGGATCAGTCCCGACACCTTGACCCAAATGCTTCCTGTGATCGCTTCGATGATTTTCGGCGGCCTCACTAAGTCCCTGCAAAACCAAGGCTTTGGCGGGATATTCGGGCAGCTCGCCAATGCCGCGGGACAGGGCGGCCTTGGCCAGATTTTAGGTCAGATTTTGGGTGGAGGTGCGACTCCCGCGAACCCGCAGGCGGCTCCTGCGCCGGGCCCGACTGACGGGCCGGGGAGCCTAGGCTCGATTCTCGGCCAGATCTTGGCCGGCGGCAAGGGGCCAACCGGTCCCGGGCAGACGCCGGCTGCCGCGCCGGGGCCGGCGGGCGGTCAGGGAGGCCTCGGAGGCATTTTGGGGTCCATCTTGGGAAATCTCAGCGGCCGCCCGGGAGCAGGCCCCGCCGCGGGACCCACTCCCTCTGGCACTCCTAAAGTGCCGGGTTTCGATGCGGCCTCGATTCAGGCGGCCCTCGAGGCCCTCACCAAAATGCTGCAGCCGGGAACGCCGCCGCCCGCGGGCACGCGGCAAGGCGGGGTTGAGGGCGAAATCAATGACATCATGAGCGGCAAGCGCCACTGAGCGCATTCGCCCCGCCGCTCACATTGCGCCCCGGCCTTCGCCCGCTTATGTAGCAGCGCGCGGAGCCCGGTGAACCGCGGCCGCGAATTCTTAAATAGGTGGCTTGCCGTGCATGTCGCGAATGGCCGCGTGACGATGGCTGCCAATTGAAAGTATGGCAATGGCTCGCGACGTTACGGATTCCACCCCCATCACGTCGCGCGATGAGCTGGTCGCTTGGCTCGAAGCGGGGGCGAAGCCTCCGGCGCAATTCCGGATCGGCACCGAGCATGAGAAAATTCCCTTTTACCTGAACGGCCGTTCGCCCGTGCCGTATGAAGGCTTGCCCGCGCAGGGCCAAGGCGGCATTCGCGCTCTTTTGGCGGGAATGCAAAAGAAGCTCGGCTGGGCGCCGGTCACTGACGGACCGCATATCATCGGGCTCTACGACGCAACGACGGGTGCTGGCATCTCGCTCGAACCTGGCGGTCAATTCGAACTTTCCGGCGCGCCGCTCGATACGATCCATAAAACCAATGCCGAGCTCGACAGCCATTTTTGCGCGCTGAAAGCCGTCGCCGCGCCCTTGGGGATAGGCTTTCTGGCGCTCGGCATGAACCCCAAATGGCGGCTCGACGAAATTCCGCTGATGCCAAAGCAGCGCTACGCCATCATGGTGAAATATATGCCCAGGGTCGAATCGCGCGGGCTCGACATGATGTTTCGCACTTGCACGGTGCAGGCCAATCTCGATTTTTCGAGCGAAGCCGACATGGTCAAAAAACTTCGCGTTTCGCTGGCCTTGCAGCCGGTCGCCACGGCACTCTTCGCCAATTCGCCTTTTACTGATGGCAAGCTCAACGGCTATCTCTCAGCGCGCTCGGAGATTTGGCGCCATACAGACGCGGCCCGGACCGGCATGCTGCCTTTTGCTTTCGAGGAGGGGATGTCCTTCGAGCGCTATGTTGATTATGCGCTTTCGGTGCCGATGTATTTCGTCAAGCGCGGCGGCATCTATCACGATGTCGCGGGCGCCAATTTTCGCGATCTTTTGAAAGGCAGGCTCGCGCAACTTCCCGGCGAGCGCGCGACGCTCGCCGATTGGGCCAATCATCTATCCACCATTTTTCCGGAAGTACGGCTGAAACGCTATCTCGAAATGCGCGGGGCCGATGCTGGACCCCGGCCATTCCTTCCGGCGCTTCCGGCTCTTTTCGTAGGGCTCCTTTACGAGTCTTCTTCGCTGGACGCGGCTTGGGACTTGGTAAAGAACTGGAGCGCGGAAGAGCGCGAGCAACTGCGTGCCGCGGTACCGCGCCTCGGCCTTGCGGTGGCGATCCATGGGCGGCGGCTCGGCGAGGTCGCGGCCGAAGTGCTGCGTATCGCCCGCGCCGGGTTGGCCACGCGCAACCGGCGCGACGCGCGGGGGTTCGACGAGACAATATTTCTCGATCCCCTCCATGCGGTCCTCGCGCAAGCAAGCGAAGCCGAAAGGCTGATCAACAAATTCAAAACGCAATGGGCGGGAAGCATCGAACCCGCTTTCGAACAATGCGTTTATTGAGGCCTTATACCAAGGCTCGTTGATGATGACCGATGAGCCCCACGAGCGTCAAAAGACGCTGGGTCTGATCCGGGTCGCGCGACCGCCTCGACGGTCGCAATTCGGCCGCGTCAAAGTCGGAACGAAGTGGAAGAGGGGCAGCCATGGGAAAACCTCTGGAAGCTGGTTGCCATGTTGAATAAGATTTTCGCCGATTCCGGAATCGACTGCTTGAATTAAGCTTTCAAACATTTGCTATGATAACCTTGTCTGAAAGCGGCATGGGGAGGAAACGCCGATGACCCTCCGCTGTCACCTTCGCGGCCACAATCGCCCTTGCGATCGCAATAGTCTTCCTCGGATCGAACGCCGCCCTGAATTGCCGCTCACGCACCTTCAACGCCGCTCGTCTCGCATCGCCTATAGCTGCCGGCGCGAAGAGCGAAACGAACGCCGGTCGCGGGCTACAAGGCGGGTCCAGTGCCGGAT
>VDMG01000181.1 GCA_006514895.1 Beijerinckiaceae bacterium
TGATCCAGACACCATATGACTGCCCCGCATCATGATGACCCCTCTATCACACCTTCGCTGCGCGACAGCATGCGACATAGCGGGACAAAATTCAAGATTTTCCCTCTGCGATTCCGCGCGGTTATCATGGATTGACCGCGTTGTCATGGACACCGTGAGACACCCGTGGACATCACTAAAATGCTACCCACGTGGTACCCCGGGCCGCCGCCGATAACTGGTCCCCGCGCCAGCTTCGCGCGGATTAGGGGTCGAGTTCTTTACGTAAAGAACTCTCGGGCTAAAGCGCGAGATTCGCGAGGTTTTGAAGTCAGTTTCATGCGCGCATGAAACTGACCGAGTTCGCTCCATTAAATTACCTAACCATATGCGGCTGAAAAGTGTTGCGAGCCCGGTTGCTGGGTGTAGATGATTCGCTTGTCCACGACAATCAACATGAGGATTAAGCCGTGCCTACCGAAGACACTTCACCGGCGCCGAGCGCGCCGCTTAGATTTGTCCGCCTAGACCAAATGTCCGCCGATCTCGGGTCCTGCTTTCGGACTCTCCGGCGCATGGCGGACAAAGTCCCAGCTTCCCCCGTCTTATGCGCATCGGGCAAAGGGACTTTGCCATAAGCACCGAGTGGGAATCCTACAAGACCGACCTCATGCTTCGCGGCCTGGCCCAAAAGGCCGCGTCATGAGGGTGCCTAAAGCCACCGCGACCGAAACCGCGACGGGATTTTGGACGAAACTGTTGGAGCACTGTGAAAGGCTTATGGATTATGTTGGAAAATCGCCATTTCAGGCGGCGGCTCCGGCCCCCAGGACGGCCGCCGATGGCCCCAGGCGATGAGAAAAAGCTCGTTCGCGGCAATGTCGCCTGTCTGGCTCGTACCCCGGACGATATCGCCGCCCGCTGCCGTGGTCTGGCCATGCGCAATCAGGGCACCGCAGGACTTACAGAAGATTTCGCGATTCATTTCCGCCACCCCGGCACTTTCTTGACGCTGCCGTTGTCGCTGAACAAGACGCCTTCTTGCTCTAAGGCGATGCGGATCATGTGAACCAAGCGCGGCGATATCTCCCGGCTGCCAAGTTCAAAGTCCGTGACGGTCGAAACGCCAACGCCCGCGGCACGCGCAAGCCTCTCTTGCGACATACGCAGGATTCCGCGCGCCGCGCGGCATTGGTCTTTCGTGATCCCCATGTCGCGAACTGTAGCAATTCCAAGCATGTTTGTAACCTCTGACTATAGTGTTGATATATTTCAAAGAAAGTCTTTGATTTCTACGCTACACAGCTTACATATGGCAAAGAGGCTGTTTGATTCAAGTGGTCTCTAGGGAAGCATCATGCTTCGATCAAAAAAAGGAGAAATCAAAGTGGTAACGAGAAAATTAGGGCGCGGCCTGGCGACACTCGCCGGATCAATCCCGGCAGTGCACTCGGCGCAATCCGCGCTTGACGACGATCAGACAGGCGCGGCGGTGCGAATCGAACAAATCCGCTATGAGCGCGCTATCCTCGATTTCGAGGCCGCGATCCGACACGAACGCGACCGAATGAGCGCCGAGCATTTGGAAAATATGCGCACGATCCTAGGCAGTGAGGCGGCTTAATGAGCCAGAAACATATCGACGCGCTGAACGCTTGCCGGGCCGCGTGTGACCGGGCAGCCGAGCTGTGCGGCACGCTTATTGAGCTATGGCCGGAACCGGAAGGCGAAGGCGAAAACGTCGCGAGCTTCCCCGCTGCACGCAAGCAGGGCGGCGTATCATGGGCGGGGCGTGATGGGCGACGTTCGCATCACGGCGCGGTACGTGGAGAGGGTGCTTGCGCTCGTTCAGTCACGGAAACCGGAAGAAGTGTCCGAGGAGGACCACGAAGAAGTGCTTCAATACATCAGTTCAGTACGCGACGATCTGAAAGAGGCGCTCGCTACGATGGAGGCGCTCCCGCCATTTAACCCGCCGCCCGGCGGTGGCGGCAAACGGGTCGCCGCGTGAAATGAGTTTCGGCCTGCCACTCACGGGCGGTAGTGCGAAGCCCATGAGGACTTCAGAAAAGGAAAAGCAAGATGGCCGAAGTTACAAATATGGAAAGAGAACGTGTGCGGCGCGAACTTCTCGAAACGCGTAAGCGCGCGATCACAGAAGAGACATATCGGGGCGCCGTTTCGCTGGAAAGCATGACGGCTCTTATCATGTCGTTCGCGAAAGTCTCGCATTGGTCGGACAGGTATGAGTATTTCACAGACCTCTACCGGCGCGGGGAATTTACAAAAAGAGAGTACCGCGATGCTCTGCGCTGGCTAGCCATCGAGCGGAATCTTGTCGAGCCGATGCCAGGCCCCGCCGGACAGCGCCTGTCTCCCTTGCGCGCGAACAGGATAGGCCACTGACCCTTCTTCTGGGCGGCGCAACGCGCGCCGCTCACGGGAAGCGCCTGACGCTTCGGAAAAGGAGAACCTCACAATGCTGTACAAAATGCTTTTAGCGGCAATCGCCCTTGGCCTTTGGGCCACTTTCATCCGCCCTGCTCGTGCCCAGTCCGGCTGCGAATGCGCAAATGAACTCGATGACCTGGGGCAGCGGAGTAGCAGCCTTAAATCCGCGCTGGAGACCGGTCTCATCAATATCGATAGCGACGTCAGAAACATCGGGAGGCGACGTTTCGGCCTGCGCCCTATGGGGACGCAGAGCGAAGCGCCAACGCTTCGAGCGGCGGTGAAGCGGAAGCCGCGGCTTTTTCATGCCCGGCCTGCCGCCTGCGAAATTAAACCGGGTGATTTGCGCGGTCTCTTCAAGCTCGCGCCGAAGCGCTGCGACGCTATGATGGCTGCACCCGACCAGTCGGCCGACCGCGCTATTCGACCGGCCTGCGTCTTCACGCAGGGCATCCCAAATCCTTCGCCGGAGATTTTCCACTTGGGCGGGCGGCATCCGCGCCGTTTGCCGCAACGCCGGATTTTTGTCCAGCCTCATATTGGCTAAATCTTGGTTTCTCTGAAAATTCTCCAGCAATTTCAAAGCAGGAACTGGAATCCTTTCGGCCCAAAACGCTTTAGCCTGGCCCGCGTCCGAGGAGTTTGGCCATTTCCGCTTCCAGCGCATCGACGCCGGCTTGCGCTGTATCCGCCGACAAGCCATCTTCGATTACGTCACCTGATGCGACAATTGGCGCGGTCTGCCCTGTTATTGGCGTCACGGTCTCCAGTCCAGCCCCCACCGCCGCGTTACCCTCCGGTGACGCTGGAATTTCCTCAAAACCGGGGAGCGAACTCGGGGCATTTGGGACCGCAGCGAGCGCTTCGGGTGCGCTTGATGGCGCTAGTCTGACACCACTTCCTTCCCCCTGGCGGTGCGTCCAGGAACGCAAAAAGGCGGTCGCGACTGACGCCCGTCGAAATTCCTTCGCGGGACCGGTTATTGGCTCACGCTTCCGCAAAGGATCCGCGCGGCCTTGAAGAGCCTCGCGTTGATTTTGTATTCTTTGGCCAGAACCGGAAGGAGCAAGCGGCGAAGAAACGCGTCTTGCCGGCAAGGGTACGGGCGACCGGGGAGTTGGCAAAACGGTGGAAGGCGCGAACTCCGGCATTGGCTCCTCGATAGGGACGCATGGGGCCACTCCGGTCTCCGGCTCCAACTCGCCGGCGGCAGGAAATGGCATTTTGCGCCGTGGCGGATTTGGTACCGGCGCTTCGGCCGGAGAAGGCCAAGCAACTCCAACCGGCAACGGTGGCGGATCTTTCGGCTCTTTCTCCCGTAATTCCTTATCGCGAATTCTGGCCTCGCGGATGTCGCGTGGGTCGCGGCTCTCGGCGCGGATGATTTGCGATTCGATGACGAGGTCATTGGGACCACCGATCATCAGGAGATGTTCGACATTGTCGCGTCGGATGATAACAAGCTGCCGCTGCCGGTCGAGGTCGAACGCATCGACTGTCCCAAGCCGCGGCAGCCGCGCCCTTCCATTGCGCGGCAGCCGGATTCTTCGTCCGAAGGTAAAGCGGAAAATCACGGAAAGCAGAACCGCGGCAGCAAGGAACGCCAGCGCTGCGGCGACGAGGCTCTTGTTCGCCAAAAAACTTTCACTTAAGCCCGGCATCTCGCGGCTCGCTCAGATAAAATAAGGGTGGAGGTTTGTTTAGCGTAGCACGTTTCAAACCGCCATGCCGGTCTAGGATAACAAATAGTTAACGAAATTCATCAAGAATTGATTCGTTCGAATTGGCATGACCTACCGGCCCGGCGAGGAAAAATTACCGGGACCCTCCGGATGGGCCGGATCGGCGCCGAGGCCCATGCGGCCGCGGGTGCCCGAATAATCATAGCGGAACCGATCCCATTCCTGGATAGAACGGCCCTCCGCGATCCAGCTTTTAGGCGGATTAGGCGGGAGCGGCCCGTAGTCTTCATAAGCAGTTTGCGCAAAGGCGCCACTCGAAGCTAAAAAAGAGACTGTCGTGGTGGCGAGGAATTTACAAAACGGTTGCATTGAAGTCTCCGTCCAGGACGGCTCGGCGCGAAAAGAAACCGCCGTTGCGTTATTACCCTTTCAACGCTCGAAGATGGCGGAAGTTCATCGGCAAGGCCGGCCACGCGTTGCAAAGAAAGTTAATTCGCTTTCACCGGATGAAATTTCATGAGCGAGCAGACGACATCCGCCATCGGCCGCCGGACCGGGGGCGCCAGCCATCAAATCTTGACCTTGGCTTTTTTCATGCTTCTGGCGGGCGTTGCAGGGGCTTTTTCCTTCTTACCCAATGAGGGAAGCGTCAATGCCGTAATCTTTTTGCTCGCCCTCTTCGCGATAGCCGGTATTTGCGCTTCCTTCGCATTTGCCGCGGGCCTTCTCCGATTTTCCGGACAGGCGTCGAGGAACGACGTCACCAAGCTTATCTGCGACAACAACACCGATGGGCTGATTGTAACCGGCGCGGGCGGCAAGATCATTTACGCGAATGAAGCCTATTTGACCTTTGCGGGCGCCCGCCGC
>VDMG01000035.1 GCA_006514895.1 Beijerinckiaceae bacterium
ACTCTAAGGTATTGATATAGACATGCGGACCGCGAGCGCCCGGCGCTATTGACAAGTAAAACCCACGAACGTGACAACGCCACGCCATGGCCATGCATCTCGAGGAAATCTCGATTGCGGTCGCGCCAGGCGGACGTGCCATCCTCGTCCTCGATCAGCCGGGATGGCATGTCTCGACGCGGCTTCCCGTCCCAGACAACGCCAGATCCATCATGTCACAGAGAAGCAATTACCAAAACTGACTTTTTTGTCAGAACTGTCGCTTTAGTAATTTGAGTTTTGGGAATATTGGAACGAGTCTTCGCAGCGATCGTTCGATTTTTGCGTCGGTTCGTCGAATGCCTATGTCGCGGAGGATCAAATCATGGCAAGCCTCGGAGCAGCAATCTTCGTTGCATCGCCGGCCGTGGCATTTCGCGGTGGTGGTGGTTTCGGCGGAATGCACGGTGGCGGCATGCATATGGGTGGCGTGCCCGGTGGAGGCATGCATTTCAGCGGCGATGGCTTCCCTGGAGGCATGGTCACCGGCAGGAGCGTGTTCGTACCAGGTGGAGGCCGATTTGTCGGCGCACCCTTCGCCGGCCAGCGTTTCGTCGGTAACAGATTCAACAACTTCGCATTCCGGCGTAACGCCTTCTTCTTCCGGCATCACCATTTCCGCAATTTTGCGGTCGTCGGCGCGCCGTTCTTTTATGACTATGCCGCTTATGGGAACGGGTGCTGGCGCCAGGTCTGGACTTCGTATGGCTGGAGTGGGCCAACACCTGCTACAATTACGGCTACTGAAACGGCGGCCGTGTGATTTCGACGTTTCACCGTGCCGCACACCATGCCAGCAGTCCCGCCCGGGACGGGCACCACTACAATGGAGATGTTTTGTGCTGGTCCCGGCAGCGATCGCGCCACTCGCCGTGCCACCGACTGCTGAAATGAAATAATGGGCCGGACGAAGCAACCGGGGTGCACTCTCCATGCGAAGAGGAAGCTGGTGTTAGGAGGCCAACATTTGACCAGAGCGTATATCAATCGTATCGCGACGGGGGTGCCGCCCCACGATGTCCATACGGCGTTCGTAAGCTATGCACTATCCTTGTTCGAACGCGATGAGCGACGCTTGATCGCTTTAAAACGCATGATCGAAAGGGCAGGAATCGAGCACCGCTACTCCTACTTAAGGCCAGCCGGCGATGGAGGCGAGGGGGCGGCGCTGGACGCCGACTCGTTTTACATCCGCGGAAACTTTCCCAACGCTGCAGCGCGCATGCGTCTCTTTGAGGCGGAAGCTCCGGAGCTAGCCGAAGCGACCATCGAACGGCTCGGGCTTGGCGCCGCTCGCAGTCGTATTTCCCATCTTTTGCTAACCAGTTGCGCCGGGCTCTCTGCTCCTGGCGTCGAACTTGACCTGATCCAACGTTGCCGGCTTCCCACATCGATCGAGCGCACAACCATCGGATTCATGGGATGCTATGCGGCGATCAACGCGCTCAAGCTGGCGCGACACATCGTGCGCTCGGAGCCGTCTGCCCGTGTGTTGGTTGTAAATCTCGAACTTTGCACATTGCATTTTCAAGAGACGATCGACCTGGAACAGGTTCTCTGTTTCGTTCTGTTCTCGGACGGTTGCGCGGCATGCTTAGTCACGGCTGACCCGCAAGGAATCGCGCTTGATGACTTCAAAGCAATGATTCTACCCAACACGCGTGAGCTCATGGCGTGGACTATTCGGGATTTCGGATTTGATATGGTGCTGTCGGGCAAAGTGCCGGCGGCCATCCAGGACGCGATACGCGCTCGCTCAAACGAGATTCTCGCCGCTACGCCAGCCGATTCGATCGATTTGTGGGCGATCCATCCCGGCGGACGCACGATTCTTGATGCAGTCCAGGCGGCGCTTGACTTGAGGCCGGCGGCGCTCGCAGCTTCGAGGGATATTTTGCGACGCTATGGCAATATGTCATCGGCGACGGTGATGTTCGTTTTGAACGCGCTGATGCGCTCGGCAGCGAAGGGCGCGCATGGCTGCGCTATGTCCTTTGGCCCGGGCCTAGTGGCGGAAACAATGACGTTCAGTGTCGCGAGCTAGCAAGGCTGACTCGTCGCGGATCAGCTAAGTGGACCGAATGTTTCGGAGAATGCCGAAATGTGGAGTGTGGCCCGCACCGTGCACCCCGAATGGTTAGATACGTTACCACCGGATGATCCACGCGCGGTCCGATCACGGCGCGATCTCCGACGCATCAATAGCTCGATGTTGCAGACGAGAATCATGGCAGCGTCTCTCAAGAGATACTGCAGACAAGCTCCACGTACCATACTCGATCTCGGCGCCGGCGATGGCGTTTTCATGTTGAAGATCGCGCGGCGATTGGCATCGAGGTGGCAAGGGGTCTCCGTAATCCTACTTGATCGGCAAAAAATCGTGAGTGATGAAACACTGGGGGGCTTCCGTAAGATCGGGTGGGGCGTTGAAACGGTTGTCGAGGATGTCTTTGAATTTTTTCAACGAAACGATCTTGAAGCTGTAGACGTGATCATTACGAACCTTTTCTTGCACCATTTCGCACAACCGGAACTAGCTCGATTGTTCGCACTGGTGGCACAGCGTACCGATGTTCTAGCGGGATGCGAGCCAAGACGCGCTCACCTGGCGCTCGCGGCGAGCCACTTGGTCTGGGCGATCGGTTGCAACGATGTCAGCCGGCACGATGCGGTTGTCAGCGTGCATGCAGGCTTCAAGGATGGCGAAATGTCGGCCTCATGGCCGGCAATGAAAGGTTGGGAGCTGCACGAGTGGCCAGCAATGCTGTTTACCCACTGTTTCGTGGCGCGGCGCCAGCAGAATGCCGAAGTGAGACATGACGCATGATGCGCTGATCATCGGAGGCGGCCCGGCGGGTGCCACGGCAGCTCTGCTACTGGCAAGAGCCGGATGGTCAGTCGCCGTTATAGAGAAGGCGGTCTTTCCGCGGCGAAAGGTGTGCGGTGAGTTCATCTCTGCAACTACCCTGCCGCTCTTTGACGAGATCGGCGTTGGCGAAGCTTTCTCGAATAACGCTGGGCCAGAGGTACGACGGGTGGGGCTGTTCGCAAATGACACGACACTTGCTGCGCCACTGCCAAGTCCGACCGCTCTCTCGCACCGGTGGGGGCGAGCTCTCGGACGAGAGCATCTCGATCTGCTCCTGTTAGAGGCTGCGGTGCGTGCTGGGGCGCGGGTATGGCAGCCGTGGAGCGCTATCGAACTGCGTCGAAACGAAACTGGCCATTACGTGTGCAACATCGCTTCCCGGCAAGGAGGAACGAAGGAACTGATCGCGCGTATCGCCATTGCAGCGCATGGCTCCTGGGGTCGCAGCGTCTTTTCGTGGTTAGCGCCGAAAGCCGAGCGGTACTCGGACTTGATTGCGTTCAAAGCTCATTTCAGTGACTGCGATCTTCCTACTGATTTGATGCCGCTACTTGTTTTCCCAGGAGGCTATGGAGGCATGGTGCACAGCGACAGCGGACGCGTTAGCCTATCTTGCTGCATCCGCACTGACGAGTTGACGCGCTGTCGGCAACTCTGGCCGAGCCAGCACGCCGGAAATTCTGTGGTTCAGCACATTCAAAATTCCTGCCTTGGCGTGTGTCAGTCTTTGAGACATGCCACCCTCGACGGCGTGTGGCTATCTGCGGGGCCGATCAGGCCGGGAATTCGCACAGGATTTTCGAAGGGCTTATTTCTCGTTGGAAACATCGCTGGCGAGGCGCAACCGCTTATCGCTGAGGGCATCAGCATGGCGATGCAAGGAGCGCAACTGCTCGCCCGGCGGTTAATTGACCAACAAAATGATATGACACCTGACGCCATACACTCGTTGGGCGTGAAGTATGCAGCCGAGTGGAAAGAATTCTTCGATATGCGCGTGCGAGCCTCCGCAACATTCGCTTATCTCGCAATGCGACCGAAAGTAGTTGCTATGGCTCTACCCGTGATCGCTCGTATCCCCGGGATCTTGACCTTTGGCGCTCGGCTCAGCGGCAAGGGCGCTATGGCGGATTTTGGGTGACGACGCCACTAGAACTAGCACGAGCGATCCCGAGCAACTTAGACTTTGGCAGAGGCTAGCCGCTTCTCGGCCCGCAAACGTTCCTTAATCTACAGCGGGCGGGCCAGCAAGCACCGCGTAATCGCGCCGTTCGGCAAGCCGTGCATCGAAGGCTGCGTCTGCCACACTGACCGCCAACCTATCCATGTCGCGCCGTTGCGCCTTGAGGAGCCGTGGCAATTGGGTGACATCGTCGCGCACCGCGGTCTGCATGGTTCCTATGGCGTTTTTCTTCTCGACTTCCAGATTTTCTAGTCTGAGGCCGGCCGGAACAAACTTATCAAAGAAAAAATCCGACCATGAAAAAACAAGAGCTTGCCTCTCATAAATCAGTATCAGAACGGCGAACGCAATACCCCCGGCGCTCCTTGACGCGTCGCTCGGGCGACGGTGTACTGCGCGTCAGGTGCGGTAGCCATCCATGCGCACCTGCCCGGCGCGGTGGAAAGCGAGCCCTCGGCGCATGGTTCAACTTGTCGCGATGCTCTCTGTCACGAGAGCCACCAGGTGCCAAACCCGAGGCTCGCCAGCGTCAACGGCAGGCCAATGCGCCCATAGGCGCGAAAAGAGATCGTCACTCCCGCTTGCTTGGCGCGTTCGGCGACGATGAGATTGGCGACCGAACCGATCAAAGTAAGGTTTCCGGCAAAGTTGGAACTCATCGCCACGATCTGCCAAGCCCGGCCGGGATCCGGCAAGTTCGCTATGAACGGCTTCAATGGCCACCGATGAGATGCTCTTCGATGCTGACGAACAGCGCCGCCAGCGCAATGCCGCGGCCGCTGACGCGCATTTAGCCGATCTCGTCCGCGTCTATGGCGCGCCGCCGAAGCGAGTGCAGCCC
>VDMG01000113.1 GCA_006514895.1 Beijerinckiaceae bacterium
GTAACAGTCAGGCTATAGGCATCGCTTTTGCTTAAATTGACGGGGGGCGGCGAACTGAGTCCCTCCACTACCGTAGGCGAACCCGGCGCCACATAAAGATTGCGCCCAAAAATACGGAAAGTGTCTCCGCTCGCGATTTCCGGCTTGTCGAAATGCATCGCGCGCGGATTGTTGACGGAAATAAGGTTGCTCCATTGTATCCCGTCGGAAATTGCAATTCTATAGACATCGAACGGCTGGCTTTTTGGCACTTCGAAAGCAACGAAGTTGTTGTCCCCTTTGATAAGCTTTGCTTGGATCTGCGACGAATGCATGGGAGAGAATAAGATCCTGGGCGAAGATCCCGCTCCCTTCCACGCCAACGACATTGCCTGGCATCATCGTAAACGGCTGGTTCACAATGATTGGCACAGCCCAGGCCGGGCGGCGCAAAAAATCCCCAATAGGCTGCTTGGCAAAGCCGGGAGGAACCTCTGATCAATCCGCGATGGCATCTTCGGACTGAAATAGACACGACAGTTAAAATGAGTGGCATTTCACATTATCCTTGCGTAATGGAACGCCTCCACTCTGGATTATAACTATTACTTGAAATTAAGGCAAGGCTAAGGCTTCGACTCTTGGCTGTTTTCTCGTTGGCTGCATTTTGCGGGCCGCAAGCACCAACAACACAATGCTTCCAGTTCAGAATCTGTTGTGTCATTGGATTGCTTTCCAGGGCGGCCTCACGCAGCGGAAAGCAAGGCATGTTCCCAGAGCCATTCCGAACCGGCGCGGCGGAGCTCATAGCCTCCTGCCGCGCGGCGGGACTTACCATTGCCACCGCCGAGTCCTGCACTGGCGGCCTTCTGGCGGGGTTGATCACCGCCATACCGGGGTCATCCGATGTGTTCGAGCAGGGTTTCGTCACCTATTCCAATGCCGCGAAGATCGAATCGCTCGCCGTCGCGCCACAAATTTTGGAACGGTTCGGCGCGGTCAGCGCCGAGGCCGCGCGGGCCATGGCGGCGGGCGCCCTCGCGCATTCCCCGGCCGACTTGGCTCTTTCGATCACCGGAATTGCGGGGCCCGGCGGGGGTTCGCCCGAAAAGCCCGTCGGACTCGTTTATTTTGGCCTGGCGCGCCGGGACGCCGACGTCATAATCGTCGAAAAACGCTTCGGCGAGCTTGGCCGCGATGCTGTGCGGTTCGCCGCGATCGCGACGGCGATCGAGCTGCTACTCGATGCCGCGCGGGATTTGGATTGCGCGCGGCTATCTTAGGGAGCCTTGCCATAGACGACGTCGGCGCGGTCCTCGAAAGCTTCAGCGAACTTACGAAAAGCCGTTTCAAACATTCCGCCCATGATGATCCCGAGGGCGGGGCTCCTGAATTCGTAGGCGATGCGGAACTCAACGAGGCAGGCCTTGCCTTCGTCACGATCGTGAAAAATCCAGTGGTTTTCGAGGTGCTTAAACGGTCCGTCGATATATTCGACGAGAATCTTGTGCTTCGAACGTTCGCAGGTGACGCGGCTCGTGAAGGTCTCGCGGATGGCCTTGTAGCCAACCTCCATATCGGCGATGAGTGTTAGTATGCCTTCATTTTCGTTGCGCCGGCGCACCCGCAAAGCGCGGCAAAGCGGCACGAATCTCGGATAGGATTCGACATCGGCCACAAGCTCGAACATTTCGGCGGCGCCATGGCGGACCGGGCGGCTGGTATGGAACGAAGGCATGCCCGCTCAGCATGGATTTAGAGGAAACAGGCGACCTGCTGTAACCGCTCAAAGCCGCTCCCGCAAGGCCATGCGGAGGGCTTTTAGCCTGGCGAAATCCTCCCCCGCGTGATGCGAGGATCGCGTCAGGGGCGATGCCGAGGCAAGAAGGAACCCCTTGGCGCGCGCGACTTCGGCATAGGAAGCAAATTCGTCCGGCGGCACGAAGCGAATGACCGGATGATGCTTTTTCGTCGGCTGCAGATATTGGCCTATCGTCAGGAAATCGACGTCGGCTGTGCACAGATCGTCCATCAGTTGCAGCACTTCATGGCGTTCCTCGCCGAGCCCCAGCATCATTCCCGATTTGGTGAAGATTTCGGGATCAAGTTCCTTGACGCGCTGCAAAAGCCTAATCGAGTGGAAATACCGCGCGCCGGGCCGAACATCGAGATATTTGGACGCGACAGTCTCAAGATTGTGGTTGAAGACATCTGGCTTGGCCGCGACGACCATTTCAAGCGCGCCTCGTTTGCGCAGAAAATCCGGGGTCAGGACTTCGATCGTGGTCTTTGGGCTCGCCCTGCGGATCGCCGCGACCACGGCCGCGAAATGCCCTGCCCCGCCGTCGCCAAGATCGTCGCGATCAACCGACGTGACAACGGCATGGGCAAGGCCCAATCTTTTCACCGCCTCGGCGACGCGGGCAGGCTCGTCGGGATCGAGCGCGCGCGGCAAGCCGGTCCTGACGTTGCAGAAGGCGCAGGCCCGCGTGCAAATATCGCCCATGATCATGAAGGTCGCGTGTTTTTTCTCCCAGCACTCGCCAATGTTCGGACAACCCGCTTCCTCGCAGACGGTGACGAGCCCGTGCTGCTTGACAATGGCCCGCGTCGCCGCCCATTGCGCCGAGCCCGGCGCCTTGACCCTGATCCAGGCGGGCTTGCGCGCCACCGGCTGGTCGGGCCGATGCGCCTTTTCCGGGTGGCGGAGGTCTTTGGTCTCGACTTGTTTGCCGTCGAGCGGATCAGAACCCGAAGCCATGCGTTATCGTCTCCAACCGGTCACAGACCTGCGTGTGACACTCCGTAAAACAACTTTGCAGCGTTCCACCGAAGATAGGGTGCCGACGGCCGGATTTCACCCAGGTAACTCATTTGCGAGTTAAAGCATTTTCAAGCGAAGTGGATACCGGTTCGCGTCAAGAAAATGCGATAAAACAAAGATCTGAGCGCCTCCTGATTCCGCGGAATCCGAAAGCGCTCTAGAGCGAGCGGCGCGCGGTTCTCGCACCGCTCAAAGGGGTCTTGGCATGAATTTGCAAATCGAGCAATGTGATCTTCAAGGCGTTGTCCTTTGCCGGCCAAGGAAGTTTGCCGATTCTCGCGGCTATTTCATGGAAACCTATAATCAGCTGACCTATGCCAAAGCTGGCATCTCCTGCGTTTTCGTGCAGGATAACCAGTCCCGTTCGGCGCGGCGCGGCACGATTCGAGGACTGCATTTCCAAACGCCCCCGGAGCCGCAAAGCAAGCTGGTCCGGGTCCTCCACGGATCGATTTTCGATGTCGCCGTCGATTTGCGCCGTGGCAGCGCCACTTATGGGCGCTTCTGCGCGGCCACATTGACGGCGGATGGCGGCGAGCAACTCTTCGTGCCGGTGGGCTTCGCCCACGGTTTCTGCACGCTCGAACCGGACACCGAGGTCGCCTACAAAGTGGATAGATTCTATGCGCCGGCTTGCGATGCCGGGCTTCGCTGGGACGATCTTGCTCTTTGCATCCCCTGGCCGGTCGATCCCGCCGATGTGACCGTTTCCTGCAAGGACGCCGAACTCCCGGGCTTCAAGACGTTCGTTTCCCCATTCGCGTGGTGAGGGCTCTGTGACGACCAAGCGATTTCTTGTTACTGGCGGTGCCGGGTTCATCGGCTCCGCGGTGGTGCGCCACCTTATTCAAGACACCGGTTCAAGACACCGGGCACGAAGTCTGCGTCCTCGACAAGCTCACCTATGCGGGGAACCTCGACAATCTCGCCTGCGTGGCGAAAGAACCGCGCTATCGTTTTGCACAGGCCGACATTTGCGATGCACCGGCAGCGCGCGCGATCATCGAGCAATTCCGGCCGGAGGTGGTGATGCACCTCGCCGCCGAAAGCCATGTCGACCGCTCGATCGACGGGCCGGCCGCTTTCATCGAGACCAATTTCTCCGGCACCTTCGTCCTGATCGAGGCGGCGCGCGACCATTGGCAGCGGCTCTCCGATCCCGACAAGGCGCACTTCCGTTTCCATCACGTCTCGACGGACGAAGTCTTCGGCTCGCTCGGCGCCACCGGCTACTTCCTGGAAACGAGTCCCTATCAACCGAATTCGCCTTATTCCGCCTCCAAAGCCGCCTCCGATCATCTTGTGCGCGCTTGGTCCCAGACCTATGGACTGCCCACGGTCTGCTCGAATTGCTCGAACAATTATGGACCCTATCATTTCCCCGAAAAGCTCATCCCGCTCGCGATCCTGAACGCACTCGAAGGCAAGCCGATCCCGGTCTATGGCGATGGCGGGAACATCCGCGACTGGCTCTACGTCGAGGATTATGCCCGCGCCCTCGTCACCATCGCCGAGCGAGGCGCGCCGGGCGAGAGCTACAATGTCGGCGCTTGGAGCGAACGCAGCACCTCCAGGTCGTCGAGGCGATCTGCGGGCTCGTCGATGAAATTGTACCCGACGCGAAGACCGGCCCACGGACAAATCTCATTACCTTCGTCGCCGACCGCCCGGGTCATGACAGACGCTACGCCATCGACATACTCCCGCGCGCGATGATCAACGCCGCTTCGACGCGGGCGAGCTCAAGGCGGATGTCCTGAACAGGGTCGGGGAGTTGTTTGAAACATCCCGGACTCCAGAGTAACGACATGTAGGATCTCGCCATGCTCCTTTGTCCGTTCGTGGATCTCGGAGGCCAGAAGTTTGGAGCGCTCCTCGTCGATCCGCCCTGGCGGTTCCAGAATAGGACCGGGAAGGTGGCGCCAGAGCATCGGCGCCTCTCTCGCTACAGCACGATGGCCGTCGGGGAGATCTGCGCGCTTCCGGTCGGTGATCTCGCGGCGCCGACCGCGCACCTTTACCTGTGGTGCCCGAACGCGCTCTTAGCCGAAGGTCTGCGCGCCATGGCCGCCTGGGGCTTTACCTACAAAGCCAACATCGTCTGGCACAAGAT
>VDMG01000285.1:0-9066 GCA_006514895.1 Beijerinckiaceae bacterium
GCCCAATTCGGCGCTGCGCTATGCGAGCGAAACCCGCGCTGGCGTCAAAATTCTGCGCTGTCCGCTTCTTTGCGCGCCGAAATGCGCGGGATTTGGCGCCTCCTTGCGCCGCTCAGCTTTGCCCTGACATCCGCACGGGTGGCCCTCTGGAAAATCGTCACTGAGCGGCCAGACATTGTCTTGTGCATTGAGCCGACATTTTTTGTCGCGCCGCTCGTGCCCGCCGGAGACAGCGTGGCGATGGCGCGCGAGATCGGGATCTTGGTAGCCGAGGGCAAGCATCCGGCGTTGGGAGACGGACACAAGCTCGCTCAATCCTTCGACAGGGAAGCCTGCCTCGCGAAATTTTGTTCGCTCCTCGAGGGGAGCGGCGATCAAGGCGCGGGTTGAGACCTCATGTGGCAATGCGCCGCGCGTTAAAGAGCCCCTTCCATCGAAGTTTCATTTGCTCTTCATTGGCGCGCAAACTGCATCGCACCAACTTCGTTGCTCGCGGACACATGCTCATGACATCATGCCGGGATAAGGGTCCGTTTAGCCTCCCGCGCGGCGGCATCGATACCTGTGAGACGGAGGCCCTAACTTGGATACTTTCGAACTGAACAAAATCGCTGGGGCATTCCTCGGAACGCTTCTCTTTGCGATGTGGCTGAACGTGATTTCCGGCGCGATTTTCAGGCCTGCTAAACTCGTCAAACCGGGTTACCCGCTTCCAGCGGCGCAAGTAGCGGAGGCGGCCGGAGGCGGCGCCGCCGCGCCATCCGTCGCGCCGATCGGACAACGTTTGACTGAAGCGGATGTGAAAAAGGGCGAGGCGGACACCAAGCCCTGCCAAGCCTGCCATAATTTCGAGAAAGGCGCCGGGGCCAAGATCGGTCCGCCGCTCTATGGCGTCGTCGATCGGCCCAAAGGCTCGGTCGCGGGATACGACTATTCCGAGGCGATCAAGTCCAAGGGCGGCGAATGGACCTACGCTGATCTCGACCAATTCCTCACTAATCCCAAGGCTTACGCCCAAGGCACGAAAATGACCTTCGCGGGCGAGCCCGATCCCGCCAAACGGGCCGACATCATCGACTATTTGCATACGCTCTCGGACAAACCGGAGCCTCTGCCGGCGAAATGAAATTTTCCAAGCGCGATTTTACAAAAGCCGGGTTCCTGCCCGGCTTTTTCATGCCTATTATGGATGGACGACCGGGCCGCCTCTAGCCGTCCGGCACATTCGCCTTGAAGGATACATCTTGACAGCGAACTCCTTTCCGCGAATTTCCACTGCGCTCAACCGCCGCTCGGTGCTGCGTTTTGGCCTCGCTGGCCTCATCTTGCCGCGGATTTTCACGCCCGCCGCGCAGGCGGCTTCGCAAGAGACCGAGAGCCACGGCCTCTCGATCTTCGGCGATCTCGCAATGCCCGAAGGTTTCAGCCATTTTCCCTATGTGAACCCTGCTGCGCCGAAAGGCGGCGAGATCGCCCTGCAGGTTAGCACGACCTCCGGCAATCAGAATTTCGCCACCTTCAACTCGTTGAATATCTATATTTTGAAGGGGGATGGCGCCGCCGGAATGGGCGCCATTTTCGATTCGCTGATGACCGGCAGCGGCGATGAACCGGATTCGCTCTATGGCCTTGTCGCGCGTGCCGTGCGGGTTTCAGCCGACAAGACCATCTACCGCTTTCTTCTGCGCAAGGAGGCAAGGTTTCACGATGGATCGCCCTTGACGGCGCGCGATGTCGCTTTTTCCCTAAATCTTCTGAAAACCAAGGGCCATCCGTCGATCCGCCAAGCCTTGCGCGACCTTGACGCCGCCGAGGCGGAGGCCGACGACATCGTCAGGGTGCGCCTGAAGCCGCACCATAGCCGGGAAGGCGCATTGATCGGCGCCGGACAACCAATCTTTTCCGCCGCCTATTACGCAAACCATGCTTTCGACGAGACGACGCTCGAGCCGCCGCTTGGGTCAAGCGCCTATAAGGTCGGCTCCTTCGATACCGGCCATTACATCTCCTTCGATCGCGTTCCCAATTATTGGGGCAAGGATCTTTCCGTCAGTATCGGTCAGGCGAATTTCGATCGCATAAGGTTTGAATATTTCGGCGACCGCAAAGTCGCCTTCGAGGCTTTCAAGGCGGGCGTCTTCACGTTTCGCGAGGAGTTCACCTCGGCCGTCTGGGCAACCGGCTATGATTTCGCCGCCGTCAAGGATGGCCGGGTCATCCGCGCGACACTCCCCGACGAATCGCCGATGGGGACACAGGGCTGGTTCTTGAACATAAGGCGTGACAAATTCAAGGATGCAAGGATCCGGGAAGCCATTGGTCTTGTTTTCGATTTCGAATGGACCAACGCGAATATCATGTATGGCGTCTATGCGCGCACCACATCATACTTCCAGAACTCACCGATGGCCGCGCAAGGCAGCCCGGCTCCGCAAGAGCTTGCGCTGCTCGAACCTTTCCGCGCCGAGCTCGATCCAACTGTTTTCGGCGAGGTCTACGTCCCGCCAGTGTCGGATGGTTCCGGCCAGGATCGCGAGCTTTTGCGCCGGGCGGCGCAGCTCTTCACGGACGCGGGATGCAAGCGCGCGGGCACGGAACTGACCTTGCCCGATGGCAAGCCTTTCGAAATCGAATTTCTCGATTTCGACAATGCCTTGGAACCGCATACCGCGCCGTTCATCAAGAATCTAAAGCTCCTTGGCGTCGAAGCCAGATATCGCGTTGTTGATGCGGCGCAATATAAGCGGCGCCTCGACGATTTTGACTATGACGTCGTGACCTCGCGCTTCGGCTTCGGCCTCACGCCAGGCGAGTTCATGCGATCGACATTTGGCTCGGAAGCGGCAAGCCTGCCCGGCTCGCACAATGTCTCTGGCATTGCCAACAAAGCAGTCGATGCCTTGATCGAAAAAGCCTTGGTCGCCGAGACGCGCGAGAAATTGACCTTTATCTGTCGCGCGATCGATCGCGTCCTGCGCTCCGGCCACTATTGGGTTCCCATGTGGAACAAGCCCAATCACCTTGTCGCCTATTGGGATGTGTTCGGCCGTCCCGAACGCAGCCCAAGATATGAAACCGGCGTCGTTTCGACCTGGTGGTACGACGAGGATAAAGCCAAGCGCATCCATTTCGCCGGCCGCTGAAAGGCCTTTGATGTTTGCCTATATCGCGCGCCGTCTTCTGTTAATGATTCCGACCCTCTTCGGAATTTTGCTGATCAACTTCGCCATCGTGCAATTCGCGCCGGGTGGCCCGGTCGAGCGCATTCTCGCGCAATTGCAAGGGCTTGATACCGGCGCGACCGCGCATTTTGGCGGCGGCGGCGACACCGGTAATACGGGCGCTGGCGACATGTCGTCGAAATACCGCGGCGCCCAGGGCCTTGATCCGAAGTTCATCGCCGAACTCGAAAAGCAATTCGGCTTTGACAGGCCGGCCTATGAGCGTTTCTTCCTGATGCTCAAGAACTATGCCACCTTCGATTTCGGGCGCTCCTATTTTCGCGACGTGCCGGTGTGGCAACTCATCAAGGAAAAGCTCCCCGTTTCCATCTCGCTCGGTCTTTGGATGACGCTTTTCTCCTATGCGATCTCGATTCCTTTGGGGATCAAGAAGGCGGTCAGCGACGGTTCACGCTTCGACGTTTGGTCCTCGGCCGTGGTCATCACAGGCTATGCGATTCCGAGCTTTCTCTTCGCGATCCTGCTCATTGTTCTTTTTTGCGGCGGCTCCTTCTGGCAGATTTTTCCGCTGCGCGGCCTGACCTCGGAAAACTGGCCGCAACTTTCCCTGATTGGCAAGATCACCGATTATTTATGGCACATCACCCTGCCGGTTCTGTCGATGACGCTTGGCGCCTTCGCGACCTCGACGTTCCTGACCAAGAACTCGTTCCTGGACGAGATCGCCAAGCAATATGTGCAGACGGCGCGGATGAAAGGCTTGAGCGAGCGGCGCGTCCTTTATGGCCATGTCTTTCGCAATGCCATGATGATCGTCGTCTCCGGCTTTCCCGGCGCCTTTATCGCGGCGTTCTTTGGCGCCTCTCTGTTGATCGAAACGATCTTCTCGCTCGACGGACTCGGTCTTCTGTCGTTCGAATCGATCGTCAATCGCGATTATCCGGTCGTGTTCGCCGATCTCTATATTTTCGCTTTGCTCGGTCTTGTCGTGAATCTTCTTTCCGACCTGACCTATATGTGGATCGATCCACGCATCGATTTCGAAACGAGGGAGGTGTAGCCGTGCGCGCCTCCCTGCAAGGTGACGGCATCGCCGCAAGCGGCCTCGTGTCAGCCGGCCAGGGCCGGAGGCCCCTCCGGTTAAGCCCAATCAACCAACGCCGTCTGACGAATTTCAAAGCCAACAAGCGCGGCTATTGGTCTTTTTGGATTTTTCTTTTTTTCTTTGTGCTGTCGCTTTTTTCGGAACTCATCGCCAACGATAAGCCGCTGCTCGTCGTCTACAAGGGTGAGATTTTGTTGCCGATCCTGCATGATTATCCGGAAGAGAAGTTCGGCGGCTTTCTCGCGCAAACCGACTATCGCGACAAGGTGATCGCCAAGGAGATCGACGAGCATGGCTTCATGCTATGGCCGCCGGTCCGCTATTCCTATCGGACAATCAACCGTCAATTGCCGGTGCCCGCGCCTTCGCCGCCGACGTGGATGCTGAGCGAAGCGCAATGCCGCGCGGCCGTGCTGCGCATCTATAAAAAGCCCGATGGAACATGCGGGGATATCGAGTGGAACTGGCTTGGCACCGATGATCAAGGCCGCGATGTCCTCGCCAGGCTGCTCTATGGCTTTCGCCTTTCGGTCCTGTTCGGGCTGACGCTCGCGGCGATCTCCTCGGTCATCGGGGTCGCCGCCGGCGCGGTGCAAGGCTATTTCGGCGGCTGGACCGATCTTATCTTCCAGCGGTTCATCGAAATATGGTCGTCGCTCCCGCATCTTTATCTCTTGATCATCGTTTCCTCGATCATCACGCCGAGTTTTTTCGTTCTGCTCGGCATTCTGTTGTTGTTTTCCTGGGTGTCGCTCGTCCATGTCGTGCGCGCCGAATTCCTGCGCGCCCGCAATTTCGAATATGTCAACGCCGCCCGTGCGCTCGGGCTCTCCAATGGAGCGATCATCGTCAAGCATGTTCTGCCGAACGCGATGGTGGCGACCCTGACATTTCTCCCTTTTGTCCTCAACAGTTCGATCACGACCTTGACGGCGCTTGACTTTTTGGGCTTTGGCTTGCCGCCGGGCTCGCCCTCACTCGGTGAACTCTTGTTGCAGGGAAAGTCGAATCTCGCCGCGCCATGGCTCGGCCTCACCGGCTTTCTCGTCATCGCGATCATGCTGTCGCTGCTGGTCTTCATCGGCGAAGCCGTGCGCGACGCATTCGACCCCAGGAAGACGCTTGCTTAGAGAGTTGGTAGCACCTTCACGCTTTATTGGATTCGCCTTGCAGGATAATTTTCGTGGCTGACGCCCCTCTCCTCGACGTCCGTGATCTTTCAATCACCTTCCGGCAGGGCGACACCGAGACTCTCGCCGTTGACGGCGTATCCTTCTCGTTGAAACGCGCTACCACATTGGCGCTCGTCGGCGAGTCTGGCTCCGGCAAATCGGTCACCGCGCTTTCGATCGTGCGTCTGCTCGGCCGCGCAGCCCGGGTTCAAGGCCACGGGCTCTTCAAGGGCGAGGATCTTCTGGCGGCCGGCGAGGGACGGCTGCGCGAGATCAGAGGCGCCCAGATCACTATGGTCTTCCAGGAACCCATGACCTCGCTCAACCCCTTGCATACGATCGAGCGGCAAATTGGTGAGATCCTGGAGCTGCATGGCGCCCGCGATGCCCAAAAGATCAGGTTCCGCATTATCGAGCTTTTGCAAGAAGTCGGCATACCGGACCCAAGCGGGCGTCTCGGCGCTTACCCGCATCAGCTCTCCGGCGGCCAGCGCCAGCGTGTCATGATCGCCATGGCGCTCGCCAACAGGCCCGATCTTTTTATCGCCGACGAGCCGACAACCGCCCTCGATGTAACGGTTCAAGCGCAGATTCTCGAACTCCTCAAGGAGCTCCAAGCACGCCATCAGATGACGATGCTTTTCATCACGCATGACCTCGGCATCGTCCGCAAAATCGCCGGCGAGGTGGCGGTGATGCAGAAAGGCAAGATCGTAGAGGCGGGCAAGGTGGCGGAGATTTTCGCGTCGCCGCGCCATCCCTACACACAGGCGCTCATCGCTGCCGAACCGAAAGGCGCTCCGCCCGCAATCGATATGACCGCGAAAACCATCCTCGAAGCAAAAGACATCCGCGTCTGGTTTCCGGTCAAGCGCGGGTTCTTCCGCAGGACGGTTGGTTTCGTCAAGGCCGTCGACGGCGTTTCGATGAGCGTGCGCGAGGGCGAGACTGTCGGCGTCGTCGGCGAATCCGGTTCCGGCAAAACGACGCTCGGCCTCGCGCTCCTGCGGCTCATCCGCTGCGAAGGCGCGATCGTCTTTCTCGGACGCCCGATCGAAGGGCTCAACTTCAAGGCGATGCGGCCGCTCAGGCGCGATATGCAGATCGTGTTTCAAGACCCTTACGGGTCTTTGTCGCCACGGCTTCCCGTCGCCGATATCGTCGCCGAAGGCCTTGGCGTCCAATATAAATCCATGTCCCTGGCCCGCCGCCGCGAGATCGTGGCGCAGGCGCTCGAAGACACTGGACTCGATCCGACCGCGATGGATCGTTATCCGCATGAATTTTCCGGCGGGCAGAGGCAACGCATCGCGATCGCGCGGGCGATTGTCCTTGAGCCCAAATTCATCGTCCTCGACGAGCCGACCTCGGCGCTCGACATGTCGGTGCAAGCGCAGATCGTCGATCTCTTGCGCGATTTGCAAAAGCGGCGGGGCCTTGCTTATCTCTTCATCAGCCACGATCTGAAAGTCGTCCGCGCGCTCGCCAGCGAAATCATCGTCATGCGCGACGGCAAGGTCGTCGAATCCGGACCCGCAGTGGAGCTTTTGGCAGAACCCCGCAGCGCCTACACGCGAGCGCTGTTCGCGGCGGCGTTCGAAGCCAAGGCCGTGGCCGGCGCGGCCGTGAGCCAATAGCTAACGCGATGACCGCATCCAAGATTCGGTCAAGACCGGAAATTTTCCGGAAACAACCAGCCACGACGATTAGCAGAGGATATAATCTAGCAAATCGCCGGACAAAGAATTCCTTATATGTACGTGAACGGTAGTTGACATATAGATATTTGCAAACACAAATCCAGATATGATCCAGAATAGCTGCACTGCGTTGAAGCCATAAGTGTAAAAAACATGAAACAGTTTGAAAAATGGTTGAGTAGATGGATCAGATAAAGTCGATTTCCCTGGAGATGTATAATAAAAATGTTGATAATGCCAGATGAGGACAGACAGTGCCGCGAACCATCTCAGAAAATCGACCCAAGCAAAATAATGTGGCGTCTCACTCGTCGGCTTAATAAGATTGTTCCAAGACCTTTTCATCCACCGGTTCCTTTTCGAGACGCTATTTGGCTCGACAGGCGACCTCCGCCATCACCAAGCAATCGGGCGTTCCTCTCAATTGCCGGTGACCAGGGTGATCAACAGCCGGCTCGGCCATCTCCCCGGACAAGCTGAGATTCGGCGAACTCCACACTTTGGAGACCATTCGGCAACGGCCTGGCTACCGTGACAGTGCAGCCATTCTCATCCAATAGCCGCGAAAAACCTCAATCTGATCTTACATTTGGACGTCTGGCCGTTGTCTTTGAGCTTGTAAGGGTTCTGGCTCCAATCGGGACAAAAATGCGGCACGTGAAACATTTTGGTAAGGTCCGCACCGTCAGGAACGCGCCCCAGCTAGGGTTTGCGCCGAGTCTGGCATAGATCGCCGGTCGAAAAAGGAACGTTCTATGCCCCGCGCGCTCCTCCTCGTTCTCGATTCGGTGGGCTGCGGCGGCGCGGAAGATGCCGCAAATTTTAGCGATGCGGGCGCCGATACGCTCGGCCATATTGCGACTGCCTGCGCCAAGGGTGAGGCCAACCACAAGGATTTGCGCCACGGCCCTTTGCGCCTGCCCCATCTCGACACGCTGGGTCTTGGTCTTGCCGCCGACGCCTCGACTGGCCGTTTACCGCCTGGTCTCACGCGCCAAAAACGGCCCGGCGCGCTGTGGGGTTTTGGTGTCGAGCGCGCGCCTGGAAAGGATACGCCCTCCGGCCATTGGGAAATCGCCGGAGCGCCGCCGCCCGCGCCCTGGGGGTATTTTCCAAAAACCGAGCCTTGCTTTCCAGCGAAGCTCACCGATGCGTTTATCGCCGAGGGAAGGCTTTCCGGCATTCTCGGCAATTGTCATGCCTCGGGAATCGAAATCATCGAGCGTCTCGGCGCCAAGCATATCAAGAGCGGTGCACCGATCTGCTACACCTCCGCCGATTCGGTTTTGCAAATCGCTGCGCATGAAACGATCTTTGGCCGCGAGCGGCTTTATGATCTCTGCCGCATTGCGCGGCGCCTCTGCGATCCTCTCAACATCGGCCGCGTCATCGCGCGGCCCTTTGAAGGCAACCCGCGCGACGGCTTCGTCCGCACTCCTCGCCGCAAGGATTTTGGTTTCCCTCCGCCGCCTGGCAATCTGCTTGAACGGCTCTCGGCCGCGTCGCGGAAAAACGTGTCGATCGGCAAAATAGGCGATATTTTCGCGCATCGTTTTACGGGCGAGGAAATCAAGCGGGCGGGCAATATGGCGCATTTCGATGCCACGCTCGAAGCCTTGCAGGATCTCCCGGACGGCGGCATGATTTTTACCAATTTCCTCGATTTCGACACGGATTTTGGCCACCGCCGCGATGGGCCGGGCTATGCGCATTGCCTCGAACAATTTGACGCAAGGCTGCCAGAGCTCTTTGCTTTGATGCGGCCGGGCGATGTGGTGATCATCACCGCCGACCATGGCAATGATCCAACGTGGCGCGGCACCGACCACACCCGCGAGCATGTGCCGATTCTTGTTTTTGGCCCCGGCGTCGAAGGCGGTCCCATCGGCCGGCGCGAAACCCTCGCC
>VDMG01000285.1:9076-23838 GCA_006514895.1 Beijerinckiaceae bacterium
TCGCGGTTCATCTGGGCCTGCCCCCAACAACGGCCGGGCGGTCCTTTCTGTGAGGAGCCAAGAGCCTATCTCAAAATCCCCGCCCTCATCCTGAGGAGCTTGCGAAGCAAGCGTCTCGAAGGATGAACAGGTTGCGGTTCGGAAGAGGCGTATCCTTCGAGACGCCACTTCGTGGCTCCTCAGGATGAGGGCTTTGATGCCCACCGGAAGTGAAAGTAAGCGGCCGCCCCGGCCACACTACCCCATTCATCGCGCGGCAGACCCGAGCGTATCTGAACTTTGAAGTCAAGGACACGCCAAAGGCGCGCCGCCTCCCGCGGTCATTGATTCTTGAGTTCAAAGTCCGGATGCGCTTTTCTGCCGCCGAGCGATGAATGGAGTTTTCCGCGCAAGACGCGCCTACCGGACCCATCACACTGATGGCGGCGCCTTGCTTTCGAGGCCGTAACGCGCGCGCAACGCCGCGGCCTCATCCGCGCGGCCGAGCGCGTCGAGCGCATCGGCGGTGACGCTTGCGGAGCCCTTGGTCGAGGGGTGATCTTGACCCAGAAGCTTTTCGTGCGCGGCGAGAGCGGCCTCACCAAAAGTGAGCGCTTCGTCTGGATTGCCAGAGGCCAGCAGCAGCCTGGAAAGATTGCCGCGCGCGTGATTGGTGTTCGGGTGCTCCGGGCCAAGCGCCTTCTCAAAGATCGCCAGCGCGCGCTCATAGAGCGGCCGTGCCCCGGAGAAGTCGCCCTGAGTGAAAAGCAGGCGGCGAGGTTGTTGAAGCTCTGCGCCGTGTCAGGATGCTCGCGGCCAAGTGCCTTCTCGCGGATCGCCAGCGCACGCTCATGAAGCGGCCGCGCCCCGGAGAAGTCGCCCTGGTCTCGAAGCAGACCCGCGAGATTGTTGAGGCTCGTCGCCGTAGAGGGATGCTCGGGACCGAGCGCCTTCTCATTGATCGCCAGCGCGCGCTCGACGAGCGGCCGCGCCTGCGCACAGGCCGCGAGCGCCCCATGCCGGTATGACGCGAGCCGATTCAGCAACAAGGCGGCTTTCTCCTCGGCGTCTGTTGGTGGCGTGAAATTGCGTCGAGCCGCCGGGCCCGCAGCCAGCTTTCCGGATCGCTGTAGGACTTGTGGCCTGCGGGATATACCGCAGCCATGGCCTTCACGAGCGCGCACCGCGCCGCCTCCCACGCCTCGCCCTCCCGCCGCGCCGCAGCTACCTGGCGCACCAGCCGGTGCAGGCGGATGGTGTCCGTCGTCATCGCGGGCTCGCGCTCATCGGCAATCGCCTCGCGGTCGAGAAGCGCAAAAGTCCGCAGCGCCGCCACCGCCTCATCAAGACCGTCGCCTGCGAGCGCCGAGGCCAGTGGCTCGCCAAATTCCTCCCGCGCTTCGGCAAACAAAAAAAGGGGAATCGGTTCCGGCGCCAGCAGCGCGGCATGCACGATCAACGGCTCGGCGGCAGGACAAAGTTTTGCGGCCTCATCGATCGCGAGCGCAAAGGTCTTCGCCAGCGTCAGCCCGTCGTGATACTCGGCGGGCGCATGGCGCGCATCGTCAAGCAAACGTACGGGCGCGGCCTCGAAGCGCTGCTGATACTCGGCGAATCTAACTTCAAGCCGCTCACAATAGGCCGCCGCCTGCTCATGCGCGAGCGGCAAGCCGCCGAGCGCGTCCGACAAACCTTCCGCCGCCGTGCGCTCCGCCGCGCGGCCGGTACGCTTGACAAGATAATCGGCGCCGGTTTCCTTCGGCCACAGGCGATTTTCGACGGGCTCAGCAACCCCACGCCAGGCATGCGCATTCGAAGTGACCAGCACTTTTGCCGCGCCACCGCGCGGCAAATAGAGTCTGAGCAAAGCCGCATCGATCGCATTGTCATAGATGAGCAAAATGCCTTCGCCCTCGTCACGCAGGCGGTCCATCACGGGTGCGGGCGAGCGATGTCTCGATCGTGGCAAGCGAGTCATCGCGGCCCAAAAAATGTTCCGGCACCCGAATCGGAACGTTCGATTGCGCGATCTTGCCGGGGAACGGCGGCCGGGGCGTAGACGCGGCCGGCGCGGCCGGGGACTTCGTGCCTCCAGGAAATGGCCCACGTGGCGGCTTTCTGGCGGGTTCAAGGAAGGCTTTGAGGCGCGCGCGTGCCTCATCCTCGGTAATGCCGTGCAAATTGCAGCGTTTCAAAGAAGCAAAAGAGCCTCAGCGGTTTGCACGGTTCGATGAAGACAGGAGCACTAGATTCGGCGGGCCGGTCACTGCGTCCCATTGCGCCGAGTTGCGCTCCCAACTCGAATAAGGTGCCTTCAGGTATTTTTCCGAGACGACGCAGAGCACGTGGTCGGCGGCGTCGGTCTGCGTCTCCATCCAAGCCATAATATCGGCGCCGCCGGATAGCTCCAACTCGTGGATGTGAGGCCTATGGCCGAGATCCTCGAGCTCATGCCCTATCCAGAATGCCCAGTCGCGATCGCTCGACGTATAGCTGACGAAAATATCCGCCATGCCTGCCGCACTCCCACCGGCCCCGCCGCCGGCGGCTCATGATGGTTCGAAGCGAGGCGCCGCGCAAGCGCGCGGGGTCACGGCTTTGCGAACTGCCGCAAAAGACATTCCATGTCTTCGATCGTACCAGGGGAGGAGACGCCGCTGTCTTCGCCCTTGTAAGGTTTCGGGTCCAAATCGGACAAAAATGTTTCACGTGAAACGTTTGTAAGGTTTTGGCGCGCGACCGGTCAATTCCGAATCTTATCTATTTGCCGTCAAAGGCCTCGACTTGGGCGCGCACCGCGTCCGCCAAGACGCGAAGTTCTTGGTCGGGGAGAGCGCCCGCAAGAGCATAATCGGCCCCCTTCTGACGCCAGGAGATCGCAGCCGAAGGAAAGTTACCGGAAAGGCGGGCAACTGAATCGCTCGGGCCGGGCGTTTTTTCGACGCAGAGCGCGAGAGTGCCGGCATCTTGCCGCGTATAAAACAGGCACAGCTTTTGGCCCTGGTCGCCCGGCATCGCGCGGACGCCGGCAAGCTTGAGGCCTTCGAGCGGAAGATTCGGCAATACCGGTGCCAGATTTGGCTCTCGCGCTTGTTCCTTTGCCGAAAGATCCGCAGCATCGGGCGGCGGATCGAAAGTCCGCAGCGCCGACATCGCCTGCGCGGCGAAAGTCTCGCTCGCCCTGCCCGCCTCCAGGCCGCTGGAAGAAAGCGGCACGCCATCCGGGGCGTCCACGCGCTCAGCGAAATATGCCGCGCCAGCCGTCAGCAGCACGCCGCTCGCGAAGGCGAGCCCAATTGAGCGCGCGAACCAATGCTCGGCGCCAGCTATAAGAGCGCCCGCAAGCTTCGCCTTGCCCGCTGGCCGGGCGGGCCTCCCCGCTGGCGCTGGGAATAAGCGGCGAAGCCCAAGGTAGAGGCGTCGATTCCATCGATGCGAAAGCGGCGCGAATCCTTTCGTTCTGCCGCCGCCATGTGGCGACGCGCGCGGCATCCACCGGAGAATCGGCAAGAAAGGCCTCAACGGCCTCACGCCGGCCGCGATCCAAGCCGCCATCGACAAAGCCGTGCAATTCCGCCTCGCTCACCGGAGGCTCTAAGCCGCTTGCACGCATGGCGCTCTCATTTGACCAGGCGCAGGTAAGAGGGGAGCACCTTCGCGGGACGCGATGCAAATTCGGGCGCCGGAATTTCGCCGAGCGCGGCGCGCGCCCGCGCCAAACGCGCGACAAGAACGGTCCGCGAGATTTTCAATATCCGCGCGGCCTGCGCATAGCTGAAACCTTCCAGCACGACAAGCAGCAGCGCCTCCCGCTCTTCAAGAGCGAGGCTTAAGAGCGCCTCGGCGAATTTGTCGCGAGGGGGAGGAAAGAGCGGCGGCTTTTGGGTGACGCGCGCCCCGCCCGCGGTGAAATTTTCCTTCTCCATCTGAGCGTTGACACCCAGCCTCTCGCGATGCCATTCGGTAATCAGCGTATAGAGGTGCAGATGAAGATCGGGTCCGGCCAGACGGCTAGCGGCTCCGGCTTTCAATGCCCGCGGCAAAATTGCCTGGACGAGATCGTCGGCGATTTCATTAGGCCCGGGATGGCCGCCAACGAGGGCGCGGGCATAACGGCGAAGCCGAGGCGCGCATAAATTCAAATCGTCCCGCAAGCCCACGTTTGCACTCCCTCGCCTGCGTTGTCTTGATTGGCCGTGCCGGCCCTTTCCCAAGCTTTATTTTAGACCATGATCACTTTTTGGGGAATGGCTCATGCTCGCTACGTGTTTGTTTTGTCGCATGATCTAACCCAAAAAGGCCGTAACTTTTGAATTGCGCCATATTCTGCGTCCGGCTATGCGCGAACCAAAAATCCGCTTAATGTTTCCCGTCCAAGCAATCTTGCGCTAAACCTTCGCAGCCTTTAAACGCGGCGGACACTGTTGCCGTTCCAAAAGGCGGTTTCCCTTTTTCCCCCACTCTGGTCCGGATCGAGCATGACCCAACTGGAAATCTCCACACATGGACTGCAAGCCCGGGGAATTCTCGCTGGGAAACGTGGCTTGATCCTTGGGATTGCCAACAACCGGTCGATTGCCTGGGGGATCGCCAAGGCGGCCCATGAGGCGGGCGCCGAACTTGCCTTCACCTATCAAGGCGAATCGCTCGAAAAGCGGGTCCGGCCATTGGCCCAGGAACTCGGCGCGAAGGTTCTGGGCGATTGCGATGTCACCGACACCGCGACATTGAGCGCGGCATTTAAGGAAATCGAGCGCATTTGGGGGAGTCTCGACTTCGTCGTGCATTGCGTCGCTTTTTCCGACAAGGATCAGCTGACCGGCCGCTATATCGACACGACCGCGGAAAACTTTACCAATTCGCTGTTGGTTTCTTGCTATTCCTTCACCGCGGTGGCCCAGCGCGCCGAAAAACTGATGCCAAACGGTGGCGCCATGTTGACCCTGACCTATTACGGGGCTGAAAAATGGATGCCTCATTATAACGTCATGGGGGTCGCCAAGGCCGCCCTTGAATCGAGCGTGCGTTACCTTGCCGCCGATCTCGGCGAGCGCAACATAAGAGTCAATGCGATCTCCGCCGGCCCGATCAAGACTTTAGCGGCCTCGGGCATCGGCGATTTCCGCTATATTCTCAAATGGAACGAATACAATGCGCCATTGCGGCGCACGGTGACGATCGACGAGGTCGGCGAAAGCGCCGCTTTCCTCCTTTCGCCCATGGCGCGTGGCATCACTGGCGAAATCCTGCATGTCGACTCCGGCTATCATATCGTCGGCATGAAAAATCCGGCTGCGCCCGACATTTCGGTTGTGGGCAAGGATTAAGGCGTTCACCGCCCATTCAGCTTACCAAGCCAAAATAAAGGCTCGCGCCGTTGGAAACGGCAGTGACCGTACCGCGATGAGCTATCGTTTCAGCTGGGAACCGATTCCATCAAATTGGCACAGTCGAAGAACATGAACGGCACCCCAAGATGGGTGGCTGAAGATAAAGGTTGACCAAGGTTATCAGTTTATAGTAGATATATGGAAATTGTAGATTTCTATTTGCGCGGCTGGTCAGGCGACAAGGGGCAAACCGGTGCCGAGGTTCAAGCAAGCGCCGTCGTTAAGGATCGTTAGAGCACCTCCATGATAAATATTCCGGTAAATATTCCGGCCAGCATTGATGTCCGGCAATGGCACATAAGCTAAGAGACATCGGCTCGAACAGGATTACTTATGCTGCACAGTTTGGCGACCGCCCAAGTTTCCCTCGAAAATGACGAGCGCCAGGCGCCCGGTTACGGCGTGGTCTTGCGCGGTCCCGCGCGGCCGGATTTGATTCGCGACGAATTGCTTTGCGAGATCTTTGCCGCGACGGCCAAGAGACAGCCTTCTGCCATCGCCATGGTCACGGCGGAGGGCAAGCTCACCTATGCCGAGGTCGACGCGAAAGCCGAGACGCTCGCCCGCGGCCTTATACGAAAAGGGGTTCGTCCGGGCCGGGTTGCCGGGCTTTGGATGCCGCGCGGCCACGAGCTTCTCATTGCCCAGATCGCCATCGCCCAGACCGGCGCCGCCTGGCTGCCGTTCGACGCGGACGCTCCGGCCGAGCGTATCGCCCTTTGTCTTTCCGACGCCGAAGCCTGGGGCATATTGACCACCTCCGCTTTCGCCGCGAAGCTCGCGGTGCCCTGCCCGGCTTGGACCTTTGCCGGGCTCCTGGCCGAGTCCGCGGGAGCTTTGGACGACACGAGAATCGACGCCCGCGCGCTCGGCGCCCGCTCCGAAGATCCGGCCTATCTCATCTACACCTCGGGTTCGACCGGCACACCCAAGGGAATCGTAATCTCGGGGCGCAATATTTGCCATTATTTGCGCGCCGCCAATGAGGTTTACGGTGTCCAGGAAAGCGATGTCGTCTTCCAGGGTGCCTCGGTGGCCTTCGATCTCTCGATGGAGGAAATCTGGCTTCCTTATCTTGTTGGCGCCACGCTTTTTGTGGCAAGCGCCGAGATGATGGGCGAGGCCGACAAGCTGCCCGGCCTTCTCGAAGAACATCGGGTGACGGTGCTCGACACCGTGCCGACCTTGCTGTCGCTTCTGCCGCGCGACGTCGCCAGCCTGCGGCTCATTATCCTTGGCGGCGAGGCCTGCTCGGCTTCGATCGCCGGCCGCTGGTGCAGGCCTGGGCGCAAGATCTTCAATTCCTACGGCCCGACCGAAACGACGGTCGTCGCGACCGTCGCGGAAGTGCGGCCAGGCACCCCAGTCACGATCGGGCGCCCGATTCCGAATTACACCTGCTATGTGGCAAGCGAAAACCTCGAACTTCAGCCGCCCGGCGTCGAAGGCGAGCTTTTGATCGGCGGCCCTGGGGTGGCAAAAGGCTATTTGCGCCGCGACCGGCTCACCCGCGAGAAATTCATTGCTAATCCTTTCTTGGCCAATCCTTCCATGGCCAATCCTTACTTGGCTCAAGATTTGGCCGAGACGCCTGATCCTGTTTTGTACCGGTCTGGCGACGCCGTTAAGATCGACACGAACGGCGAAATCGCGTTCCGGGGCCGGATTGACGATCAGGTGAAGGTGCGTGGCTTTCGCGTCGAGCTGGGCGAGATCGAAACCAAGCTCGCCGAACTTTACGGGGTTGCGCAGGCCGCCGTGGTCTTGCGCAGCGATAATGACATCGAACAGCTAGTGGCGTTTGTCGTCGCCGGTTTGGATGCCGAAATCGATACGAAGGTTTTGCGCAACGAACTGCGGCAAAGCCTGCCCGCCTATATGGTGCCAGCGAGGTTCGAGCAAGTCAAAAGCGTGCCGAAACTCGCCTCCGGCAAGATCGACCGAAAGAACCTGAAACAGATCGAGCTGACCGAAAGCGATTCAATCGAGGCGCAGGAAGAGCCGCGGAGCGAGACCGAAGCGAAACTTCTTGACGCCGCCAAATGCGTGCTGCCGCCGCAGGCCATTCCTTTCGATGCCGATTTCTTCACCGATCTCGGCGGCCATTCGCTTCTCGCGGCGCGTTTCATATCGGTCGTGCGCGAAACGCCCGCGCTGGCGAAGATCACCTTGCAGGACGTCTATACCGCGCGTTCTCTCCGCGCGATGGCCGAACTTCTCGACAGCAAATGGGCGCATGCCGCCGCCGCCGAGGATCTTTCATTCGTGCCGCCGCCTTTGTTGCGCCGCTTCCTCTGCGGCTGCGCGCAGGCCCTTGCGCTTCCGGTCATCCTTGCGCTGGTGACCGCGCAATGGCTCGGCGTGTTCGTGAGCTACATGCTGCTGACGGATACCGACGCGAGCTTTTTCGAGGAAGCCACCTCGCTTATCGGCGTCTATATGTGCATCAACATCGCGACCGTGGCGATCGTCATCGCCGCGAAGTGGCTGGTGATCGGCAAGACCAAACCTGGGCGCTATCCCTTGTGGGGTGTTTATTATTTCCGCTGGTGGCTCGTGAAGCGTTTCCTTGGACTCGTTCATATCAAATGGTTCCAGGGCTCCCCCATCATGCGGTTCTATCTGCGGGCGCTTGGGATGAAAATCGGCAAGGATGCGTTGATTGGCGAGATTGAGCCGGGAGCCGCCGATCTGATCTCGATCGGCGCCGGCGCGAGCATCGGCTCCAACGCCAACTTCGCCAATGCGCGGGTCGAAGGCAACGAACTCGTTATTGACACGATCGACATCGGCGCAGAGGCCTATATCGGATCGTCCTGCGTCATCGAGGAAAATGTCGTCATCGAAGAGGGGGCCGAGCTCGGCGATCTGACCGCCATCGGCGCGGGCAGCCGCGTTGGCGCCTGGGAAGTCTGGGATGGCTCGCCGGGGCGCAAGGTTCGCATGGTGGATCGCGCCGCGCTGGACAAGCCGCCCACGGCGTCCGTCGCGCACCGGGGTCTCATGGGCATCATGTATGGGGTCTTGCTTTTGGCAATCCCCCCGCTCGGCCTTTTGCCGATTTTCCCGGCCTTTTGGGTCTTCGACCGGATCGACGATCTGATCGGCACCGCCGATATTGATCGCACGCTTTATATGCTCTCGATCCCATTCATGGCCTGGCCGACCGCCTTTGTCATGGTACTCGTCACCGTCGGCTTTATCGCGGGGTGCCGCTGGGTTATCCTGCCGCGCGTGCGCGAAGGCACCTATTCAGTGCATTCCTGGTTCTATTTCCGCAAATGGGCAGTGGCGCTCGCAACCGAGGTTACGCTCGAGACGCTGTCGTCCTTGTTCGCGACGATCTATATGCGCGCCTGGTACCGGCTTATGGGCGCCAAGATCGGCAAGGACGCGGAAATTTCGACGAATCTGTCCGGCCGCTACGATCTCGTCGAGATTGGCGAGAAATGCTTCATCGCCGATGAAGTCATCCTCGGCGACGAAGAGATCCGCAATGGCTGGACGTATTTGAAACGCGTCAAGACGGGTCCGCGCGTTTTCGTCGGCAATAGCGCCGTGGTGCCTGCCGGGGCCGAAATTCCGGGTGGCGCGCTGATTGGCATCAAGTCGAAGCCGCCCGCGAACCATTTGATGCACGCGGGCGATACCTGGTTCGGATCGCCGCCGATCAAACTCCCGGTCCGCCAGACATTCGACGGCGGCGGCGCCAACTGGACCTATGAAGCGCCACGCTGGAAAAAATTCGCGCGCGCCTGCTTTGAAGCGGTCACGATTTCACTTCCCATCATGCTGTTCATTACCTTTGGAACCTGGGCGGTGGAATGGTTCAGCAAGGGCGTTCTCGAAGGCAAATATTTCGAGGTGTTTTGGCAGTTCATGCTTGCCTCGGTTGCCATTAGCCTGGCGATGAGCCTGGTGGTCATCGCCTTGAAATGGATTACGATGGGGCGTTATGAGCCGATGGTCAGACCCATGTGGTCCTGGTGGGCGATGCGGACCGAGGCGGTTGCCGTCATCTATTGGGGCTTGGCCGGCAGGGTTTTGCTCGATCATTTGCGCGGCACGCCTTTCCTGCCTTGGCTCATGCGTCTCTTCGGCACGAAATTCGGACGCGGGGTCTATATGGACATGACCGATATCACCGAATTCGACTGCGTGAGCGTCGGCGATTACGCCGCCTTGAATGCGCTTTCCGCCTTGCAAACGCATCTTTATGAGGACCGGGTCATGAAGGTCGGCAGGGTCTTCGTCGGCAATGGCGTCACCGTCGGCGCGGGCTCCACCGTGCTCTACGACACGCGTGTTGCCGATTATGCGCGCCTGGGCCCTCTCACTCTCGTCATGAAGGGCGAACAAATTCCAGCCAATACGGCATGGGAAGGGGCGCCGGCGGAGCCGAAGGCAGCGGCGGCGGCCGAACGGATCGTCGAGAAAGCGGCCGCTTGAGTGATAGCGAACTCAGATGAGCGCGATCGCCGCGATCTGGCGGCCGTAATCGGGCTCGTCGTTATGCACCGAACGGCGGTAGGAATAGAAGTTTTCGGGTTCCGTATAGGTGTCGCGGGCCAAATCCTCGAATGAACCGATGCCCGCAAGCCGCAGCCGCATCGCGATAAACCCCGGCAGATCGAAGAGGAAATGCCCGTCGCGCGGCGAGGCCGAAAAGAAGCAAGCAAAGCTCTCCGACGCTGCGATGAACCGGCCGGCGAATTCGGCGCCGACTTCGTAACTCTTCCGCGCGATAGTGGGGCCAAGAACAGCCGCCGTCGAAGCGCGGCGCGCGCCCAGCGTTTCCATGGCAGCGAGCGTGGCTTCAAGGATGCCTTCGAGCGCGCCTTTCCAGCCGGCATGCGCAGCGGCGATTACTCTCGTCTCCCGGTCGGCGAAAAGGATCATGCCGCAGTCGGCGCCGGTGACGCCGAGGCCAAGACCAGGAGTGGAGGTCACGAGGGCATCGCAGCGCGGGCGTTCGACAAAAGCCCCCGTCACGACCAGCGCCTCGGCCGAATGGACCTGGTAGGGCACGAGAAGATGCGCCGGATCAATCCCGAGATGGGCGGCCATCCGGCGCCGGTTCTCGGCGACGGCGTGCCGATTATCGCTGGAGCCGACGCCGCCATTGAGCGTGGCATAAACGCCGGTCGAAACGCCGCCCTGCCGGGTGAAAAATCCATGGGCGAGGCCCGGCCCGTCGAGAAGAGCCGCGCGCAGCGCCGTTGCTGTTTGTTGGATCATGCGAGCGCCATCTCGAAGCCTGGCGGAGGGGCAAGGCCAGGCGCTGTTACCGCGAGCGCCTTGAAGAGCCGCGCCATATTGGTGCCGGAGGGGTCCGCCCCATTGCCCGCCAGGCGCAGGAGCGCCGAATCGATGGCCGCGCGTTGGCGCTCGTCGGCATGCCGCCGCAACGTCGCGGCGCGTTCATGGATGCCAAGACGGGCGAGCCATTCGCCTTGCGGCACGGGGCCATGAGCTCGCGCGCCCGCCCCCTGCACTGCCCTTGCAAGGCCGCCAAAATCGACATGCACGGACAGATCCGCTTCGCCCGGATCGCGCAAGGGGTCGGCGAAGCGGTGCCGTTTCACCGCCTGTAAGGTTTCGCCCCGCGCGGGCAAATCGTAGCCATAGTCGATGACGAGGAGCACGCCGCCTTGCGCCGCGATGCGCGCGGCGAGCCGCGCCATCAAACCTGCCGCAACAAAACCCGCCTCCAGTACTTGACCCGTCTCTGGGCCCGGCTCGCCCGGGGCGGTAAGGCCGGGCTCGGGGTCCGGCGCAAGGCCGAAGCACAAATGCCCCTCGCTATTAAGTCCGACGAGTCTCTCGTGCCAGCCACCCGTGCCGCGGACGAACTGGCGCACCGGCAGACAATCGAAAAATTCATTGGCGAGGATGATCGCGGGGCCAGCCGGCAACGCCTCAACCGTTCTGTGCCATTTGGGGTCAAGACCTGATGCCGCAAGCTGAGCACGCTGGCTAGCCGCCAAGACCTCGCTCGTCTCGACGAGATGAAGGTTTAGGCCCTCAAGAAAATCCGGCGCGATGCGCGCCGCGCGCAAGGCGTCTGCCATCAGGCTACCGCGCCCTGGACCCAATTCGACGAGAAGAACCGGCCGTGGCGCGCCGATGGTGCGCCAGACGGCAACGCACCAAAGGCCGATCAATTCGCCGAACATCTGGCTGATCTCCGGCGCGGTGATGAAATCGCCGCTCTCACCGAGCGGCATTTTCGAGGCGTAATAACCATGAACGGGATGGGAAATCGCGAGGCTCACATAGGTCTCGACGCTGATCGGCCCGGTCTCGACGATCATTTCGCGGATGAGAGTGTCGAGCGGAGTCATGCGGCCCTTTGCGAACCGCTCACGAGCGGCTTCCGGCAGGCGAGGACAATAAAAACAACGCCAATCGCGATCAACGGCAGCGACAAGAGCATTCCCATGGTCGCGCCGCCGAACAGAAAACCGAGTTGCACGTCCGGTTCGCGAAAAAATTCGCAGCTGATGCGCGCGATGCCGTACCCTAAGGCGAAGATGCCGGTGACAAGACCGGGCCTGCGCAGGGCGCCCATAAGGATCGCGATATAAAGCACAAAGAAAAGGACAAACCCTTCGAGGCTCGCCTCGTAGAGCTGGCTTGGGTGGCGTGGCAACGGCCCAGCGCCCGGAAAAACCATCGCCCAAGCCACATTCGTGGGCCGTCCCCAGAGTTCCGGCTTGATGAAATTGGCGATCCGCCCGAGAAAAAGCCCGATCGGGACCGCGCTCGCGCAGATATCGGCGAGGCTCAGCACCGGAAGGCTCTTGCGCTTGGCAAGGAGATAAATCGCGATAACCGTCCCGGCGAGGCCGCCGTGAAACGACATTCCGCCCTTCCATACCGCGAGGATTTGGGCTGGATGCGCGAGATAAAAGCCCGCATTGTAGAAAACCACATAGCCAAGCCTGCCGCCGAAAATGACGCCCATCGCCGCATAGACGAGCAGATCGTCGATGTCTAAAGGAGCGAGCGGCGCGGCGCCGCCCCAGAAGGCTTTTCGAGCAACCAAGGCCCGCGCATAGGCCCAGCCAAGCAAGAGCCCGGCGATATAGGCCAAGGCATACCAGCGAATCGGCAAGGGGCCGATGTTGATCAGCACCGGATCGATGCTGGGAAAGGCAAGGGTGAAGGGCATAGCGTTCCGCGGGTCGAGAGGGGATGCGATGGCGTCTTCCGGCCATGGGCAGTTTGCATCGCGCTCATTCGCAATTTGATGAAGGCCGATTGGCCCCCTTCGAGTCAAGCGCGGATCGGGGGAAATCGCGTGTCCGAAAGCAAAGCGCCGCGGAAATTGATCCCCGCCCGAGAGATCCTATGGTATAAGCGTGTGTGAATGGAGTGAATTATGGCGCCAAATCGGGTGTTGGATGATTTCGCGCGACTCATGACCGATGCCGCCGAGGTGGCGCAGGGTGTCCGCCGCGAGGCGGAAACCGCAGTGAAAAGTCAGCTCGATCGTCTTCTCGCGACGATGGATGTCGTCTCGCGCGAAGAATTCGAGGCGGTCAAGCAGATGGCCGCGATGGCCCGCGAGGAGAATGAAAAGTTAAGCCAAAGGGTAACGGCGCTCGAAGCCGTGATCACTGGCATGGGCAAGGGTTCTGCCGGATAGGGCGGAATGGTACGTAAACCGGGGCCGCTGGTTTCCCGGGATAGAGCACGGCTAACCCCGCCCAACCCCATTCCGGATGAACTTCAAGCCCAGTGCCAGGGAGACTTCAGGGGCGTTGCTGAACTACCCGGAAATCAACACGCCGGTCATCGCGCGGGGCCCTCTCCGTCATTGTGCTGCTGCGTCTTTCCATTGTGCCATTGGCTACGACCGCAACAGAGGCACTGCCATTACCCTTGGCGCTCAGCATGGCCGGGCTGACCCCTTCATGAATGAGGAGCTGGGCCACGGAATCCGCACGCCGTTGGGACAGCTCCATGTCGGCAGCTGACGTGCGCTTGGTGTACGTATAGCCATTAAGTTGAACCACTGTTCCAGGAGGCAACTGTTTGATCTGCTCTGCAATTCGCCGCAAGATAGGGATGCTGCTTGATGGAACCTTTGCGCTATTTGCCGGAAAAATGATGGTTGGGAAATCAACCGTCGCCTGATTCAGACTTCTGCCTGACTCGTTGCCACTGGAACCGGATTTCGACGCCGCCGACGACGCTGTCTTCAGATTTGCCGCGCCGCTGCCTGTCGTGGCGGCGACACCAAATTGATGCACCCGAGCGGACCGCGACCCTGCCAGCATCCAAGCTCGGGCGGCATCAGATACCGTTCCGTTGAATTCATTGCTCGCGAACAGCGTCTGCGAGTCCCGGCTCCCAAAACCATACGCTGCGCCGAGATTTTGAATCTGCCTTGCCACAAGAGCGAGATCAGGGGTGATTTTACCGGCCCCAGACACAGAGTTGAGCGAGCCGGAGGTTGCAGCGGAATTACCCGCGTTCGCGCCAGCGCCGGAATCAGTGACGAAACCATGCTCATTGCCGGTCGTCTGGCGCGATGGCGTGGAGGGCGTTTGCGGGGACGCTAGCGGTGCATTTTCGGCGACACGCGGCAATTGGACGGATGCACCATCGCGTGCGGTGCCGGAGGTGATGGCATATCCGAACACTCCGAGCGTAACAAGCACAGCCGCGCCGGGAACAACCAAACGAAGTCCCTCAGCATATCTCCGGCCTTCCATTTCGTGCTGTATAACCTGCCCCTCACTCCTTAAATTAAATTCTTCGACGCGTGGCAACGGAGACTGCACCACGCCGGGGGAACTCACTGGGGAAGATGTCTCTGAAGGAGCGCTGCCGTGTGTCAGCAAAACAATAGTTTTGGGTATTGCATAGCCTAAAACACGACTGGTGACGCTTTCAGTTACTCCGGCATTTTTAGCGATTCTCTCGATATCTTCGGCGCCCAGCGCCTGTTTCACCTCTCGCGCTGAAAGCGCCATGGGGTAGGGTTCGCTTAACCATGAGGCTTCCTTGTCTTCGAGGCCGGCGGCCTTGACCTTGTCCAGGAAACCATCAATTCTCCCAGGTTGTGCGGCGATCACGCTCAAAACCTCGTGAACAAGCGCGTGAGCCTGCTTACGCCCGAGAACAAATCGCTCCGCAATGTCATCGGTGAGTTCGTCCCAACCTGCCATTTTCCTTGCTCCGCCCCACAAAAGGCCGCTTATTACAACCTCTTTCGAGAGATGACTTCTCTCGACTTGGATAACTCCGTCCCCAGGAGAAATGTTCCCGGAACCTCACTCAACAGTTTCACTCGTGCGGGGTTCCATGTCTTTATATTTTCCCGGCACCGTTAGAGTTGCGACGCCACGCAACTCAGCGATTCTAGCGCGTAGTGTGTTAGGC
>VDMG01000292.1 GCA_006514895.1 Beijerinckiaceae bacterium
CTGGACGCGATCGGACGCGATGGCGAGCGCGCCTTCTACGAAGGTCCGATCGCGGCGAGGCTCACATAGGGCGCGCATTGCGCGGGACTGAGCAAAAGTCCGCCCGACCCTTAGACGAGCGCCGGCACCGCGATCATGGTGTAGGCCGTGTAGATGTCGCCGCCGATCAGCCAAACTGGAGAGCCTTCCCACACCATCAATTGACGTTATTTAAAGCTGACAAGCGCAATTCCTAAATCAGGGCACCCACATGCCGATTAAGAGCGTCTGGCTGGGGCTGAACTTTGAGGAAGCTGCTTTAGATCATACTGAGGAAAGCTATGCCAGCGAAACCTATGCTGTCGAGCTTTGCGCCCGCGAGAAAGCCCATCTTTCCGTCTTCCTGGCAGCGCCCATCTTTAAAATTCCAGGGATGGTCCCAGGCGCCGGACTTTTTCCGATGGCGAATGCGCCTGCGGATGAGGTCAATGCCAATCGTCGCATGCGGGCTGAAGAGGCCCAGAGGAGAATCGCGGGTGCTGTGAAGAGCGCCGGCGTCGCGACGGAGTTTTGCATCGCTCAGGAATCCTACCCGCTCCTGCGCGAGTACTTCGTTGCTTCGGCCAGGCCAAATGATGTCATCATCCTTTCCCGATCGGGATATTATCTCTCCTTTGACCGGAATATGATCGAAGCGATGCTGTTCACGTCCGGCCGGCCGATTGTCATCGTGCCGCCAGATTGGGAGCGAGGCGCGCGGCTCGAGAAGGTTGTCATCGCCTGGGATGGAAGCGGCAGAGCTGCTCGGGCAGTCGGTGACGCGATGCCTATGCTTACGCGCGCTGAGCAGGTCGAAATTGTGTATGTTTCTCCCGGTGCTTTCCGGTCTTTCGGCCCACCTCGCACGCCATTGCAAGAAAAGTGACGGTCGCTGAGCTTCCAATGGAGCACGGCGGTATAGCCGAAACCCTCCGAGCCCATGCGGCGATGGCGAGAGCAAATCTGTTGGTGATGGGTGCCTATGCCCATCCTCGGATGTTGGATATAGTCATCGGCGGTGTGACCACCGACATGCTTGCCGAGGCGGAGCTTCCAGTTTTCCTTTCCCACTGAGTGGCTGGGGTAAGGGGTAAGGAGCTATCGCGACCGGTTCCAAGGCGAAAGGCGTATGCCCAAAGTGTGGTCCGGCCCCAGCTGACACCTACCGAGACCAGTGGAATTGCTGATGCGTCATTCGAATGGCTTCAACAGCTGAAGAACTTTTAGACGAGGAGGAGCGCAAGCGACGCGCCTCAACCGGCGGAAGTCCTCCAAATTCTATTCGACGACGATCTTGTAGCGCTCTCCGCCTTGCAAGGGCTCGCCGCGCGCGAGACCGTTGATCAGCAGAAAATAGTCCAGCGCGCGGTCTGGAACGGCCATCCTCGCGGCGAGCGCGTCGATGGTGTCGCCGGGCTTGGCGACAGTGATCGCGAGCCGCAACGGCCGCACGGCTTTCACTTCGTCCGCGGAGACACGATGAAAGGAATCGATCGACGCCCGGAACCGTGTCTTGGCCTCGTCCGTGAGCGTGCGCGTGGCGAAAATCAGCCGGTAGACCCTTCCCGGTTCGAAGTGGATCACCGTGAGAAGAAAACGCCATTCGCCAGCGCTTGCGGTGGCGGTCGCCGCCGGCATGCCGTTGACCTCGGACGTTGCAATTGAACTTTCGTTCAATCCGTCGATCCAGCCGCTGGCGATATAGGCCGTAAGCGGCGTCGCCTGCGGCACGCTGACGCTATCGACACGCAAGGCCTCGGCGCCGCCGGCCTTGGCGCCGAGGAGAGCCTGGGATGCGTTTTCGAGAACAAACCCTTCGGGGGCAAGAAACGCAAAACCGAGCCGCCCGTGCAAGAATTTGCGTCCGCGGATCGCTCCCTCGGCGGGGTCGTCGCCAAAGGTCATACCGTCGATGGCGGCGAGATAGGGTGCCCTATCGGCCTTGCCGATGCCTGGGGCGCCGATCTGGCGCGCGGCGTTGACGGCCTGCGCGACCCGGTCCGGGGTCGAAGGATGCGTCGCCAGAATGTCTGGCGTTCCGGCGCTCGCATACTGACTCATGAGGGAGCCGCGCAGCGCCGCGGAGCGTCCGAGCGCGTTAAGGAAGCGGGCCGCGCCGTAAGGGTCGAACCCCGCCTTCGCAGCGACCCGGATGCCGATTTGATCGGCTTCGAGTTCCTGCTGACGGGAAAAGCTGGCGATCGTGCGTTGCGCCACGGCCTCGACCTCTTGGCTCTTCCGCTTGCTTTGGATCACGCTCGCGGCCTGGCTGATCACCGCAGCGCGTTTTTCCTCTTCCTCGCGCTGCATGGCGTGTTTCGCGGTGATATGTGCGATCTCATGCGCCAACACGGCGGCGACTTCGGAAGCATCGTTGGCGAGTGCCAGGAGGCCTCGCGTCACATAGACGTTGCCGGGCGGCAGCGCGAACGCATTCACGATGGGCGAATTCAGGATCGTCACCTTATAAGGCTCGGCCCCACTCTCGTCCGCGTTGGCGAGCTTGACCAGAATTTCGTTCAGATAGGCTTCGGCCGGGGGATATTTATATTCGCCGTCGAACAGAGCGATCATGCGCCTGTGCTCCGCCGATGTTTTCTCATCGACGGCAGGCGGGCGAGGCGGCGGCACCGGCGCCGCCGCGTTGAATGGCGTGCTGTCTTGCGGCTCCATCGACGCGCAGGCGGCAAGCAAAAGCGCGGTGACCGCCGCGGCCGCCATTCGCGCAGCGAAGCCGCGCCTGAAACTGGTTTTCGATCGCCTCGATCCGGCGTTGGTCACAAAAAGCCCCATGCGCAGGCGCCTATCTCGGTGCCGGGGATGCCGCTTGCGCGTCTTCTTCTTGTCCGGTCATCTCGATGTCGTCCGGGTTCGAGAGCTCGATTTGCGGCCCGAAGCGCGTATCGAGAAGTCCGCGCACGCGAACCGTCCGGCCGGTCAAACCCGCCAGGGCCGCATAAGCCGCGTCGAACGCTTTGCTGTTACGGGGTAAGACAGTGACCGAAAAATCCCAGCCCTGGCGTGGCCCGAAATAGAGCATGATGCGCGGCCTCTGGTCGGCGATGCTGGTAATGCGGCCTTCAAAATGACGGCTGTGCCGGTTTTCTCGGCGAAGGACGGGCGATCGGCCGCGGCGATGACCGCATAATACGGATCGGCCCAATGGCCAAGCCCCGCGGCGCGTGCGCCGGCCTCGGCGGCAAGCAGGGAAGCCCGGCAGGGGCGCGCCGCCGCGCTTGGCTCGTAGCGCGCGAGACCTGCATCGATGAGCGCCTCTCCCACCGGCAGGGACGCCTTTTCTGGCCCGTTTGCCTGTCCCGGCGCGGCGGCGAAGACAAAGGCCGCCGTGCGCCTCCACCGATCCAAGCCCGGTTCAAGCGAGCGGAAGAATATTTCTTGGCCAGTAAGCCATTGGGCGAGCCGGTCCCGCGCGCGGATGTCGAGTTCGGGGTCTCCCGGGGTCGGACGGGGCGGATCGACGCCCGCGATTTTGAGCCGATTCCCGTCCTCGAGGATCAATTCGAGCGGCTCATTGACCGAGGCGACCCTGCCGCGTGCGCCACCTTCGTTTGGGCAAAGCCCATCCGCCGCTTGCACTCCGCCCGGGCGCACAAGCGCAACGACGCCGGCGGAGAAAAAAATGGCAAGGCGCAGGCCCGCCCAGGCGCGAAAGCGGATTGGCAGGCCCACTGGGCCATCCCCAAGCGCGCACCCAGCCCTTTGCCGTTGTCTCAAACCTGCGTTGACCTGTGATCTCAATCTTTCTATGATTCCGCATCCGCAGAGATTCCGCATCCGCAGAACTTTTAAAGGATTTTTGGCCGGCACCTAATCTTAGATTATCGCGTCCACAACCTATCGCACAATCGCAAGAGGCGCCGCTTGGCGTTCCGAGCAGTCCGCCATACCTCTGGAGCCGGCGGGCAATCGTTGCAGGGTGATTTGTCGAACCGGGACCAGGATCCCTTCAAGTTCGATCGCTCATGGTCTCTATGTATTTGTTTTGTTTCATGATATCTTATTCAAAAAAGGACCACGGCTTTTTGGACCATGCCTTAATGCTTTTTCAAGCGAAGTTGATACCGGTTCGCGTCAAGAAAATGCGATAATACAAAGATCTAGGCTGCTTTCTGATTTTCAATCTGAATGCGCTCTAGCCCTTGTCCCCTCGGACCGCGTGGACCGTACGTGCTTTATTTGCGGGGCCGACGGTCAAAGCCCGGCGCGACAGGCGCGGCCACGAAACAAAACAATATATAATACAAACACGGTATTACTTTTATTAGGCGCTTTCGATTGATAGAAATTCACGTTTATATAAATACCACTCCTTCAGAATATCTAAGAATATCTAAGAATATCTAAGAATATCCATGTGATGACAGCCTATCATGCGAACATGGTTTCTCCTCATATTCGCCAAATATTCGCCAAACGTACGCGAAGAAGAGGCCGGCCGCACAGGCCCGTAACGGCCCTATCGCTCGCGCCTGGTAGGCCGAGTTCGGAAACAGCCCGTTCGGGTAGGTAGAACCTACCCATATAGACTGCTTCAAGTCCCGTCCACCAGTATGTTGTCCCATCTCATGGGGGGTTCTAAACATGCAATGGGATAAACTGGTCTTTTGGCACCGGCCACCCCTGTGGCGCCGATCGCAAATCCGGTCGGCGGCAAGAGGTGTTTCCAGCCGGGGTCAAGGCCAGACTTAATCCTCAACAGCAAAGAGGCTAATGACATGAGCTTAGTAACTGGAACTGCGCGCACCGGCGAGGCCGCGGCCGTCGC
>VDMG01000034.1 GCA_006514895.1 Beijerinckiaceae bacterium
AACGCAGCGATGATCCGGATGGCAAGCACCCAATGTTGAGTCACCAGCAGCGGATCATAGCGGGGACACCGGCTTCATTGTCAATCTAGCCTTCCGGCCACCCGCTCCAGGCCGCCGAAGTACCGCTGCCAGCCGTAGCTCGCACCCTGGTAATTCGCCTCTTCTTCGAGCCGGAAGCCCGACTGCTCCATGCGTACGAGAACGCCGCCCTTGGTTGGCGTCAGCGTCCAAGTAACCACGGTCTTCAGTCGCTTCGCCGCCTCTTCGCCCGATGAGTTCCAGCTATAGGAGAGCCGTTTATAGGGCTCGACGGCGAGGACTGACCTTCCTCCGATTTGGCGGACACTGGATTAAGCGGCTTGGCGCTCTGCCTGTTCGGGGGTGATATACCCGAGGGCGGAATGGAGCCGCTGACGATTGTAGTATCCTTCGATGTAGGCGAACAAGTCATGCCGGGCGGCATCCTGGGTTGGGTAGCAAGCCTGGTGCACGAGTTCAGTTTTCAGAGTGCCGAAGCAACTTTCCATCGGAGCATTGTCCCAACAATTTCCCTTCCGGCTCATGGATTGAATCATCCCGGCCGCGCCGAGAACCTTGCGGTAATCGGCGGCGGCGTATTGGCTGCCGCGATCGGAATGATGGATCAGGCCGGGCGGCGGCTTTTGCCGCTGGATGGCCATGGTCAGGGCTGCAATGGTCAATTCCGCCCGCATGTGGTCACGCATCGCCCAGCCGACGATTTTGCGGGTAAAGAGATCGAGCACGACGGCCAGATAGAGCCACCCTTCCTTGGTTGGCACGTAGGTGATGTCGGCGAGCCAAACCTGATTGGGCCGCTCGGCGCACAAATTATACTCAGAGGATCCTCGAATGCGCCTGGCTCGGCGAACTTAACGATATTATCCTGGGTCACGGCGTATCTTCCTTTAATGGAAAGTGGAGGCTCGAACACCCCCCACGATACGCCGCCTTCCCCCTTCATGCCGTCACCAACTTTCGGCCTTAGCTCACATGATGGTGAATTGGGCTTAAGCTCACATCGTGGCCCCGAAAATAGGTTTGAATGTTGCGCGCAGCGCGGCATCGACCTCCCCCCTAGCGGCCAAAACACCAAGATCGTGAAGGCTTGTAACACCCAAATGCGCGGCCGAAATCCCGCACGGCACGATTCCCCCAAAATGCGAAAGATCCGGCGCGACATTGAGCGCGACGCCATGCAAGGAAACCCAGCGCCGGACCCTGATCCCGACCGCCGCGATCTTGTCCTCGGCGCTCTCGCCATTTTTGCCGCGCGGCTTTTCGGGACGGGAAACCCAGACTCCGATGCGGTCGCCTCGCCGCTCGCCCTCGACATTGAAAGTCGCCAAAGCCGCGATGATCCAAGCTTCCAACGCGCAAACGAAGGCGCGCAGATCGGGCTTGCGGCGATTGAGATCGAGCAGGACATAGGCGATGCGCTGGCCCGGCCCGTGATAGGTGAATTGCCCGCCACGGCCGCTTTTATGCACCGGAAAACGCGCCTCCAAGAGGTCTGTCATCCGCGCGGAAGTCCCCGCCGTATAAAGCGGCGGATGTTCGAGGAGCCAGACGAGTTCCGGTGCCGCGCCCGCCGCTATGGCTTCCACCCGCGCGTCCATGAAGGCCACGGCGTCCGCGTAAGGCACGAGCCCGTCCGCAACCCGCCATTCCACTAGCGAGGCCTCGCGGGGCAGCATGAGCGGCGCCAGTTTTTCAATGAGCATGATACCATGATAGCCGCTGACGGGCGAAAACGCACCCCGCTTAAGAGGCCTGGAACCCCTGCCCGGCCTTGCCACCTCGGCGCCGATTTGTTAGACGACGCGCCTGCCCGTGCGGCGCTCTCGCGTTTTTTATCGGGCGGAAAATCGCGGCCATGGCGGAATTGGTAGACGCGCTAGCTTGAGGTGCTAGTTGGGCAACCAGTGGAGGTTCGAGTCCTCTTGGCCGCACCAGTTAAGCTTAAGTATGTTGATTTTTATAACTTATGGGCACCTCGAAAAATATCCGCCTATGGTATGATGATCGGCGTTCATGGTCGCGGCACGGCCAGATTGTTCGATCCTCGGCCTCTGATTGAGGCTGTCTGAAGTTGCCGCCGGGTTTTGGGAGGTGACTTTACGCCACTCGCTCACCCTGCCGACACCCATGGCGCGCCGGTTCACCCGGCCGCGGCCGCCATCCTTTCGAGGCAGACGAAGCGGCGCATGTTGTAGACGAGGTTCGTCATTCCGATTTTGCATCGCGCGCGGACGATGCCGATGGTGCGCACGAGCTCGGCTCCCATGCCGTTCTTTTGATCACCAAATACATGCTCGACACGGGCGCGCACCTTCGAGCGGGTCGTGTTGGCGGCCTTCTGCGCCTCACTGAGTTTGCGATTGCGATAGGCCCTGCGATGAATACGGCTCTTCAGGCCGCATTCGGCGAGCTTTTCCTCGATCTCAGCGCTGCGATAGGCGCTGTCGGCCCACACGTCCGAAGCCGTGTTGCTCGCATCAAGAACATCTTCGAACTTTTGACTGTCGTGTACGCTCGCGTCGCTCACCACGTAACGGCGCACGAATTTGTGCCGGCGATCGACGCCGATATGGTTCTTGTAACCGAAATACGAGCGTTCATGCTTCTTCGTCCAGCGCGCGTCCTTGTCCTTCTGGCGGTTCTTGGCGGGCTTGGATTTCCAGTCTTCCGGCGTTTCGCCTTCCTTGATCGTCTCGTTCTCCTCGCCCGAATTGTGTTGCTTGGGCGCTGACACGATCGCCGCGTCGATGATCTGCCCGCCCATGGCAAGATAACCCTTGTCCTTCAAGAACCCGTCAAACAGATCAAACAGCTCTTCCACCGCGCCCGCTTTCCCCAGCGCCTCGCGATAGAGCCACAAAGTCTTGGCGTCGGGAACCGTATCCTCCAGTTCCAAACCGAGAAACCGCATGAACGAGAGGCGATCGCGAAGCTGGTATTCCGCCTGATCGTCGGAGAGATTGTAGAGCGCCTGCAACACCAGAGCCTTGAAGATCATGACTTCATCCCAAGGCTTGCGTCCCGCCAAACTCTTGCGCGTCGCATCGCTCGTGCGAAGCTCGCCCTTGATCAGCGCCGCCTTCAGCTTCGACCGGAACGATTCGAAGGGAACCATCGCCGCAATCGCTACGAGCGGATCATTCTTTTCGTCGAGACTTTCATAGCGCCGGTTCAAATCGAAGAAGCCAAGCTGTCCCATGCCAACATCCCGCGCTCAGAGTCTAGGAGTTTTGAATCTGATTTGCGCGGCGGTTGGAAGGGCGAATTTTTCGAGGTGCCCCAGTATGTTTTCCAGCTCTTTGGGCTATCTGAGGGCGAAGGCCAGATTATCGAATCTGCGTTGACTCAGTGACTTCCGATATGCCCGCTTTGTTTCAGAAAGGGCTAAAGATGCGCGGCTATCGTGAAGGACCGCTTCGGGGTGGAAAGCGGCCATTTCGCCCAACGCCAGTGGGCCAGGACCAGACCTACAGTCATCGACTGAGGGCAGTGACACGGCTCCCCCCGGAACGGCACGACGTTTTGGGTTGCTATCTCGATCCGGTCCGTCCAGCCAGCCGGCATTCTAAAACCAGCCATTAGTGGTCAATATTGGCCAGCGCCGACGCCCGGCAGAGCGTACTGATGAATGCACGGCTGCGTCCGCTGGGTTTTTCGCCCGGTCGACCAACAGCCCGCAGAAAGTGGGCAAATTTTGGCGCAGGATACAATCGATCTGGACGGTCGGCGAGGGATGGCCGCGCAGAAGGCGACCGGGATGCGGCGTCAGCTCGCCGCGGTCGAAGCCGACCATGCCGCGCTGCGGGCGCGCCAGGAGGAACTGGAGCACTTTCTTCTCGCCGCGCCTGCCACCGACTGGGGTGAAGCCGTGGCCAAGGCCCGTTATCTTCTGATCCTGTTTGCGCAGACGCCGGCCGCCGAAGATCCGAGGCGGGCCACGCTCATCGCGGATGTTTTCGCCGACTTCAAGCGGCTGCTTGCAGAAACCGAAATGGCCGCCCGGCGCGGACGATCGCGGGGCTGACGCCATCGTTGACGCCGGTATCGGTCACCTTGGCACTATTTATGATGTCCATGGTCGACGGAATGGATGTCGCGGTAGGCGCAGCCAGAGCGGGCGTCGGATTGGCAGGCAGTGCAGGCGAGGGGGTGCATCGGGTGCGGGCGCGGCTGTCTGGCCCCCTGCCATCGTCAAGGATGCGAGAAGAGCTATCCATGTTGCATTCAACCTCGCGGCTCTCTTCATGCGTCAACCCCTGTTTGGTTCATGGCCGAAATTAACGCGGCAGAGGCGGAAAGTCATGGAAATTACGGGCGCCCGGACATGCGCTGCGGCTGAGCTTGTCTTGCAGCTTGAGGGCGACTGGGGACCGCCGATGACATGCAAGGCTATGGCTGGGCACTGCTCGTGGGTCCCGAGGATGCCTGGGACCGCTTCGAACTCCGATCGACCAAAGCGGTCAGACTCAGAAGTTTCGCCATGTTGGCGAACCTTCTGAGTGACCGCGGCCAAGAGCACCGTCCGCCGTCTTCGGATGAAGCGCCTCGTAGATCTCTTTGCGGCGAGGGTTTTTTTATCTATGCCGCATAAAAGAATCTTGGCGATCTCCTAAGGGCTTGTCAGGAATAACAACTGGAAGGGGCAATGTCCCGCTTGATGTTGAAAAGCGCGAAGCGAGCGTCGCTGGTTGAGAACCTACGCAGCCTTCGTGGTTTGGACAA
>VDMG01000033.1 GCA_006514895.1 Beijerinckiaceae bacterium
CGCCGGTACCGCCGAATTGAAAGGGCGCCTCGATGTCGCTGCGCCCGATCTTGCGCGCTTCGGTGCGGTCGCGGGTTTTGCGCTCAAAGGCGAGGCGACGCTCAAAGCCGACATCGAAGGTACGCCGCGCTCCAACCGCTTCACCGCAAAAATCGACGCCCTCGCCAATCGATTTGCGACCGGCGTCGCGCCGGTCGATGGCCTCTATGGCGGTAAGCTCACGCTGGCCGGGGGCGCGAGACTCGACGCGGATGGGGGATTCGGGTTTACCGATCTGCGTGTAACCGGACCGAACGCGAGCGCCCGCATCGACGGCGCAGCGACGCCTAAACTCGCCGACCTCACCGCTCTGATAACGATTCCCGAACTGTCGAAGGCCGACAAGCGCGCGACGGGACGCGGCGAGATCGCGGCACATGTGACGGGCACGCTCTCGCTGCCCGATGCGACGGCGAAGATCTCGATCCGCGATGCCGCCTTGCTCGGGCGCCCCGTTCCGCGTCTCGATGTGCACGCCGACGCCACAAATCTCAGAGGCGCGCTCGACGCCCGCGTCAGCCTCGACGGCGAAATCGACCGCAAGCCGGCGCGAGGCTCCCTCCATTTCGCGCGGCCAGCGGCCGGCGGCGCCGTTCTCGACGGGGTGGACGTGAGCATCGGCTCGGTCTCGGCGCAAGGCGGGGTTGCGCTCGACGCCGCCAATTTCGCAGTCGGCCAGTTCGCAATTCACGCGCGCGATCTCGACGATCTTTCGCCTCTGGCGCTGCAAAAGCTCTCCGGCGGCATCGACGCCGACGTGACCCTGACGCATGCCGATGTGCGGCAGGACGCCGCCATCAAGGCCAATGGGCAGCGGATCGAGGCCTTTGGCGTCGGCCTGGATAAGCTCGCCGCTGACCTCGTCTTGATCGACGTCTATCGCCGCCCCGTGATTGCCGGCTCGCTCGCGGTCGATGAGGCGCGCATCGGCGGCGAGAAGATCTCGCGCGCCCGGCTCAATGCGAAAGGCGGGGTCGATGCGAGCGACATCACGCTGACGGCCACGGCGCGCGGCCTTAACCTCGATGCTCGCGCGACAGTCGTTCCGGCCGATCCGATCCGCATCGAGATTACGAAATTCGACGCAACGCGCGGCCGCAGCAGGATCGGCCTCGCCGGGCCCGCGACCGTCGTCATCAAGGATGGCGGCGCGGATCTGCGCAATCTCTCGCTGAGCCTTAGCGGCGGCCGGCTGACGATCGAGGGGCGCGTCGGCTCGAAGCTTGATCTCAAGGCGATCGCCCGCGCGGTTCCTTTGTCGGCCGCCGACATTCTCGCGCCGGACCTTGGCCTTTCCGGCAGTGTCGACGGGGAGGCGACGATTGCCGGACCGCTTGCTGCTCCGACAGGCGCCTATCGCTTCAAGATCGCCAAGCTGGCCGCGCCGCAAATGCGTACTATCGGACTGCCGCTGATCGATGTCGATGCGACGGGGCGGTTCGAGGGGGCCCGGACGACGCTCGAGGCGACGATCGCGGCCGGGCAGGCGGGCAGATTGAAAATCACCGGCAGCGCACCGCTTGCAGCGGAGGGCGCGCTCGATCTCGCCATCAAGGGCAATCTCGATGCGGGCCTCGCCAACCGGTCGATGTCCGCAGCCGGGCGGCGCCTCACCGGTTCGGTCGCGGTGGATGGGCGATTGGGCGGCACGGCGCAGCAGCCGCAGGCCTACGGCTCGATCACGCTCTCGAATGGCTCTCTCCAGGACGCGATCCTCGGCATCCGCCTTGACGCCATTCGCGCCCGTCTCATCGCGCAAGGCGACAGAGCAACGATCGAAAGCGCCTCCGCCACAACGCGCAATGGCGGGTCGATCACGGCGGGCGGCTCGATCCGGCTCGATCCAACAGGCGGCTTTCCGGGCGACATTCGCATCAGGGGCCAGAATGCCGAGCTCATGCAGAGTGCGTTGGCGACGGTGGTCCTCGGCCTCGACCTCGACATCTCCGGGCCGCTCGCACGCTATCCGCGCATTGGCGGAAGGGTCGACATCAATTCCCTCGACATTGCGATCCCCGATCGCCTGCCGGGGTCCTTGCAGCCCCTGCCGGGGACTCGCCATATTGGTCCGACGCCGACTGCCGCAGCCCGGCTCGCGATCGCCGCCAAGAGCAGGAGAGGCAGAGGCGCGCCGGCGTTCGACGCCGCGCTCGACCTGACGATTGCCGTGCCGGGACAGATTCGCGTGCGTGGGCGCGGCCTCGACGCGCAGCTCGGCGGCAATTTGAGGCTGACTGGCACATTGGCTCAGCCTAAACCCGTGGGGGCCTTCAATCTGGTCCGGGGGCGGCTGAACATTTTAACGTCAGAACTCGATTTGACGCGTGCCAATCTCACCTTTGCGGGCGATCTCTCGCCGCAACTCGACTTTCTCGCGACAACGCAAGCCGGCGGCGCGTCGGTCAGCATCGCGATTATGGGAGATCCGGCGGATCCGCAATTCATGTTCAGATCGAGCCCCGATCTGCCGCAAGACGAAATCCTGTCGCGGCTGCTCTTCGGCGCACCGTCGGGTCAGCTTTCGCCGACGCAGGCTCTGACGCTCGCGCAGGCGGCGGCGATCTATTCTGGCGGCAATGACGCACTGGAAGGTCTCCGCCGCTCGCTAGGGCTCGGGGCTGCAACCAATTCGAACAATCCGCTGAACAAATTTCTCGGCGACCGCATCAACCTCGGCGTGCACACGGGCGCAACCCCCGCCCAGACCGGGGTCGGGATGAGCGTTACGATTTACAAGCAGTTGAAGGCGAAAGGCGCCATCGACGCGACGGGAGGCGCCTCGGTTGGCGCCGGCGCCGAATATGAGTGGTGAAGATCCGTCAAGCAGCGATAGCAGCCCACGCTTCGTCCGCCACCGCTCATTCCAACACCAACAAATAGGTCAGAGCAGGGTTGCGTTCGCGCGCCATCCGCCGTCTCACGCAGCGAGGATAAGCGATGGCCGACACGAACGCCCCGCTGCCGCTCCTTCCGGCCCATTGCGATCGACGACGCGCTGAAGCGGCGTGGCATTCTGGTGGTGAGCCGAGCGATAGACCGGATGGTCTCTTCGATACAACGGCCTTTACTGGGCCCCCCCGATCCATTGGCGTGCTGACCGTCATCGCGGCTGGCTGGATCAGCCTGAATCTGCCGGCGCCTAGGCACCGGTAGTAGCGCCATCCTCGTCGATACGTTAGGCGACCTTACAGGCAACGCAACGCAGCGAGTGCCAACGTCATGCTTGTTAAGACCTAATTAACCATGTTTTTGATTTTCACGTCCGTGGTCATGCACGATAGCCGTGCGCGGGGGTTCCGCGACAGCAGCGATGAGCGGTATCGGCTGCGCATCGCTGGAGGCGTGGCATCGAGGAGCAAAACATGGAAAAATCACTCACAAGACAAACGTTCGGCGTGCCGTCGCAAGGCGTGCTGGAGCACAAGTTCGCGCGGTTATCGGAGGCCGAAAACGCCTATAAAACCAAGCTTCGCGAGCTTGAACAGCAATTCGAGTCCAAGGCGGCGGCCGCGCTGCGAAAATCACTCACAAGACAAACGTTCGGCGCGCCGTCGCAAGGCTTGCTGAAGCATAAGTTCACGCGGTCATCGGAGGCCGAAAACGCCTATAAAATCAAGCTTCGCGAGCTTGAACAGCAATTTGAGTCCAAGGCGGCCGCGCTGCGGGAGGCTTATCTCGCAGCGGTGCTGGAAATCCATGAAGTGGCAACCAGTTCTATTTGCTATCGGCATTAATCACCTGCTCTTCAGTTGATATCGGCAAGACTGAGTGTTGCTCGAGTGGACGAGAGCCTCGTGAATTGCCCCATGACCTTTGCATTGGCGGTTGCATGGAGCCGCTTCCGAGCTTCACCGATAGCGTAAGCGGCTGAGCCAGCAAGGATGGAACCGCGATGCGGCCTTCAGCAAGAGCTATGCGAAGCGGCGGTGATTGCGGTGCGGTTGTGCGGACCGCTTTTACGACCGCCGCGCCGAGGAAGTGACGCTCGACGAGGGCGAGCGAACTCTCGTATGAGCGCGTCATCCTCGCTTGCTGTCAGGGGGCCACCTCCAGCCGTCCCTGCATGCCCGGATGGAAAAGCCGACGCCGGTGAGGCATCGCGGACCACGGAGCGATCCAGGAGCCAAGCCCGAGGCATCATTCTTGCAACGCAAACGCGGTTTGCGCTTTACGAAGGATGCCTCATTACTTGATCGTCGGCTTTTTTCGGCCCGGGGTGGGAAGCACGTCCGCCCTTACGGCCGGCCTCTGATGCGAGCGCGTGATTGCGCGAAAAGCTGCGCTTGGTGGGATTGACACTCTGCCCGCCCTTTCGCCCAGCCTCGGCTGCCAATCTGTGATTTTGCGAAAAACTGCGCTTTTCGTTCGGTACGCTTTCGCCGCCCTTTCGCGCAATCGCAAGTTGTTTTTCTCGGTCCATGGAGGCAAAGCCTCGGGTTGAAGTCAAAGATTTCTTGGGCATTTCCATCGCAAGTGCCATGGTTTCCTCTCTCGAACTGTAACATAATCCAAGCGAAGAAATGTTCGGCGGCGATAAAGGTTTCAAGTGTCCGAACCTGCTTGGATGAGGCTTGGTAAAATCCGTGAGGCCAAGGCGGAGCGCTTGGGCTTTATGTGGACCTGGATGCGAGTCCAGTTCTTCCGATTCTGGACCGCATTGGTCGTGCTCGGAGCTTACGGGTACTTCTGGCTCAACATGCCCGAGTACCTCACTTGGTG
>VDMG01000102.1 GCA_006514895.1 Beijerinckiaceae bacterium
CCGGCTGACGCCGGTAAGTTCATATCCAAAAAACGGACAATCAAGTTGCAAAGCAAATATTAGTCGATATTTGCGAGCCAGGACACTAGCAAATAATCCGTTCCCTCTTTTCGCAATCGGTTGGTCTCGGCAAATCCCCTATCGAAATTGTGCAGATCGAGTCCCTTGATTGAAGTGAGCTCATGAACCACGATTTCCGGCTGTGCTTGCCGCACAGCGTCCATGACTGCGGCCGGATCGAGCGCGTCGGCCACGATTGGCTCCGCGCTCGTGCCTCTCAAAAGGCTCGCTTTAGCAGGAGAGCGCGTCAGTCCCGCGACCTCGTGCCCCGCCCCTCTTAATAAGGGTAGAAGGCGTCGTCCAACCGCGCCGCTCGCTCCCGCGACAAAAATCTTCATTGACCGAACTCCTTGAAACGACCACAAATCGAACGGCAGCAGCCAAACCTGGTTCCACGGGATAGTCCGGTTCTTTGACCGGTAAACGTTTGGCGGGACGGCTAGCCAACTCGCGATGGATTAGTCGTCTGTCTTCGACGATAATGCGATCCGAAGAGCTCCGACGTGCGCGGTTTTAGGGCGATCACGTCTGCCACTGGAGATTTTCCCGCATGGTCAAGGTTCGTACCGGGACAAGCCTGCTTGGCCGCGCCGTTGAAGCGCCGCGAACGCGGGACGAGGCGACGCTCGAGCGCGTGCCAAATCCGCACCCTGATACGAATTACATCGCCCGCTTCACCGCCCCCGAATTCACCGCGCTTTGTCCGGTCACCGGCCAGCCGGATTTCGCGATTCTTGTGATCGACTATCTTCCAGGTGCCTGGCTCATCGAATCAAAATCCCTAAAACTCTATCTCACCTCGTTTCGCAATCATGGCGCGTTTCATGAGGATTGCACCTTGCGGATCGGCAAGGATCTCGCGGCGTGCCTCGAACCGCGCTGGCTGCGGATCGGCGGCTATTGGTATCCGCGCGGCGGAATCCCGATCGACGTGTTTTGGGCCACGGGCGAGCTGCCGGAAGGGATTTGGGTGCCCGACCAAGCCGTGCCGCCCTATCGCGGAAGAGGTTAAGCCAATTGGCGGATTTCTATCGAACCAAACTCTCGGCCGTTCATCCAGGTCGCGATTAACTACGCGCTACAATTAAAGAGGCTCGCACCAGCAATTGAGCGTCAGATCCCAAAAGGGGTCATGATCGGGCACGGCAATACGCCTTTTGGTGTCTGGAACTATATAAAATTCTGAGCTTGCAGGAAACCTCGTTGGACGATGAAAGCGATGGCGGCTCGGAAAATATTATTCCTGACGCTGGACGAGTGGGGTGGATCTTCCCGGCTCCTGGCGGAGTTCGTAAGACTCGGCTGTGAATGCGCTGTGATGAGTCCGCCGGGCTTCGCCGGCGCCAGGACGCGTTTTGCCACCTCGTTCTTCCATCTGCCGCGCCATCGCGGTCTCAAATTGGGCTATTGGCTAGCCGCTTTCCTTGCAAGAAGCCAAACGCGAGCGGCAACCCAATCTGATCGTGCCTCTGGACGATATTGCGGCTTGACTGTTGCGGGGGCTTGCTACCGATCGATCAGTGAGCGTTGAACTGCGCCACCTGCTTGAAGTCTCGCTTGGTTCGCCTTCCGGCTATGATGCAGCGTGCAGTCGAACGCATTTCCTCGAACTCGCAACGAGGATTGGCGTGCGCGTTCCGGCGAGCCGCGCGGTTGACAGAACCGGGGCTCTCAAGGTCGCCGCAGCCATGGTTTCCCTGTCATGGTCAAATGCAATCAAACCACGGGGGATGACGGTGTCACAATTGCCCGCGACCCGACGCAACTCATAGCCAGGAGCAACGCCTCGGGCCACGGTCGCGGCGGATTGTTGCGGCGAAGCAAAAGGGCCGCACAGCGACTCCTATGGAGGCTGGCCGGCGTTCGGATGACCCCGCCAACGGTTTTTGAGTTGCAGCAATTTATCCCCGGCGTTCCGGCAATGCGCATTGTGGCCGCGTGTCAAGGCCGCGTCCTGGCCGGAGTGAGCCTTTCGAAAGAATGTGTCAATCCGCAACCGTTCGGACCGAGCACTATTGTGCGTTTCCTCGATCATCCAGAGATGGAGGCAACGGCAACGCAGCTCATTGCCGCGCTTGGCTTATCGGGGTTCGCAAGCTTCGATTTCGTCATCGCGGAGAATGGCGGCGGTGCCTTCCTCATCGAGTTGAATCCTCGCACGGTTGGCTCCATCCATCTCGGGCGGATGTTTGGACACGATTTGTGCGGCGCACTCGCGCGACATTTGGGCTGGCTGACAGAAACGCCGGCGACGGTGGAATTACCAAAGGAAACGGCCGTTGCACTTTTCCCGAGTGAGATTGAGCGGGATCCAAAAAGTGTCTGGCTTCGTTCCGGATCCGGGGTATTGCACGATGTCCCCTGGGATGATCCTGGCGTCGTCGAGCATTGCTACCGCCAGCTCTTGCAACTCCATCCCAGCCATGCAGCCAGAATCGCGGATCTGCTGTGCATAGAGAATCGCGAAGTGGAGACCTGGGCCTGAGGCTGTTGTTGACCTTTGTTCGGGTGGCTCTGATCGATTGTGGTTGTGATCGAAGCGCGCGGGCAACCCTGGAGTAGACCATGTACCCGCTGCTAAACCAGCCGCGATTGCTCGACCGCCGCGGTGATAAAACTCGCGAAGAGCGGGTGCGGCGCGAAAGGCCGCGATTTTAGTTCCGGGTGGAATTGCACGCCGATGAACCAGGGATGCCCCGCAAGTTCGATCGTCTCGGGCAAAAGACCATCCGGCGACATGCCCGCGAAGATGAGGCCCTTTTCGGCGAGTATCCCGCGGTAGGCGGTATTGACCTCGTAGCGGTGCCGATGGCGTTCGGATATACTCGTTTTGCCATAAATGGCGGCGATCTTCGAGCCGGGCATCAGTTCCGCGCGATAAGCGCCAAGCCGCATCGTTCCGCCGAGATCGCCTTCGGCGGCACGGATTTCCAGCTCATTGCCGCGCATCCATTCCGTCATGAGCCCGACGACAGGTTCCTTCACCGGGCCGAATTCACTTGAATTGGCGTCCGGCACACCGGCCAAGGACCGGACCGCCTCGATGACCGCCATCTGCATCCCAAAGCAGATCCCGAAATAAGGAACATTGCGTTCCCGCGCGAACCGCGCGGCGAGGATTTTGCCCTCCGTGCCACGCTGGCCGAAGCCACCTGGAACGAGAATGCCATGCACATGCGAGAGATAGGGGGTTGGGTCGCTCGACTCGAAAATTTCCGATTCGATCCAATCGAGATTGACCTTAACCCGGTTGGCCATGCCGCCATGGCACAACGCTTCGGTCAAGGATTTATAGGCGTCCTTGAGGCCCGTATATTTGCCAACGATGGCAATCGTGACCTCGCCTTCCGGGTTGGACAGATGCTCCATCACCGTGTTCCAGCGGCTCATGTCGGGCTTTGGCGCGGGCTCGATCCCGAAAGCCGCCAAAACCTCCCGGTCGAGCCCCGCCGCATGATAGGCATGCGGCACCTCATAGATCGAGGCAATATCGCGGGCTTCGATCACGGCGCTTTCGCGCACGTTGCAGAAAAGCCCGATCTTGCGCCGCTCATCGGGCGGGATCTCGCGATCGGTCCGGCAGAGCAGGATGTGCGGCTGGATGCCGATCGAGCGCAGTTCCTTGACCGAATGCTGGGTTGGTTTGGTCTTGAGCTCGCCGGCGCTTGGAATGAACGGCAGAAGCGTAAGGTGAATATAGATGGCATGCCCGCGCGGCAGTTCATTGCCGAGCTGGCGGATTGCCTCGAAGAAGGGCAGGCCTTCGATATCGCCGACCGTGCCGCCGATCTCGACCAGGACGAAATCGATGCCCTCGTTGCCGCTGAGCACGAAGGCCTTGATCGCATTGGTGACATGCGGAATGACCTGGACGGTCGCACCGAGATAATCGCCGCGGCGTTCCTTGGCGATGATCTCCTGATAGATCCGGCCGGTCGTGATATTGTCCTCCCGCATCGCGGGCCGGCCGGTGAAGCGCTCGTAATGGCCGAGATCGAGATCGGTCTCCGCGCCGTCCTCAGTGACGAAGACCTCGCCGTGCTGGTAGGGGCTCATCGTCCCCGGATCGACATTGAGATAAGGGTCGAGTTTACGCAGCCGTACAGTATAGCCGCGCGCCTGGAGGAGAGCCCCGAGCGCCGCCGCCGCAAGTCCTTTGCCGAGCGATGACACCACGCCGCCGGTGATGAAGATAAACCGCGCCATGGGCCTTGGCGTTTATCCTGTTTCCGGCCGCTTGGGGAGGTAAATTATGCTTCGCAGCCCTTTTTGCACATAAACCCTTGTATACGAGTGCCGAAATCAGGTAGTGGGTCAGTCTGAAATTTAAGACAACCGAATTTTGGTTCGGCTGCTCTGGTTGGACCATGTGCCTTGGAGTTGAGGATTTCGCCCGTAACTGATTGAATCAATTCCGCTATGGGAATTCCCATGTCGGAACTGAGGGCGTCGCAGAATTCACCTGTTATTTTTAGGCGCCGATAATCCGCCCACAATTTGCCAGCCGCCTTACACATCGCAGTCGCATTAATGTAGCCATCTTTTGCGCGCTGTTGAATAACCTCACGCCCAACTCTGTGAGGTATAAGCTCAAGTGAAAGTTGCATAGTTCGGTCCTGTGGATAGCGACCGAATACGCCTTGCATGCCAAATTCATTCTGCATATACAC
>VDMG01000307.1 GCA_006514895.1 Beijerinckiaceae bacterium
ACACCGGCAAGACCGCGCGCATGGTGCGCGATTTGCTGCCGAAAGCGCATTTCGCCACCGTCTATGCCAAGCCGATGGGGCGGCCGTTGGTCGACACCTTCATCACCGAGGTGTCGCAGGACACCTGGATCTATTTCCCTTGGGATCTCGGCTTGAGTTTTCAGGCGCCGATTGCCGGGCCGGGCCAGGGGAGCTAAGGGCGCTCAAACGGGGAGCCACGCCATTGCTCACGATCGCCTCGGACGGTAGGCCGGGTTGCGACGCACGCATGCGTGCCGAGGTCAGCGGGGCTCTTCGGCGTCCCATGCGCGGCGGCCGGGCTCCCGCACACCACGCGGCGGATCGCGCCGACCCGGGACGCGACAAGGCCGCTGTCGGGCAGCTCCCCAATCCGGATGGCGAGATCGATATGGTCTTCCAAGAGATTGACCACGCGGTCAGCCAGCACAAGGCGGATGTTGATGTCCTAATAGGCCTTGAGGAACTCCGCCACCACGGGGATGACATGCAGACGGCCGAAGACAATCTGCGCGGTAATGATCAAGTCGCCTTTCGGCGCCCTATATTCGCCCGACGCGGCGCGCTCGGCTTCCCCCACTTCCTCGAGGATTCGCTTGCACGCCGCGACGTAGGCTCGTCCCGCGTCGGTCAGGCTGAGCCGCCGGCTCGACCGGTTGAGGAGCCGCGTCTTGAGATGCGCTTCGAGTTCCGAAACCTTGCGGCTGACTGTCGCGAGCGGCGTTCCAAGCCGCCGGCCCGAGGCCGAAAGGCCGCCCGCTTCGACCGCAGTGACCAGGATCGACATGGATTCGAGGCGATCCATTTCCAAAATCCGGAAGGATGAATACCATTTTTACCATCTTTTATGATATTCTGGAAGGGCTAGTTTCCGTGCGTCGGCCAACCCGGCCAGAGCCTCGAAAGGAAACGCCCATGTCCCGCATCCCAACTCCTGCCACGATTGAAGCCGCTCCCACCGCATCGCGGCCGTTGCTCGAAGGCGTCAAGAAACAGCTCGGCGTCGTGCCGAACATGTTCCGCTTGATTTCGAACAGCCCCGCTTCGCTCGAAAGCTATCTCGGCCTGTCCGGCGCATTGAACAAAGGCGCTCTGCCTGCCCAGACGCGCGAGCGCATCGCGCTCGCCATCGCCGAGATCAATGGCTGCAGCTATTGCCTCTCGGCCCACACCTATCTCGGGAAGAACCTTGCCAAGCTCGACGACGCCGAGATCACCGCCAACCGCAACGGCGCCTCGAACAACCCCAAGTCGGACGCCGCTGTGCGCTTCGCGGTCAAGGTCGTGCGCGAGCACGGTCACGTCACCGAAGACGATATCAATGCCGTCAAGTCTGCCGGCTATGACGATGCGCAGGTCATCGAGATCGTTCTCCACGTCGCGATCAACACTTGGACAAATTACATCAACGAAGTAGCCAAGACCGACATCGACTTCCCCGTCGTCACCGCCCGCCAGGCGGCCTGACGGGCCACGCTCGCGACAGGACACGCTTGCAGCTCCGAGAGCAATTGCAAGCGAAGTGGATACCGGTTCGCGTCAAGAAAATGCGATAAAGTAAAGATCTGAGCTGCTTTCCGATTCCTCGGGATCTGAAAGCGCTCTAGCGCGCCGCCGGCGGCGGCCTCCCGAAACCGCCAAACGAGGACCTCAAAATGAGTCGGCCGCCGCTTCCTCCCTTCACCGCCGAAACTGCCGCGCAGAAGGCCCGCATGGCCGAGGACGCCTGGAACACGCGCGATCCCGCCCGCGTGGCGCTTGCCTACACGAGTGACAGCCGCTGGCGTAATCGGGCGGAGTTCCTCCAGGGCCGCGAGGCCATCGAGGCTTTTCTCTCGCGCAAATGGGCGCGCGAACGCGACTACCGGCTGATCAAGGAAGTCTGGACCTTCCACGGCAACCACATCGCCGTGCGCTTTGCCTATGAATGGCATGACGACGGCGGCCACTGGTTCCGCAGCTATGGCAACGAGAATTGGGAATTCGACGAAGACGGCCTGATGCGCCTTCGCATCGCCAGCATCAACGATCTCCCGATCAAGGAAAGCGAACGCAAGTTCCACTGGCCGCTCGGCCGCCGCCCCGACGATCATCCATCTTTAAGCGATCTCGGGCTTTAGAGCATGCAAAAGCGCAGCGAACGAGTTTTGAACCAAGGCTTAAATTTGGTTGAAAAGCCGGTGCCACACCGCTTCCCACGAAAACGTGACTGCGCCAAATTGAGTCGATTACGCGAGATCATCCCTCAGGCGTTGGAAAAACGCTTCAAGCACGTCGCGCCGTAAGACATAGCTGGCGAATTTGCCCTCCCGGACGACCTCCACCAGCCCCGCAATTTCGAGCTCTTTCATGTGGTGGGAGAGCGTTGCCGGGTTGATGCCCATGCAGTTCCGCACCGCACCGCATGCGAGCGCGTCCGGGCGTTCGCCGAGACGCTTCAGGATTTCGTAGCGGCGCCGATCGCCCAAGGCCTTCGCGATCAGAAGAACTTGATCCTCCGTCAGCGTTTTGCGAGCCGGTTTCGACATCCCCACACCTTCGAGCATGACCGCTTCAAATTGAAGCGATCATGCTCATTTTTCTAGCGGCGGCGCGCCCGCCATCACAAAGGCGTGATCGCCTTAGCCCAAGCCCCCCGAAACCGCCAGCGTATCGCCCGTGACCCAACGCGACTCGTCCGACGCCAAGAACACCGCGACCGGCGCTATGTCGTCCGGTTGACCGATCCGCCCGAGCGGCGTCAGCGCCACAGCTTGCTTCTCGAAATCGTTGCCGATGACGCCCATCGCATGTGTACCCTCAGTATCGATCAGGCCCGGCTTGATCGCGTTGACGCGAATTTTCCTCGGCCCAAGCTCCTTCGCCAGCACGCGGGTCACCGCGTCGACCGCGCCTTTCGTCGCGGTGTAGACGACCGCATTGGGCGGAGTAAGATCACTCACCACAGAGCCGATATTGATGATGCTGCCACCCTCGTCGCCAAAGAGCTTCGCCGCCTCCTTTGTCGCCAGCAGCAGGCCCAACACGTTGATGTTGAAATGCCGGTGAAAGTCCTCTTCCGTGACCTCCTCGAGAGGCAAAAAATTATAGACGCCGGCGTTGTTGACCAGAATGTCCAGCCGGCCGAACGCTTGTTTCGTCTCAGCGAAGATTCTTTTCACATCCGCCGCCTTTGCCACATCGCCTTGCACGGCGATCGCTTTGCCGCCCTTGGCTTTAATGTCCGCAACGACGCGATCGGCGCCGTCCTTGCTCGAGGCATAGTTGATGACGACCGCCGCGCCTTCCGCCGCGAGCCCTTTGGCGATTCCCGCGCCAATGCCTTTTGACGCGCCGGTCACTACCGCTGTTTTGCCAGACAATCTGCTCATGACTTCAATCCTCCGAAATTTAATTTCGATAATTGTACAATTATCGAACGATTGGAACTTAACGTAAGCTGGCGAGACAAGTTTTCAAGGGCGTGATGATGCCCTTGTTCATGGTGTTGGCGGTCAAGGGCACTGCGGCGCCCGACGCGCTGCGGGCGGCCGGTATGGCGAACGTGGCGGGCAAGCCTGTCATCGATGCAACGAACCCAATCGCCGACTCGCCTCCCGTCAACGGCGTGCTGAAATTCTTTACCAGTCTGGATGAGTCGCTGATGGAACGACTTCAGCGCGAGTTCGCGGATGCGCGCCTTGTCAAGGCTTTCAATTCCGTGGGCAATCCTTTGATGGTCAATCCGCAATTCGCGGGCGGCAAGCCGACGATGTTCATCTGCGGCAATAATGAGGCGGCGAAGAAAATCGTGAGCGACATCCTCGATCAATTCGGCTGGGAGATCGCCGACATGGGAAAGGTCGAAGCTGCCCGCGCCATTGAGCCACTCTGCATGCTTTGGTGCATTCCGGGCTTCCTCCGGAATGACTGGACTCATGCGTTCAAACTCCTGCGCCAGGAATGACGGCCATGACCGAGCACAGGCCTATCATCGTCGTTACCGGAGGCAATCGCGGAATCGGCTTCGAAATCTGCCGCCAGCTGGCCAGCCGCGGCGCGCAGGTCGTATTGACGGCGCGCAAGCCCGACGCTGGCCAGGAAGCGGTAAAGCAACTGTCCGCGCAGAATCTGTCGGTGCAATTTCACCCGCTGGATACGACCAGGGCGGAGAGCATCGCGGCATTGTCCGAGTTTCTGGAGCAGAGATTTGGCCACCTGGATGTATTGGTTAACAATGCTGGCATTATCACGAAAGAGGAAGCGTCCGGCCTTGAGGTAAAGCTGGCGGCCGTGCGTGAGACACTGGAAACGAACACGCTGGCGCCGCTGCATCTGTCGCAAGCGCTCGTGCCGCTGCTCAAACGCAGCAAGGCGGGCCGGATCGTGAATATGTCCAGCGGCATGGGCCAGCTTTCCAACATGGAGGGCGGCTATGCGGCCTATCGCATCTCGAAAACCGCGTTGAACGCTGTTACCGCCATTCTGGCAGCCGAATTACAGGACGCGGTGGCGGTCAACGCGGTCTGCCCTGGCTGGGTCAAGACCGACATGGGTGGCAAGAATGCCGAGCGCGAGGTTTCGCAGGGTGCGGCAGGTGCTGTGTGGCTAGCGCTCGATGCGCCGCGGGATTTTACGGGGAATTTTACGCGCGATGGAAAAGTAATTCCTTGGTGAGGAATTTTCTCCGGCACCATCGACGACGTCCGCATCTACAAC
>VDMG01000138.1:0-1185 GCA_006514895.1 Beijerinckiaceae bacterium
GGAATGCTTTCGTTTCCACACCCCGCTCATCGAACCGGACATGCAGATCGCCCGCATCCGGCTCTCGGACAAGATCTCACGCCTTCACCCACGATGGGCCGCGGCCGAGCTGGGTCAGGCGTACGAGCCGGAAGTGCCCGTATAGGTGCGAGAGTGGATAGCTCCCGCCCTTACGTCGCCTGACCTTGTGCTTGGATCGCAGCCACCGGCGCAACCGCACAGCCGTGTAGTTGTCGAGCGCGCGATAGGCTTTGCTGGTGGTGCCGACACTGAAGTAATTGGCCCACCCGCGAAGCGCGCGGTTCAACATGTCGACGAGCTCTGTGGTCTCTTGCCAGCTGCGCGCTCGGTCGGTCAGCGCGTGGACTCTTTCGACCATGCGCTTGATGCTCTTCTTTGACGGCCGGTGGCCCAAGCGGGCTTTGCCGGTCGTTGGGGAATACATTTGGCGCCTGAACATCTAGCTATCAGCAACGGCGTCATCACCAACGGGCTCAATCAACCTCGGGTCATCGTCTCCCCGGCCCGACACATTAACCCGTTTCGACACCGGCCACATGCGCAAAAGGTCATTCGGTGCGGGTCGCAATAGCTCGACGCCGGCCTTTTCGGCTAGCCAGGCGTCATGGTCCTGACGCCCGAGCATGACCGGCATGCGGTCATGAATGCGCCGGGTGAACTCGTTGGCGGCCGTCACGATCAACGTGGCGCTCAAAACCGAATCGCTGGTCTCCGGGTCTCGCCACTCATGCCAAAGGCCCGCGATCGACAGAAGCCCGTCGTCCGCCGCGCTGATGAAATAGGGCTGCTTGCCGCCCTCAGCCCGCCGCCACTCATAATAGCCGGACGCCGGCACGATGCAGCTGGAACCGCTCTCCCTGTCGAAATTCAAATCCGAACATACTTATGGTGTAATCCGCCGAGATCTCCGCCTCGAGCGAAACCCTTGATCGGAACAGCCCGATGACTGCCCACCAGATCAGTTTGAGCATGTCTCCCATGGGGGAAGCATCGCTCGATTCGCGGTTACGCACCAGTCGAATTGAGTTTACGGTAGCTACAGCCATCTCACCTCAGCAAGAACGCGCCGAGCCTTCAGGGCATCGGCCCTGCAGACGTGGCGTGAAGCCGTCGCAGCGGCGTGAGCCTGACGTGCCAGGAGATTTGTTACGTGCTCTATTTGGC
>VDMG01000138.1:1195-4642 GCA_006514895.1 Beijerinckiaceae bacterium
ATCAGTTTGAGGATCGCCCGATTCGCGGCTTTGCGCCAGCAGGATGAAGGTACGGTAAGGACAGCTGACCCTCCGTAAAACGGATGAGCATGACAATGCCCCAGTACACTCTTACGCCGCTCTCACATCGCAGCGCCAAGCCGGTTCGGTGGTACCCTTTGCCTCCGCGATTTATACATGGAGTTGCGTCTTGCCGCTGAGCCGAGCGCCAAAGGTCAAAATTGGCGGGACGCGAGCAATTAAGGGCAGCGCCAGAGCAGCAACGTTCGGTCGCAGTGCGAGAAAGGCGAATACTGCGGCGGCGCGAACACGCTTTTCGAAACACACCTTCCATTCGGCGGTGTACTCCGCGCCCACCTGGGACATGGCGTCGGGAGCCAAGTCGTTCTGTTGCGCGATCAAGCGCCGGGCGAGCAGCTGCGCCCCTTGCATCGCCATGCTGATGCCCTCGGCGATGATGGGGTGCGCCTCGCCGGCGATATTCCCGACAAGAAAGACGCCATTCGAATAGCCTGCGCAAATTCCCGGCCTGATCGGGCCAGCAGATAGCCACATGCCGTCGAGACTGGCGCGTCTCAGAGACTGACGAACGCCGAGGCAGGAATTTTGAATGTGCTGAACAACGGCGTCTCCGGCGTGCCGACTCTGCCAGTGTTGGCGGCAGCGCCGTAGTTCGTTACTTCGAATGCAGCACGACAGGCTCACGCGTCCGCTATCGCTGTGCGCCATGCCCCCGTAGCCCCCGGGGAAAACCAACAGCGGCATCAAATCCGTGGGAAGATCGCAATCCCTGAAATGCGCCTTGAACGCGAGCAAATCCGAGTGCTCATGGGCTTTCGGCTTCAGCCACGGCAAAAGGCTGCGACCCCATGAACCATGCGCAACAATGACTATGCGCGCAAACAGTTCCTTCGTCCTCCCTCCCTTCGAAACGATGTTACAAACATACCCGGCCTCGCTCCGGCGCAGTTCGATGGCGCTCCACGGCTGCCATATTCGCGCCCCCGCATGCGCCGCCGCGTTCAACAAGAGCACGTCGAGATGCTCCCGGCCGAGCGCCCGCCCCCAACCGTCCGAAAGCCCGGTCAGCGGTGGTAAGGGAGCGGCAAGCGTTGTGTCGTTCGCGAACAGGCCCACCCGTCGCACCTCGGGTCCAGCGAGGTTGGAGAAAGCTTCGCCGACGCCGATTTCGTGAAGGGCCGGCAGGGTGGTTGCAGAGATGAACTCACCACACACCTTTCGCCGCGGAAAAGCCGCCTTTTCCGTGACGGCGACCGACCATCCGCCTTTTGCCAGCAGAAGAGCCACCGTGGCGCCCGCGGGCCCGCCCCCGATAATCAGCGCATCATGTCTCGCATCATGTGTCATGTGTCATTGCGGCGTCCTACCAGTGCGCCGCGCCACAAAGCAGTGGGTAAACAGCATCGCTGGCCACTCGTGCAGCTCCCACTCGTTCTGTTTCGGCCACAAGGCGGATATCTCGTCGCCGTTGAAGCCGGCGCGCACGCTGACGACTGCGTCGTGTCGGCTGACGTCGTTGCAGCCAATCGCCCATACCATTTGGCTGGCCGCGAGCGCCAGGGGAGCACGACTTGGTTCGCATGCCGCCAGGACGTCGGTCCATTGCGCCGCCAGTGCAAGCAATCGAGCCAATTCTGCCTGAGGGAAATGATGCAAGAACAAATTCGTGGTAATCACATCGACATCAGTGGGATTATCCTGTTGAAGAAACTCGAAGACGTCCGCCGCGACCGTTTCGACTCTCCACCCAATTGCATCGAAATCCCGCTGTGTTTCGGCGCTCACGATCTTGTGCCGATCGAGCAGGATTACGGTGAGCCCTTGCCATCGCGAAGCCAATCGCCGCGCGACCCGAAGCATGAAGGCGCCATCGCCGGCACCAAGATCGAGTATAGTTCGCGGAGCTTGCTGCAGTGGCTGGCGAGAACCCCTGCCATGATCCCGGCCTGCTGCATCCAGGCGTTGATACGTCGGAGATCGCGCCGCGACCGGCCCGCGCGCGGATCATCCGGCGGCAGTGAATCGAGCCATTCGGGACGCACGACGCGGGCCACGCTCCACATCTCGGCAGTCTCCAAGACATTTCCTCACCTGGCGGAGCAACGCATGACTCGGCTTCGCTAGGCAGCGACGCTGAACGTCATCGTTTCCGCGACCAGGCCCGGACCAAAAGACATTGCGCAGCCGTGCGCGCCCTTCGCCGCTGAGCGCATCAGGGCTTTCAACACGAACATCACAGTCGCCGATGACATGTTGCCATAGCGACGTAACACGTCTCGGGAAGCGGCGAGCGCCGCCGGCGCCAGGCCGAGCGCCGCCTGAACTGCGTCGAGAATTGTGCGGCCGCCAGGGTGGATTGCCCACAAATCGATCGAGGCGGCTGGCGCAGCGGCGAGAATCTCGTTCGAGCAGGCGCGCACTGCCTCATAGATAGCCGCCGGCACTTCGCCCGACAGGACCATGTCGAAACCGAAATCCCGAATATTCCAGGCCATGAGTTTGCGCGTATCGGGGAGAATCATCGCTTTGAAGTCTCCAAGCGCGACTCCCTGCGGTTCGGCCGTCACCAGGCACGCGGCGCAGCCGTCGGAGAACAGGAGGAAGCAGAGAAGCTGCGCCAGATCGGTCGTTTCCTGAAAATGCAGCGTGCAGAGTTCCAGATTGACGACCAACACGCGGGCGGTTGGCTCCGAGCGCACGATATGTCGCGCGAGCCTGAGCGCATTGATCGCGGCACAGCATCCCATGAATCCGATGGACGTGCGCTCGATCGACGTTGGCAGTCCGCAGCGCTCGATCACGTCGAGATCGACGCCGGGCGCAGAAAGCCCGGTGCAACTGGTAATCAATAGATGGGTAATCCGGTCACGATCGGCGCCAAGCTCGAGCCCTTCGATGGTTGTGGTCGCCAAGTCTGGAGCCCGCGCCTCGAACAAGCGTATACGCGCCGCAGTGTTTGGAAAATGTCCCCGCACATAAAACGAGTCGGCATCGAGCGCCGGCCCGCCCGAATCGGCGGCCGGCGTGAGATAGGAATATCGGTGCTCGATTCCTGCCCTTTCGATCATGCGTTTGAGCGCCAACGAGCGACGGTCGTCGCGCTCGAATAAAGATTGTGCATAGGTCACGAACGCCGTGTGGACGTCGTGGGGCGGGACCCCGGTCGCGATGCGATTGATATAGGCCGTTGTCATCTGCCGACCTCCCAGACTCACCCCCCTCTTCGATCGCGTCTGCGCAAAATTCCCGCGATGTCGCTTAGGCATGAAGTTCCAAAATAGCTACCGTCACCCTTGTTTCAAGAGGGCGCCGTCACGATTCGTGGGCGCCTCGAAAAATAGCGCTTCGCGGATGAACCGAGCGCTTCGGAAGGCTTTGTCACGTTCGTGGGTTTTACTTGTCAATAGGCGGGGCCCTCTCTCAGCC
>VDMG01000090.1 GCA_006514895.1 Beijerinckiaceae bacterium
CTCCGAGGCCATGTACCGGCTCGCGCAAGCCGCGCGGGAAGGCAAGGCGAGTGTCGAGGAAGTGCGTTTGTCGCCGCCGCTTAACAGCGAAAGCGAGGCTGGCTGGTACAAGATCAAGGTCAGCCCCCTCGCATTGGGAGCCGGGCGCGCCTGCTCGTGGTCCGTCGCGGACGTCACGCGCGAACGGGAAAGGCAGGAAACCGTCTTTCAGGAATTGCGGCACGCCATCGATTTTCTGGACCATGCGCCAGCCGGATTTTTTTCCTGTCGCCGGAACGGTGAAGTTTCCTACATGAACGCGACCCTTGCCGGCTGGCTCGGCTATGACCCGTCGGAGGCCGGTTCCGGAGGCCTCAAGCTGAGCGACTTCGTGGCCAGCGGCGGCGCCGCGCTTATTGCCTCGGTCGCCGGTAGCGCGGGCGAGGTACACACTGGGCAATTCGACATCGACCTCAAATGCCGTGATAATCAAAGTCTTCCAGCTCGCGTGCTCCACAGCGTCGGGTTCGATCAAGACGGCCTGCCCGGCCCGTCGCGCACGCTCGTCCTCAACCGCGCTCCCAGCGAGGAACCGGCGGAGGATCCGCGCGCCGCGGAACTGCGCTTCGCCCGGCTGTTCAATGCGACGCCGATGGCGATCGCCATTCTCGACAAGAGCAGACGGATAACGCGGTCGAACGCCGCTTTCGCGCGACTCATGCCTTTGTCCTTGAAGCAGCCAGATGGCGCCGCGTGCTCGATCTTCGCCGGTATTCTCGATCGCGACCACGCCGCCCTCGAAGCCGCCATTGCTGACGCCTTCCAGTCGAAGTCAGATATCTCGCCGGTCGATGTCGGCCTCGCCGGGGAAGGCGAGCGGTCGGCAAGATTGTTTGTTTCGGCGGCGGAAGAACTCGACGGAAACGGCGCTACGATTTACGCGCTCGACACGACCGAGCAGCGTGCTCTGCAGAGCAATTTCGCGCAATCCCAGAAGATGCAAGCGATCGGACAGCTCGCCGGCGGCGTGGCGCATGATTTCAACAACGTCTTGACCGCGATCATCGGCTATTCCGACTTGCTTCTCGCCAATCACCGGCCCACCGACCCATCGTTTCAGGACATCAATCAAATCAAGCAAAACGCCAACCGCGCGGCCTCGCTGGTACGGCAGCTCCTGGCATTTTCACGCCGTCAAACATTGCGGCCACAGGTCCTGCAATTGGGCGATGTTTTGTCTGATCTGCAAATGCTGATGCGCCGGCTCGTCGGCGAAAAAATCGATCTCGAGCTGCGCCACGGCCGCGACCTCTGGCTCGTCGAAGCCGATGTCAACCAGTTCGAGCATGTTCTCGTCAATTTGATCGTCAATGCGCGCGACGCGATGCCGGAGGGCGGCAAGATCATCTTGCGGACCCGCAACGTGGCGGCGGCCGAATGCGCCGGATTCAATGAGACATCGCTGGTTTCCGCCGATTATGTCGCAATCGAGGTCGAGGATTTCGGACATGGCATCGCAGCAGATGTAAAAGACAAAATCTTCGAGCCTTTTTTCACCACCAAGGAAGTCGGCAAGGGCACCGGTCTCGGCCTCGCCATGGTTTACGGCATCGTAAAACAAACCGGCGGCTATGTTTTCTGCTCGAGCACAATAGGCAAGGGGACGGTTTTTACGATCCTCCTTCCCCGTTATGTCCCAGACGAAACCCATGCGTCCCGGTCCGCCGGGAAAGAGGTCGCGGCGCCCGCCGACCTTACGGGCCACGGCACGATCCTTCTTGTCGAGGACGAGGAGGCGGTCCGGGCGTTCGGGGCGCGGGCTCTTGTCTCGCGCGGCTACACGGTGTTGCAGGCAGCTTCGGGCATCGAAGCGTTGCAAATCGTCGAACAAAACAGTGGAAAGATCGATCTTGTCGTCTCCGACGTCGTCATGCCTGAGATGGATGGCCCGACCATGTTCGGCGAATTGCGCAAACGCGGCGTCAAGGCCAAGGTCATTTTCGTCTCCGGCTATGCCGAGGACGCATTTTCCAAAAACCTGCCCGAAGGAGAGGATTTCGGTTTTTTGCCCAAACCCTTCAGTCTGAAGCAATTGATCGAAGCGGTGAAAGGCAAGCAATAAATAGGCGCACCTTGCCGCGAATGCGGCAGGTCTGTGATCTGATCATCGGAAGAAGTTCAAAGATCGCGACCTGCGGCCGGGCTACCGCCAGAACCCGGCCTCCGCGCCTTCTTGACGCTCCCCAAAAGGCTATGGTTGCGGCCGTACAAGAAATAAATGGCGAGTCCGATCACGAACCAAACGGCAACGCTCAGCCAGGTTTCGCTCGGCAGACTCAACATCAAAAAGACCGCCGAAGCCACACCAAGCGGCGCCACCGCGAATACGGCCGGCGTTTTGAACGGGCGGTGAATCTCGGGGTGGGTGATCCGCAAAACGAGAACACCAAGACAGACCACGGCAAACGCGAACAGGGTACCGAGACTGACGAGTTTGCCGACGAGACCGATGGGTAGAAGACCCGCCATGATCGCGACGCACACGCCGGTGATCAGCGTCGTGATATGGGGCGTGCGGAACCTTGGATGCACGATCGCCGCGAAAGGAGGCAGCAGACCGTCGCGCGCCATCGAATAAAAAATCCGCGGCTGGCCAAGCAAGAGCACCAGAATGACCGAACTCAGCCCAAGGATCGCGCCAAATTTGATAACGGCGGCGAGCCAGCCAAATCCGATGGCATCGGCGCCGAGCGCGATTGGATCCGGCACATCCAGCCTGTCGAACGGCACAATGCCGGTTATGACGAGGCTCACAAGGACATAAAGGACAGTGCAGATCGCGAGCGATCCGAGAATGCCAATCGGCATATCCCGCTGCGGGTTCCGCGCTTCCTGGGCCGCGGTAGATACGGCGTCGAAGCCGATATAAGCAAAGAAAACCACCGCGGCGCCACTAACAATCCCGCTCCAGCCATATTGGCCCGGACCTGCATTCGGGGGAATAAAAGCCCCCATGGGATTGCTCGGGGTCACCCAGTTCGAGGGCTTGACGAACCAGACTCCCGCAACGATGAAAAGGATAACGATTGCCAGCTTGAAGGCGACAATTGCGTTATTGACGTTCGCCGACTCCTTGATCCCGACAACGAGCAAGCCGGTAACCACAAGGATGACGAACACCGCCGGAACATTGACCAGCGCACCGGTCAGCAACAAGGTTCCAGCCGCCGGATCATAGCTAAGCGGCGCTGACGCGAATTGAGCCGGAATTACCACGCCTAGATCGCGCAGGAAGCTTGTGACATAGCCAGACCAGCCGATCGCAACAGTTGTCGCGCCGAAAGCATATTCGAGGATCAGGTCCCAGCCGATGATCCAGGCAATGAATTCCCCCATCGTCGCATAGGCGTAGGTATAGGCGCTGCCTGCAACCGGCACGGTCGAAGCCATTTCCGCATAGCAGAGACCCGCGAAGGCGCAGACGATTCCAGCGAGCACGAAGGAGAGACTAATTGCTGGCCCGGCATGGGCGGCGGCGGCATGGCCGGTCAAGACGAAAATGCCGGCGCCGATGATGGCACCGATACCAAGCGCGACAAGACTTCCGAGCGAGAGCGTCCGGTGCAACCGCGCTTCGCCTGGCACAGATCCGAATTCGCCTTCTTTTGCTTCGGCCTGCAGGACCGCGATCGGCTTGCGCACCCAAATATTCGCCATTCGTTTAGTCTCCCATTGGCCGTCTATCGGTACCGGCTCGTCAAGATAGGCTCTAAAATCGTGTCACGATATCGGCAAGGTGCGGCCGGGCGCGGTCCTCGCGTGGATCGTCCGCGCGTCCAATATGGATGAATCCAGCGACTCTTTCGTTCTCCGCGACGCCAAGCCGCGCAAGGACAGCGCGGTCATAAGCAACCCAATCGGTGAGCCAGATCGAGGCAAATCCCAGCGCGTTCGCGGCCACCATCAGATTCATGCATACCGCCCCGGCCGACAGGATTTTTTGCTGCGGGGCAGCACGCGAGATGACGCCGACGACCAGTGGCGCGAGGCAAAACCGGTTCCTCTCGGCCTCGACGCGCCTGTCGTCTCCGCCCGGGTTAGCCTTGGCATAGATCTCCGCGAAAATCTCGCCGGCACGTTCGCGCCCAGCGCCCTCGAAGAGGATGAAACGCCAAGGCGCGAGCTTGCCATGATCGGGCATCCGTGCCGCGGGTGCCAGCAGAATTTCGATCTCCTGGGGAGTTGGGTCGGGCCCAGACATCGCAGCTGGGGGCGCCGAGCGTCTCGCTCGCAGAAGCGTGATCGTATCGTTCATGGAGGGTTCATGCTTTCCTGAATAAGACCCAATTGCGGTTTAAGGACGAATTCCGCCGCTGCGGCAGCTGCCACTCCTGACCAAAGTTTAAATCATCCAGCAAGAGATTCCGGCATGACGAAGATCAAACAACAGTTGCGTACAAGCCAAGCTTGGTTTAGAAGAGGCGCCGATTGCCACGAAAATGTCAATTTGCGAATTAATCAGAGTGGAATCGTCCGCGCGTTTTATACCTCGCTTATTGGCCATTCATGCGGATAAGGATTTCAAGCATAATTGGTCTTAGCGCCATTGGTCTTAGCGCCATTGGTCTTAGCGCC
>VDMG01000300.1 GCA_006514895.1 Beijerinckiaceae bacterium
GTCACCACGAGAGCGCGGATGTAAAGACCGTTCGTCGGATTATAGGGTCGCAGCCGATCATCCGTCTTAGCCGTGCGTAACGGCAGCTCTTGGCACATAGCGGACGACACCTGCTGCTCGGATGTCAAACGGACTTACGCCGTTCGAAAATACACACGGCCAAAAATTAAACCCTACCGCATATGTAAGCTCACGCAAAATCCCGGTTTCACACCGCGCCCCGCCTTGCAAATATGCTTTTGCGCAGACCGTCCATCGGACCAAAATGTTTCACGTGAAACATTTTTGTCCGATTGGAGCACCAAATCGGACAAAACTGATGGTTTTTGCTTCAGCCGCTGAGCCCGCCAATCAAACTTGGAATATCGAGCGGCCGAAAACCATAGTGATTGAGCCAGCGGATGTCGGCCTCGAAAAAAGCGCGCAGATCCGGCATCCCATATTTCAGCATGGCGATGCGGTCGATCCCAAGCCCCCAGGCGAACCCCTGATAAATATCGGGATCGAGCCCGCAATTTCTCAGGACATTCGGATGCACCATGCCGCAGCCGAGAATCTCGAGCCAATCCTCGCCCTCGCCAAAGCGCATCTCGCCACCCTGGCGGGAGCATTGAATATCGACTTCCATCGACGGCTCGGTGAATGGAAAATAACTCGGCCGGAAGCGCATCTTGACGTCCGGCACCTCGAAGAAGGCTTTGCAGGATTCTTCGAGAATCCATTTCAAATGACCAAGATGCGCGGATCGGTCGATGACGAGACCCTCGACCTGATGAAACATCGGCGTATGCGTCTGGTCGGAATCGCAGCGGTAGGTGCGCCCTGGACAAATCACCCGGATCGGCGGTTTTTGGGTCAACATCGTGCGCACTTGAACCGGGCTCGTATGGGTGCGCAAAAGTTTGCGGGTGCCATCCGGGCCGGGATTGAAAAAGAAAGTGTCGTGCATGTCGCGCGCCGGATGATCCGGCGGAAAGTTCAACTTCGTGAAATTATAATCGTCGGTTTCGATGTCCGGCCCTTCGGCGATGGCAAATCCCATATCGGCGAAAATTACGCCAAGCTCATCCATCACCTGGCTGACCGGATGGATGCGCCCAGCCTCGATCCCATGCGAGCGGACCGGCAAGGTGACATCGACGGTCTCCCTCTTGAGGCGCGCTTCGAGGGCCACTTGCTTCAAGACCGCGCGCCTCGCGGCGAGAACTTCCGTGACTTCGTCTTTCAGCGCATTGATCGCGGCGCCCTGCTCCTTGCGCGCGTCCGGCGCCATTGCGCCGAGCCCCGCAAGCAGCGCCGAAATCGAGCCTCTTTTTCCGAGCGCCGCGACCCGCGCGGCTTCCAGCGCGGCTTCGTCTTGAGCCGCCGCGATTTGCTCGAGAATTTGCGCTTGCAGAGTTTTGAGGTCTGGCATTTTTCTCTGGTCCAGGCAGATAGTTTCCGGCTTTTGCCACGCAAGTTGTGTGATGTCGAGGCGAAAGCAGCTGGAGCCCTCTATGCGCCTTTGGTGACGATGAGGAGCCAGTCCAGATAGGCTTGCGCGCCTTTTTCTATTCCGATCTCGATGATCTCCGGATTGGAATATGTATGCTCCGCGCGGATGGCTGCCTCGACCATTGCATAGTCGCTTGCTCTGATCTTGCACAACAGCATCCATTCATTGGCCCGCTGGACCGCGCCCTCCCAACGGTAAACGCTTGCGATTTGAAACATTTGGACGCAGGCGGCAAGACGCTTTTCGACGAGCCGCGTTGCGATCAACGAGGCGTTCGCCTCGTCGCCGCACGTCGTCATCACAAGCGCGAAAGGGGTCGGCATGAATGGGCGCTTTCTATGAGTTTTGGTCGGCGTTCGAAATCTTCAACGCGCCCCGATCCGTCGCGTTGCGGCATGCAGCCAGCGGCGCGCGCCGGGCTCGAAAAGTGGTGAAATTTGCCGGCGTACCCGCGCATGATAGGCATTCACCCAAGCGATTTCCTCGTCGTCGAGGAGTTTTGGCTCGATAAGCGCAAGGTCGATCGGCGCCAGCGTGATCGTCTCGAAGCCCAGCATCTCGCGCTCGGCGCCGGCGATCTCCCGCCGCTCGACGACGACCAGATTTTCAATCCTGATGCCCCAATGCCCGGCATGATAAAAGCCCGGCTCGTTGGAGAGGATCATGCCGGGTTCGAGCACGGCGGACCCAAGCTTCGAAATCCGCTGCGGCCCCTCGTGCACTGACAGATAAGAGCCGACGCCGTGGCCGGTGCCATGGTCGAAATCGAGACCGGCGCGCCACAAGGGAACCCGCGCCAGCGCATCGATTTGCGCCCCGGTGGTGCCTTTGGGAAAAACCGCGCGCGCGATCGCGATATGGCCCTTGAGCACGCGGGTGAACCGGTCCCGCATTTCGGCGGTTGGCTTGCTGGCCGCAAGGGTGCGCGTGATATCGGTCGTGCCATCCTCATATTGGCCGCCGGAATCGATCAAAAATATCCCTTTGCGGATCTTCGCGTTCGTCTTGACCGTCACGCGGTAATGCGGGATCGCGGCATTGGCGCCCGCGGCTGCGATCGATGGAAACGACACATCCTTCAGCTTTTGCGTGTCGCGCCGGAACGTCTCAAGCGCTTGCGCCGCATCGATCTCGCTGAGTTTTCCGCCCGGCGCATGGACCGAGAACCAGTGCAGAAAGCGGACCATCGCGGCTCCATCGCGCAGATGCGCATTCCGTGCGCCTGCGAGTTCGGCCGCGTTCTTGCGCGCCTTCATCAAGGCGATTGGATCTTTGCCTATTTCGCATACGCCGCCGGCCTCCTTAAAGATCTCCACGAGCTTGGCTGGCGCGGTCGCGGTATCGAACATGACTTTCTTGGCCCCTCGGCCAAGCGCTTCGAGATCCTGACCGAGGCGATAAGGCTCTTCAATGCCGGCAAGGCTTGCGAGCTTATCGCGCACATGATTGTCGAGCTTGCGCGAGTCGACATAAAGATGCGGCTTTCCGTTCTTCATGATCAAGGCATAAGCGAGCGGCAGTGGCGTATGGGCGACGTCATGGCCGCGAATGTTGAACACCCAGGCAACCGCGTGCGGATCGCTGACGAGCAGCGCATCCTTTCCGGCGAGCGCTTGCGCAGCGCGGGCGAGCTTTTTTTTCGCGTCCTCTCCGGCGAATTTGCGCGGGTGCAAAGAAACCTTGCCGAGCGGCGGCGGCGGGCGATCCGTCCAGATCGTGTCGATCGGGTTTGGCTCGATGGGAACGAGCTCCGCCCCCGCGGTTTGCGCTGCCTTGGCAAGCCGCTCCACCTGGCGCGGTGTATGCAGCCAGGGATCATAGCCGAGCCGCGCGCCCGGTCTCAGTTTGGCTTCGAGCCAATCCGAAGGCTCCGTCTCGGTCAATGCCTCCGGTTTAAAGATCGAAAGATCGACTTGATCCTTGACCGCCAGGCTATAGCGGCCATCGACGAAAATCGCGGCGCTCGTTTTGAGCACGATGGCAAGTCCAGCGGAACCGGTAAACCCTGAGAGCCAGGCGAGGCGCTCTTCGCAAGCGGCGACATATTCGCTTTGGTGTTCGTCCGCGCGAGGAACCAGAAATCCGTCGAGCCCGAGGCGCGCGAGTTCGGCGCGCAAAGCCGCGACTCGGATTGCGCCTTGCGAGGGATCCGCCTGATCCTCGAAGGATTGATAGAGACTTTCAAACATTTGGCCAGACTCGGCAAGAATGCGTTCGCTTACCAACGCAATCTTGTTTACTCTCTTTGATTACGCATCAATGCTGGGCGTCGCGGCGTGTCCGCTTGTGTCGCGCTTGAGCAGATTCTAAGCCGTTGAACCGGCGGCATATCTGCTAAAATAACCATGACACTTGTGGCAAAGCCGCTCTTCCCGAGACACCGATTCTTTTACCCTGTATATTACCCTCTGAGACGAGACCGCCAGCGCTTGCAACGCGTGGCGGCCTCTTCCACCTCGAACAGTGCGAGTGTCCGACATGGTGTCCGAACTTACCACGATTTTTGTCCAGAAAATCAAGCCCAGCGACAAGCGGCGAGAAATCCCCGATGGCCGCATCGGCAGCCTCTACCTTGTCGTCCAGCCGAACGGCAAGAAGAGCTGGGCCTACCGCTACACATTCCGCGGCACGCCTCGTAAGCTCACGTTCGGTTCCTATCCAGCCATAGGCCTGAATGAAGCCAGGGAGCGGGCAGGGACGGCCAAAGACCACGTCGCGGAGGGGCGAGACCCCGCTCTCGAAAAAAAGCTTGCCAGGACGGCTTCGCCAGGGCCTGACGGCGACCTTATCGGCGATGTCGTGCAGCGGTTCCTCCTGCAACATGCGCGCCGTCATTTGAAAGCGTCAACCGCGTGGGAGGTCGAGCGCATTCTAACCAAAGAGATCGTCGAACCGTGGCGTGGCCGCTACCTTAAGGACATCACCCGCGCGGATATCCACAAGGTTCTCGACGCCATTGTCGAACGCGGAAGCCCGATCACCGCGAACAGGGTTCTCTCCTGGCTGCGGAAGCTCTTTTCGTGGGCGATAGAGCGCGACGTCGTGACCGCCGATCCTTGCGCCCGCATCAAGCCGCCCTCGCCAGAGC
>VDMG01000196.1 GCA_006514895.1 Beijerinckiaceae bacterium
CGCGTCAATTGCCGCGAGCAATTCGGGGGATATCCGCATCTCGAAACGTTCGGTGTCTGTCACGTCTAACATTTACGGCAGACCGTCAATCAGACCAAAACGTTTCACGTGAAACATTTTTGTTCGATGGGCCCTTAAAATCGTACAAACACTTAACAGGCAAACGCTCGGTCTCACCCCGCGCGGACAAAACTCTCCAGCACCATTTTCCGCCCAGCCTTGTCGAAATCGATCGTAAGCTTATTGCCATCCACCGCCGCCACCGTGCCGGCGCCGAATTTTTCGTGAAACACCCGCGCGCCTTTCGCGAAGGCCGAGCGCGCGTTCGAGCTCGCGACAAGCTCGCCCTCGATTTGCAGCGGACCCCGCCGCGCTTTGCTCTCTTGAAAACTCCCCGGCGTGCTCCGCCGCGCTTCCTCGCTGCGCCGTTGCGCGCGCTGCCAGCCGGGCGTCGTGTAGGATGAGCCATAGGTATCCATATTTGCAAAGCGCGATTGCGCATAGCCGCCATAGGCGGAGCCCGTCGCGGCCTCGACGACTTCGACATGAGCTTCCGGCAATTCATCCAAAAACCGCGAGGGAATCGTCGTCTGCCAAAGTCCATGAATGCGCCGGTTGGTGGCGAAATAAATTTTTGCCCTTCGCTTCGCACGCGTCAGCCCAACATAGGCGAGGCGGCGCTCTTCCTCGAGCCCCGCGCGGCCCAAATCATCGAGCGAGCGCTGATGCGGGAACAAGCCTTCCTCCCAGCCGGGCAGAAACACCGTCTCGAATTCAAGGCCCTTCGCCGCATGCAAGGTCATGATCGACACGCGATCGCTGGCACCGGTGTTCGCGGCGTCCATCACGAGCGAAATATGCTCAAGAAAGCTGCCGAGATCGGGAAACTCCTCCATCGAGCGGACAAGTTCCTTGAGGTTTTCGAGACGGCCCGCGGCATCGGCGGTCTTCTCCTTGCGCCACATATCGGTATAGCCGGATTCTTCCAAGATGATCTCGGCGAGTTCGCCTTGCGGCTTTGCCTCGATCAACTCCGACCAGCGCGAAAAATCGGTGAGAAGGCCGCGCAGAACCTGGCGCTGCTTTGGCTTTAGCTCCTCGGTCTCGATCATCACCTGCGCCGCCTGCATCAAGGGGATTTTTGCCCGCCGCGCATGATCGTGCAGCAGCTGCAAAGTGGCGTCGCCGAGGCCGCGCTTCGGAACATTGAAGATGCGCTCGAAAGCCAGATCATCGGCGGGCTGCGCCACACAGCGAAAATAAGCGAGCGCGTCGCGGATTTCGGCGCGCTCGTAAAATCTCGGGCCGCCGATCACCCGGTAAGGCAGGCCAAGCGTGATGAACCGCTCCTCGAATTCGCGCATCTGGAACGAGGCGCGGACAAGAATAGCGATCTCGTCCAAGCCATGGCCCTTGCGCTGCAATTGTTCGATCTCTTCGCCAACAACGCGGGCTTCCTCTTCGGAATCCCAAACGCCGGTGACGGTTGGCTTCTCGCCAACTTCGCCATCGGTGAAGAGGGTTTTGCCGAGCCGGCCCTCATTATGCGAGATCAAGCCCGCCGCGACCGCGAGGATATGCCCGGTCGAGCGGTAATTGCGCTCGAGCCTAATGATTTTCGCGCCCGGAAAATCGCTCTCGAAACGCAAAATATTATCGACCTCGGCGCCGCGCCAGCCATAGATCGACTGATCGTCGTCGCCAACGCAGCAGACGTTTTGGCGCCCCTGCGCGAGCAGCCGCAGCCATAAATATTGGGCGGTGTTGGTGTCTTGATATTCATCGACGAGCATATAGCGGAAGCGGTCCTGATAGAGTTTTAGGACCTCGTGATTTTCGCGAAAGAGACGCAAGCTTTCGAGCAGAAGATCGCCGAAATCGGCGGCGTTGAGAATCTTCAGCCGTTCCTGATAAAGCCTATAGAGCGCGCCTCCCTTGCCATTGGCGAAAGCGGCGGCTTCCGCCGCTGGCACGTGCGAAGAATCAAGGCCGCGATTTTTCCAGGCATCGATCTGATGCGCGAGGGCGCGCGCGGGCCAGCGCTTGTCGTCGATATTTTCGGCTTGCAGAACCTGTTTCAACAAGCGGATCTGATCGTCCGTGTCGAGAATGGTGAAGCCCGGTTTCAGACCCACAAGCTCGGCGTGTCGGCGCAAAATCTTCGTCGAAATCGCGTGAAACGTGCCGAGCCACGGCATGCCCTCCGCGACCGGCCCGGCCAGCGCGCCGACCCGCTCCTTCATTTCCCGCGCCGCCTTATTGGTGAAGGTCACGGCGAGGATTTCATGCGCGCGAGCGCGCCCTTGCGCCAATATATGCGCGATTTTTGTGGTCAGCACGCGGGTCTTGCCGGTGCCGGCGCCGGCCAGCACGAGAAGGGGCCCGTCGATCGCCTCGATCGCCTCGCGCTGCTCGGCATTCAGCCCGTCGAGATAGCGCAGCGCCCCCGCCCGCGCGCGGGCGGCGATTCCCTGCGATGCGGGCGCGTCGAGCGGCTTAAGCGAAAGAGCATGGGTCAAGGAATTGCGGCTCCTGTGAGGTGCAAAGTGAATTACAAACGCACAACCGAATCACGCAGAGTATGTGCATTATGCGCCAAAATGGCGTGCTGAGGCTTTTCTTGCGCTGGATCTGGTCCGGTATTTTACCTCCGGCGCACAACTACGAAGGTCAAGGTTTCGGGCGAATCTGCTCCGGGCGATATCGCTCCCTGGCGCTGGTTCGGCTCGTGAAGCCCCGCTTAACTTATAGCCAAAATATATGTTGTTACTCGGTTTGGTAAGGCCCCCGTAAGCACGAATCAGCTAAGATAGCGCTACCAGTAAAGCATTAGGCCGGTAGAGGCGGAAAAAATGGAATTGTCGTCTGTCGAGGTGTGCGCTGGAGCCGGTGGCCAAGCACTCGGGCTGGAACAAGCCGGTTGCGGTCATGAAGCCCTTAATCGAATCGTCCTGTTGCGACACCCTGCGGCTAAACCGGCCACGCTGGAATGTGCGCGAAGGTGATTTAGCCGGTTTCGACGGGCGGCCTTACGAAGGAGCCGATCTTCTTGCGGGCGGTCTTCCTTGTCCGCCGTTCTCAGTTGCTGGCAAGCAGCTCGGCGCGGAAGATGAACGCAATTTATTTCCCGTTGCGCTGCGGCTCGCCGATGAATCCGTCCGCGCGCCATCATGATCGAGAACGTGCGCGGATTTCTCGATGCCGTGTTTGAAGATTACCGGCTTCACCTGAAAAAGAAGCTCGAGAAGCTGGGCTATGTGGCTGATTGGCGATTGCTGAACGCGTCCGAGTTCGGCGTCCCGCAACTCCGGCCGCGCGTCGTGATTGTTGCCTTGCGGCGGGAATTGTCGGAGCATTTCTACTGGCCGAAAGTGGCCGCTCACAATCCGCTAAGCGTCGGGGAAACACTTTACGATATGATGGCGGCCAAGGGCTGGCATGGTGCAGGGGCGTGGCGCGAACGCGCAAATGAGATCGCGCCGACAATCGTCGGCGGCTCAAAAAAGCATGGCGGTCCGGATCTTGGCCCGACGCGCGCACGCAAGGCATGGGCGACTCTCGGTGTCAACGGCCTCTCGCTTGCCGAAGAGGAGCCCGAGAGAGATTTTGTAGGGATGCCGCGCCTGACTATGCGCATGGTGGCGCGGCTGCAAGGCTTCCCCGATGATTGGAAATTTGCGGGAAAGAAGACGACCGCCTACCGGCAAGTGGGGAATGCCTTCCCGCCGCCGGTCGCGCGGGCGGTTGCGGCACAAATTAAGCTGGCGTTGAGCGCGCGGAAGCCGGCAACTGTGCGGAAAATCAAAATCATTGCTGGTGGAATTCAAAAAGTTAGGGCCGGCTTTTGTTCCTGCGCATGCCAGAGTCTACGGCGCGTCGATCACTTCATCAATCGCCGCGCGTATCAGCGCGGGAAGCTCTTGTTTCAGCTTCTCAAGTCCCCCAGCCTCTTTCAGCAGCGCAGATTCAAGGCGTTTCACAACCGCATAGTCGCGGTGCGCCGGAGTCAGAGGCGGATGGCGAATCGGTCGCATGCCTAGACCATGCAAGCGAGCTGGAGAAAACCGAAAAAACCTATATCGGCACGAAGGTTGAAATTCTCGTGCGCGATTTCTTCCGGCTCCCGAAGGGGATTCTTGATCTGACCATCGACGGGCTAGACGTCGATGTGAACGAGGACGAATATCCCGAGGACGAATTGCCACCTGGTTCCGAGTGTTCGCCATAACCGGGGCCTCGCCATCGCCGGAGCTGCATCCATCGCCAGAGCCAGGGGCAGAGCCCGAGGCCGGGAGCAAGAGGCCGGTAGCCAGGGGCAGAGAGCCAGGGCGCGACCAGCTCAATGACCAGACCAAGGCCGCGCCCGCGGGCTGGTGCTGGTGCTGGTGCTGGGTAGGGGTCCGGCCGAATGATGGTGCTGGGCAGCGGACCAGCCCCCACATATAGCCCCTCCAATAGTTCATCAAAGTTGTAGGGAATTGTCGTCTCTCTACCCTCCCGCCTATTTCCACACACCCAAAATGTTTGGCGATATTCTAGTTGACAAACCACACCCTATAGATAGCATCTAACCAAACT
>VDMG01000237.1 GCA_006514895.1 Beijerinckiaceae bacterium
GCAGCGATCGAGACCTCTTCCGCCCGCCCTGCCTTCCGTGGCCATCCCCGAGCCGGGAGCGCCGCACCGGCGCAAGGCATGGGCATAGGGTGAGACCGATGGCCGGACCCATGCATGAGACCTCGGGCTGGACCGCGATCTAAGGGCGAGGTTTGGAGCTGGGTTTTGAACGCGATCCGCGATGATTTTTAGCGCCGATCGCCGCAACTTTTTGCATAGTGTCGAGGCTTCTTTTTATACACGCCCGGCGCACGTTTTCTGTGCGGATTTCACCCGATTTTTTGGGAGTGTTGGAGCATGCTTTTAGGCATGAACGTGTGGCCGCCCCCATCACTCAACACAGTTTTCTCCCAAATGACGGAAGATTGGAGGCTCAGTCTCTGGGCGCAAGTCTTGCGTGGACTGGGCTCGGCGGGCGGCGCGCACGAACCCGAACAATCTTGATGTCCCGACTGATCGGCAATCGCCGACGCATCGCCGGATCATGGCAAAGGCGTTTGGCGCCGTTGGCATTCTCGTATCGGCAAGCCAGCCAAAGAGGGACTGTCGAAGCAAACTGCCCACGGCATGCCGGATGTTCTTGCCAGCCGCGCATCGCCGCAGGGCCAAGCGCGCCGCCGGACTCCCGCCAAGGCCAACAATTCGGCGAATGCGGCTCAAAAACGAACGCCGGCTTGCGCCGCCCTATTCCCCAGCTTCCCGCTGTTCGAACTTTTCCTTGGCTTCGAGGTCTTCCCCCGTTTCCTGATCGACGATGCGCATCGAAAGGCGCACTTTGCCGCGGTCGTCGAAGCCGAGGAGCTTCACTTTGACCTTGTCGCCTTCCTTGACGACATCCGAGGTTTTGGCGACCCTTCCCTTGGCGAGCTGGGAAATGTGGACGAGACCGTCTTTCGCGCCGAAGAAATTCACGAAGGCGCCAAAATCGGCCACCTTCACGACCGTGCCATCATAGATCTGGCCAACCTCTGGATCGCTCGCGATGGACTTGATCCAATTGATCGCGGCGCGGATCGAATTGCCGTCGGAGGAGGCAATCTTTACCGTGCCATCGTCCTCGATATTGATCTTGGCGCCGGTTTTTTCGACGATCTCGCGAATGACCTTGCCGCCGGTCCCGATCACTTCGCGGATCTTGTCGGTCGGAATTTTCAGGGTCTCGATGCGCGGCGCGAACTCGCCGAGTTCTGACCGCGCGCCGGAGAGCGCCTTGCTCATTTCGCCCAATATATGTAGCCGGCCGCCCTTGGCCTGATCCAACGCAACCCGCATGATCTCTTCGTTGATGCCGGTGATCTTGATGTCCATTTGCAGCGAGGTAATGCCCTCTTCCGTCCCGGCCACCTTGAAATCCATGTCGCCCAGATGATCCTCGTCGCCGAGAATATCGGAAAGGACGGCGTAGCGCTCGCCTTCGAGGATCAGGCCCATCGCGATGCCCGCTGTCGGCCGCTTCATGGGCACGCCCGCGTCCATTAGGGCGAGCGACGAGCCGCAAACCGTCGCCATCGAGGAAGAGCCGTTCGATTCGGTGATCTCGGAGACGATCCGCACCGTATAGGGAAATTCCGCCGCGGTTGGCAGCATTGGATGAATGGCGCGCCAGGCAAGCTTGCCATGGCCGATCTCGCGCCTCCCTGGCGAGCCCATGCGGCCGGTCTCGCCGACCGAATAGGGCGGGAAATTATAATGCAGAAGGAAGCGCTCCTTGTAGGTGCCTTCGAGACTATCGACGAATTGCTCGTCCTCGCCGGTGCCGAGCGTCGCAACGACCAGCGCCTGCGTCTCGCCGCGGGTGAACAGCGCCGATCCATGCGTGCGCGGCAAGACGCCAACTTCCGCGACAATCGGACGAACCGTCTTGACATCGCGGCCGTCGATCCGGATGCCCGTGTCGAGAATGTTCCAGCGGACAACCTTCGCCTGCAGATCGTGAAAGACCTCGTCGACCTGCTCCCTGGAAAACTTCGGCTCGGCACCGGCGGGAAAAAGCGCCGAGAAAACGTTCGCCTTCACCGCGTCGACCGCATTATAGCGATCCTGTTTCGCGGTGATCTTATAGGCGTCGCGCAATCCCGCCTCGGCGATCTGGCGCACCGCCGTCTCGACTTCGGACTTGTCGGCAACAGCGAGTTCGCGCGGCTGCTTGGCGGCTTTTTCGGCGAGCCGGATGATCGCGTCGATCACCGGCTGGAAACCGACGTGGCCCGCCATGACGGCTTCGAGCATCACCGCTTCGGAGAGTTCCTTGGCTTCGGATTCGACCATCAGAACGGCGTCGCCGGTCCCCGCGACCACAAGGTCAAGCGACGACCGCTTCAGTTCCTCCAGGGTGGGATTGAGCTTTACGGCACCGTTGATGAAGCCAACCCGCGCGGCTCCCACCGGCCCCATAAACGGAACGCCGGAAAGCGTCAGCGCCGCCGAAGCCGCGACCATCGCCAAAACATCGGGATCGTTCTCGAGGTCGTGCGACAGCACTGTCGCGACGACTTGCGTTTCGTTGCGATAGCCGTCTGGAAAGAGGGGGCGGATTGGGCGGTCGATCAAGCGGGAGACGAGGGTCTCCTTTTCCGAAGGCCGGCCTTCGCGCTTGAAATAGCCGCCGGGAATGCGTCCCGCGGCAAAAGCCTTTTCTTGATAATTGACGGTCAGGGGAAAAAAATCGACTCCCGGCTTGGCCGCCTTGAGCGAGACGACGGTGGCAAGAACCGTGGTTTCGCCATAGGTCGCGACGACGGCGCCGTCGGCCTGGCGGGCGATCCTGCCGGTTTCGAGAACGAGCTTTCGCCCGGCCCAATCGAGTTCCTCACGATGGATTTCAAACATTGATTCGCCTTTCGGATAAAGGCGAAGCCCAAGTCCAGAGCAAGACGGCGAGCCGCTGCGGACAGCGGCTGGCGATCCTGCCACGGGCATTGGTCTTCGCCAAAGTTTGGCGCAGCGGCCCCATGCCGCCGCCTTACGGAAAATACAAACTGTTACGGGCTTTGTCTTATATTATATCGCTATTAGCGCATGTCCCGAAAAGGCTACTTAATATCATGGATCTGGAGCGTACTCCAAGTTTTTGATTATAATTGGTTATTTCAGATTATATGATTCCATATGAAAAGCAAGCGCTCGCGTGTGCACCCGCGCGGAGGTTTTTCGCGCGCAAAGGTCCGCCAAGCAAACTGCGCGGAAAAATTCTAGAGTGCTTTCTGATCCGGTGGAATCAGAAATCACTCTAGATTTTTGTTTTATCGCATTTCTTGACCGACACGGGATCCCCTTCGCTGGCAAATGCTCTAGCGCCGGATGCCAAGGCGCTCAATCAGAGACTTGTAGCGTGGCTCGTCTTTCCCCTTCACATAGTCGAGGAGCTGGCGGCGCTGCGACACGAGCTTGAGCAGCCCGCGGCGCGAGTGATTGTCTTTCACATGAGTCTTGAAATGCTCGGTCAGATTGGCGATCCGCTTGGTCAGGATGGCAACCTGAACTTCCGGAGAGCCGGTATCGCCCTGCTTTAGGGCATAGTCTTTCACGAGCGCCTGTTTGCGCTCGGCGGTAATCGACATCGGATGACCTCTTTGAAACTGGGGTGAAGTTTAATCGTCCGCGCGGCCCGGCCGGGATGTCGTCCAGCGGGGTTCTTGGGATGGGTTATGCTGAAGGAGCGGCTTATACACGAAATCCGCCGCGAGGAAAGAGACAAAACAACGGTATGCCGGTTGGAATTTCACCTTGCCTCCCTCCTCGGGCGCTAAGCTCGCCTTGCGGCAACGGCCGCTCAGCGCCGATTTCGTTGGAAAAGTCGGTTGCACGCCGGGCTATGCCGTGATTCCCTTCGATATGCAGGGTCATTGGGGGCGACCGGTATGATGGGACGACAGCAGGACGATCAGGCGAAGCTGTTTTATGAGTTTTGCCTGGAGGATCGGGTCCCGAGCAATCATCTGCTGCGCAAGATTGATCGGTTTATTGATCTGAGCGAACTGCGCACCCATCTGGCTCCATTTTACAGCAACCTGGGTCGCCCATCCGTCGATCCAGACCTCATGATCCGCATGCTGATCGTCGGTTATTGTTTCGGCATTCGCTCGGAACGGCGTCTTTGCGAGGAAGTCGATCTCAATCTGGCCTATCGGTGGTTCTGCCGGCTTGGCCTGGAAAACCGCGTCCCCGACCACTCCACCTTTTCCAAAGCGCGGCACGGCCGTTTCCGGGACAGCGACGCCTTTCGCCATGTGTTCGAGACGGTTCAGCGCGCCATGATGGAAGGGCTGGTGGGTGGCGAAGGCTTCGCTGTCGATGCGAGCCTGATCGCGGCGGACGCCAACAAGCAACGCTCAGCGGCAAGTTCGGATGACACGGACTGGCAACCACTCGCGACAACGCGCCGATCTGTGCGCGAGTATCTCGACACGCTCGATGATGCCGCCTGGGGTGCGGCCAGTGAGGTTGCGCCGAAGTTCATCTCGCGGTCCGATCCCGCATCGCAGTGGACAGGCGCGCATAAAGGGCATGCCTTCTTCGCTTATGCCGATAATTATCTGATCGATCTGAAGGCCGCGATTATCCTCGATGTCGAGC
>VDMG01000296.1 GCA_006514895.1 Beijerinckiaceae bacterium
CTTGCACAGGCTCGCGCGGCTACCGGTTTTCGGCCGCCGACACCAAGACCCACGCCGAGGAAATCGCGAGTTGGTGCGAGCCGCGCGTTACGCTCGATCAGCCGGTCAATATCCATTTGATCGGCTGTCATCATTCCTGCGCGCAGCATTACATCGGCGACATCGGGCTCCTCGCGGCGCGGGTTGGCGCCAACGAGGAAGGCGATACGGTGGATGGCTATCACATTGTTGCCGGCGGCGGCTTTGGTGCCCTGCAGTAAACCATCGAAAGACATGGACCGGACGCCGTCGCATTCTACCTTTCGGGCCAATTGCCCACCGAAGATTATTACGCCGCCAACAAGCTGATAAAGGGCTTCATCGGCTCCGCCAATGTCGACACCAATTCGCGGCTGTGCATGTCGTCTTCCGTCGCTAGTCACAAACGGGCGTTCGGGTCGGATACGGTGCCCGGCTGCTACGAGGATCTCGACGAGGCGGACCTCTTGGTGCTTGTGGGGTCGAACGCGGCATGGTGCCACCCGGTGCTCTACCAGCGGATGGTGCAGGCGCGCGAGAAGCGCGGCGCGCGTATCGTCACCATCGATGTCCGCGGAACGGCGACATCCGAGAGCGCCGATCTCGCGCTGACAATCGCGCCCGGCATGGACGCGGTGTTGTTTCAGCGGTCTCCTGGTTCACTTGGCGGACAATGGTTTTACCGGCCGCGACTTTGCTGGAGCGCATACTGAAGGCTTTGAGGCGGCGCTTGCCGGGCGCGCCGGATCGCGCCCGACCTCGCCACCACCGCCGAGAAATGCCGGGCCCCGAGCGTGGACATCGCGGCTTTCTTCGATCTCTTCGCGGCGACAGAGCGCGTTGTGACTCTTTATAGCCAAGGGGTGAACCAATCCTGGCAGGGCACCGACAAGGTCAATGCCATCCTTAATTGCCATCTTGCCACTGGCCGCATTGGCACGCCTGGAACGGGGCCATTTTCATTTGACAGGGCAGCCCAATGCGATGGGCGGGCGCGAAGTTGGCGGACTCGCCAATCAGCTCGCCGCGCATATGGGATTTTCGGCGGAAGAAATCGCTCGTGTCGGCCGCTTCTGGGGCGCACCGCGCTTGGCGAGGCGTGCGGGATTTAAGGCCGTCGAGATGTTCGAGGCCGTCGCGCGGGGCGGCATCAAGGCGTTGTGGATCATGGGCACCAATCCGGCGGTGAGCCTACCGCGCGCTGACCATGCGCGCGCGGCGCTGCGTAAGCTCGATCTCCTCGTTGTCTCGGAAATTGTGAAATCGACCGATACGGCCAGCGCGGGCCCGCATGTGCTCTTGCCCGCCGCCGCCTGGGGAGAAAAAGACGGGACAGTGACGAATTCCGAACGGCGGATCTCGCGTCAGCGCGCCTTCGCGCCGCCGGCGGGCGAGGCCAGGCCTGATTGGTGGGCCGTGTCGGAAGTCGCCAAGCGGATGGGCTTTGGCATTGCGTTCGATTATTCTGGCCCAGCCGCGATCTTCCGCGAACATGCCGCGCTCTCGGCATTCGAGAACAATGGTACCCGAGACTTCGATCTTGGCAGCCTCGCGAATCTTAGCGACGCGGGTTACGACGCGCTCACGCCCCTGCAATGGCCAGCGCCCGCCGGTTCTCCAGGCGGAAAAAAGCGCATGTTCGCGGACGGACGTTTTTTTACGCCCTCGGGCCGGGCGCGCTTCATAGCCATCCCGGAACCTGTCCTGGCCGAAGCGCCGGACGCGGACTTTCCTTTCCTTTTGAACACCGGGCGGGTGCGCGACCAATGGCACCACGATGACCCGGACCGGCCTTTCGCCGAAACTTGCAAGGCACACTCCCGATCCATTCGTCGAGGTAAACCCGGACGATGCGTCGAAGCTCGGCCTCAACGCGGATGGCTTCGCCCGTGTGAGCACGGCGCATGGGAGTGCCGTGCTTCGGGTCAAAATAACCGCCGCACAAGTCCCGGGCCGGATCTTCGCCCCAATCCATTGGAACGATGAGACGGCCGCGCGGCGCGCGTTGGCGCGCTTGTGCATCCTATCACCGACCCTCATTCAGGGCAGCCGGACTCCAAGGCCGTTCCGGCGACGCTGGCCCGGGTTTTTTACGCCGCGCACGGTTTTGTTCTTTCGCGCGCGCGCCGGCGACACCGTCTTTGCATGGGCAGCCATCGAGGGCGGCTATGCGGCGCGCTTTGCGACCAACGAGCCTTTCGCAGGCTTGTTCGAGGCCTAGCCGCCAGATCGCCCGGCGCCGGACAGGCAACCTACAACGATTCGGCACGAGGAATTTTTCGCGCGGCGCCGATCCTCGATGAAAGGCTCGAGGCGGTTGTTTTCTTTGGGCGGGAGGGAGAAGTGCCGCCATGGAGCGGCCTTGCCGAGGTGTGGCGGCTGGAGCGGCTCGACGCCACCGCACGCCGCTTTCTCCTGGCGGGCAGAACCGCGTCCACAAGCTTCGATGCAAGCCCCACGATCTGCGCCTGCTTCGGCGTGAAATCCCAGGCTATCTTGTCGGCGATCGCCGATGGCGCACGTTCCACGGAGGCGATTGGCGCGCAGCTCAATGCCGGCACGAATTGCGGATCATGCCTTCCCGAACTCAGGCGGATGATCGCGGCCGCGCGGGCTCCGCAAAAAGCCAAAGCGGACCTGCCGGCTTAGAGAGCGGTTCGTTTCATCGATCCCCATCATGCGTCAGCGCATTTTCAAGCGCGCCGCGCCGGCGCATAATCCTGATCATGGCGGTGGAAAACAAAAAATGCCAAAGATTGCGCCAGGACCCGTTTGAGGCCGGACACGCTGGGAACCAGAGTGTTTTCAGCTTCAGCGGAATCAGAAAGCAGCTCTGGATCTTTCTTTTATCGCATTTTCTTGACGCGAGCCGGTGTCTACTTCGCTGGAAAATGCTCCCGTCCGGCTTTTTGCTTGCGGCGAGACCGGGGGCGTGGCAACGAGCCGATTGCCGATCGCATCGATTGGACCTGCTGATGACAACCGTGGATTTCGCTGCTTTCGTCGAGAGGCTTGCCGATGTGGCGGCCGACACGATTCTGCCGTTCTTTCGTACCGCGCTCCGCGCCGAGGACAAAAACGCCGGAGGCATGTTCGATCCCGTGACCGAGGCGGACCGTGCCGCGGAAGCGGCGATGCGGCACCTCATTCAGGCGACATTTCCGGATCATGGCATCATCGGTGAGGAATTCGGTCAAATTCAAAGCGAAGCGGAATATGTCTGGGTGCTCGATCCGATCGACGGCACCAAGAGTTTCATTGCCGGCATGCCGGTTTGGGGCAGTCTCATCGGGCTTCTGCACAAAGGGCGCCCAGCCTATGGCATGATGGTTCAACCCTTCACTCTGGAGCGCTTTACCGGCGATGGGAGGAGCGCGGTTTGGCGTGGTCCTGGTTGCGACCACCGAATGACGGAACGAAAGCTCGCCACCCGTCGCTGCGAGGGACTCGCGCAGGCCACGCTGATGACGACCTCGCCGTTATTGTATTCCGCCAGCAAGCTCAAGGGGTTCCGCCGGGTTGAAGCCAGGGTGCGCCTGTCGCGCTACGGCGGCGATTGCTATGCCTTCGCGATGCTTGCGGCGGGACATGTGGATTGCGTGATCGAATCGGCTGTCAAAACCTACGATATTGCTCCCCTCATCCCAATCATTGAGGGAGCGGGCGGAATTGTAACGTGTTGGGACGGCGGCAGTCCGGCAAAAGGCGGCGACGTTGTCGCCTCTTGCGACGCCCGCATTCACGACGAAGCGTTAAGCTTACTGGGCGGTTAGGCGGATCTTTGCGGCAGATTCCCTGGATAAGCGTCCCGCGATAAGTTCATGCTCGAGCGTTTTCCGATTCCGGGTAATCTGAAAGCACCTCTGGATCTTTGTTTTATCGGTTTTCTTGACGCGAACCGGTATTCGCTTCACTTGAAAATGCTCTATGGCATTTTCAAGTGAAGCGAAGACTTGTCACCTTTCTCCAGGGACGGGAAATTTGTTGAGCTTTGCTTGGATCTTACTCAAAAGGACGCGGACATCCTCGGGTTCGGAACTCTCGGGCGGCACGGGGAAGATCTTTTGTAGCTTCCGGCCAAAATGAGCGTAAGCGGACGTTTCAAAGAAAAGCCCAGTCTCGAATTTCTCAAATCTGCTTTCTCCTGGCGCCACGGCGCTGCTTTGAAAACGATTGCTATTAGACGTCGATTTCATCACAAATGACTGCTTTGCGTTGTCGTTAGTCCGCACCAGACGACGCCTCACGCCCGCGATTTCGCCTGCGTGCCCCGGATTCCCCATGCTCTTTTCTCTATTTTGTCTTAAACTTTCGACTCAAACTTTTGTTCCTTTGAGAATATTCCTGGCAAATCTTGCCCGGGGCAGGCGGCAAGGAACGAACGGATAAGCGAAAGCTCTGCCAAGCGCCCGCCCCATGCTTGGCTGTAAGCCGGTTTAGGATGCGGGAGCTTGCGAACTCTCGCTTTGCAAAATATCGCTTTCACGGATTGCGCCGCGAAAACGACACCGCATAAGCCCCGTCGCGAACACCGATCAAGGGATCGTCGGACGGCTCGATCCCATCGATGAGATTGCCTGGTAAAAACAACAACTTCTTCTGAGCCTCGAGGCTATCGGCTACGGATTTGTCAATGGTCAGCACGCCGAGCTCGACAATCTCATCACTCTTAGGCCAAGAGGTCGAAGCATCCTTCGTCGAATCGCCAGGCGAAGCGAGCTGCGCTTTCAGGTGAAACGTCACAGGTGCTCGCGCAGTCCGCGCTGGCAGCTCATCTATGAGAAAATCGGGTGCCTTTTTGGCTGCTTCTTCCTCTGTGAGATGCACCAGCTTTTCCGGCGCCATTATATAGCGGGCGGCGTGCCGTTCCCCCTTACCGTTGACCAAAACGAAGGCGTTGACACCGTAATATTCTTCGTCGGCGAAGCTATCGGGTGTTTGAACCGTCGCCAAGGCGCGCGGCATGTTGGGATGACTCGCCGCAAACTGCTCCAGCTTCGTCGGCTTGGGAGCACCGGCAGGACTTTCCGCCACGGCGAGCAGCATGTCCCGGAAATCCTCGCCCGACGAAACCGGAAAGAATTTGAGTGAATTGATAACCATGTCTGTTTCACTGCCATCGGGTACATGAAATTTGATTGCTGTTCCGTGTGGATTGGCCAGAGGGGAGCCATCGGGCAGATTAGGAACGCCCGTCGAATCCGAGAATCGCACGGTCACCGGAATCGGGTTGCCATTGAATATGACCGCCTTACTCAGGCGAGCCGCGGCGGGCGCGGCCTTGAAAGTCCCCTCGGCGACCACTCCCTTTGCATGATTGGCACGAAATCCCGGATGAACGCCGTAGACTTTGTTCATTGCATCGACGATTTGCGTCTCTAACGCCGCGTCTTGCGCCGCGACTCGCCCAAGCCCCGCGGCCAGGATGAGGGCCACCAATGTATTTTTTTGTGTTGCCGATGCCATGATACACCTCAATGTCTGCGGCGAACCACTCTCCGCCCCGGCGAAGCGATCCCCGCGAGCTAATTGTTAGGGAACCGGAAACAGGGCGTTTTGTTCCAGAGTCGGCATAAACCTGACGGGTGCCGCCGCCGCTACGGCCCAGAGATTGGGCACTTGGGAATGGGGACCAAGGCATTGCCTCTGAGTCGTAGCTTTTTTCCTGCGGAAGAGGGTTGACGCGCCAGGCTGGCGCTATTAAGTTCCCGCCACTTCCGACAGGCAGTAGGTTTTTGCTTTCGGGGCGCCTCGTCCCGGACTTTTCAAACCTAAACGCTGTCAGACCCAGCGGTTAATAGTCACAGCAGATCCAAGAGATTCAAGAGATCACCTGGATCGACATGAGGCAAGAACGCGGCATCGATGCCGTGATCCTCTGCCAAATTCCGGCGCCGGAAGCCTTGGCGGGCTGAAGGCGTTTTGTTGTTTGCCTTTGTTGTTTGCCTTGGTTATTTGCCTTGGTTATTTGTCTTGGCTGTTTGCCTTGAGAGCATTCGCGGCCGGGACGGACGTTTGATCATGAGGCCGCGCCGGGCATGCCGGTGATGGCTTGTTGGATAGATTTGGATAGATTGAGAAAGACTAGCGATGCCCACGATCAGTCAGTTGATCCGCAAGCCGCGACAGGAAAAGACCTATCGCGAAAAGGCGCGCCATCTTGGTGCCTGCCCGCAGAAACGGGGCGTCTGCACACGCGTTTACACGACAACGCCGAAAAAGCCGAATTCGGCGTTGCGCAAGGTTGCCAAGGTCCGCCTGACCAATGGTTTCGAGGTCATCGGCTATATCCCAGGCGAGGGGCACAATCTGCAAGAGCATTCCGTGGTCATGATCCGCGGCGGCCGGGTGAAGGATCTCCCCGGCGTGCGCTATCACATCCTGCGCGGCGTGCTCGATACGCAGGGCGTCAAGAACCGCAAGCAGCGCCGTTCCAAATACGGCGCCAAGCGGCCGAAGTGAGTTTTGAGAAGAAGACGAGGGCAGCTAAGCCTGCGAATGCCCTATTTGACATTGGACGCGCCTAAACAACTTATGAGATACAACGGAGCCTAACGATGTCGCGCCGCCACAGCGCCGAGAAGCGGGAAGTCATTCCGGACGCAAAGTTCGCGGATGTCATTCTCACCAAGTTCATGAACTCGATCATGCACGATGGCAAGAAATCGATCGCCGAGGCGATCGTCTATGACGCCTTTGACATCATCGAGCAGAAGATGCGGTCGGAGCCGCTTCCGGTCTTCAAGCAGGCCTTGGACAATGTCGCTCCGGCGATCGAGGTTCGCTCCCGGCGGGTCGGCGGCGCGACCTATCAGGTGCCGGTCGAAGTCCGCCCGGAGCGCCGTCAAGCGCTTGCCATTCGTTGGATCATCACTGCCGCGCGGGCCCGCAATGACAAGACCATGGTCGATCGGCTCTCGGCGGAATTGATGGACGCCGCCAATAACCGCGGCAACGCGGTCAAGAAGCGGGAAGACACGCATCGCATGGCGGAAGCCAACCGCGCCTTCTCGCATTATCGTTGGTAGAAAACTTAAGGTTTAGCGGTTTTCCGCCTGAAGGAATTTTGTCATGCCCCGCAGCCATCCGATCGAGGATTACCGGAACTTCGGCATCATGGCCCACATCGACGCGGGCAAGACGACGACGACGGAACGGATTCTCTATTATTCCGGGAAATCCCATAAGATCGGCGAAGTCCATGACGGCGCGGCCACCATGGATTGGATGGAACAGGAGCAGGAACGCGGCATCACGATCACGTCCGCCGCGACGACGACATTTTGGAGCGGCAAGCGCCTGAACATTATCGACACACCCGGTCATGTCGATTTCACCATCGAGGTCGAGCGCTCGCTCCGTGTCCTCGACGGCGCCGTCTGCGTCCTCGATGGCAACCAGGGCGTCGAGCCGCAGACCGAGACTGTCTGGCGGCAAGCCGACAAATACAATGTGCCGCGCATCGTTTTCGTCAACAAAATGGACAAGATTGGCGCCGATTTCTATCGCTGCGTCGAAGATATCAAGACCAAGGTCGGCGGCCGTCCGGTCTGCATTCAGCTGCCGCTCGGATCGGAAGCCGATTTCAAGGGCATCATCGATCTCGTGCGGATGAAAGCCGTGATTTGGGAAGACGAGGCGCTCGGAGCCAATTATGCCGACGCGGAGATCCCTGAGGAACTCAAAGCCAAGGCTGCGGAATACAGGCATATTCTCATTGAGGCGGCGGTCGAACTCGACGACGAAGTCATGGCCGCCTATCTCGACGGCACGGAGCCGGACGCCGCGACCTTGAAGCGGCTCTTGCGCAAGGCGGTCCGCGACATCGCCTTCGTCCCTATTCTGTGCGGCTCGGCGTTCAAGAACAAGGGCGTGCAGCCGCTGCTCGACGCCGTTGTAGATTTGCTTCCCTCGCCCATTGACCGCGAGGCGATTAAGGGAGTCGACATGGAGGCCGGTGCCGAGGTGGTCCGGCTGCCACGCGACGAGGATCCTTTTTCGATGCTCGCCTTCAAGATCATGGACGATCCCTTCGTCGGCACGATTACGTTCGCGCGCGTCTATTCGGGACATGTCGAGTCCGGCACCACCGTCTTGAACTCGACCAAGGACAAGAAGGAGCGGATCGGCCGCATGCTTCTCATGCATGCGAACAACCGCGAGGATATCAAGGAAGCCTATTCGGGAGACATTGTCGCGCTGGCTGGCTTGAAGGACACACGGACGGGAGATACGCTCTGCGATATCAACAAGCCTGTGATTTTGGAACGCATGGAATTCCCGGAACCGGTGATCGAGATAGCGATCGAACCGAAATCCAAGACCGACCAGGAAAAGCTCGGTGTCGCCTTGGCCAAGCTCGCCGCGGAAGACCCGTCTTTCCGGGTTTCGACCGATCAGGAATCTGGGCAAACGATCCTGAAGGGGATGGGCGAGCTCCATCTCGACATTAAGGTCGATATTTTGCGGCGCACCTATAAGGTCGACGCCAATATTGGAGCGCCGCAAGTCGCCTATCGCGAGAAACTGACGCGGCGCGTCGAGATCGATCACACCCACAAGAAGCAGACCGGTGGGTCCGGTCAATTCGCCCGGGTCAAGATTATCTTCGAGCCAAACGAGGCGGGCATGGGCTCGAGCTTCGAGAACAAGGTCGTCGGCGGCACGGTGCCAAAGGAATTCGTTCCTGGCGTCGAAAAGGGCATCAATAGCATCATGGGGTCCGGGGTTCTCGCCGGCTTCCCGGTCGTTGACATCAAGGCAACCTTGGTCGACGGCGCGTATCACGATGTCGATTCGTCGGTGCTTGCTTTCGAGATCGCCGCCCGCGCGGCATTTCGCGAAGCGTTGCAAAAAGGTGGCTCTGTCCTGCTCGAACCGATCATGAAGGTCGAGGTCATCACACCCGAGGACTATACGGGCGCGGTCATGGGCGATCTCCTTGCGAGGCGCGGGCAGGTCCAGGGCCAGGATATGCGCGGCAATGCGGTGGTCATCAATGCGATGGTTCCACTCGCCAATATGTTTGGCTATGTCAATCAGTTGCGATCCTTCAGCCAGGGCCGCGCCAATTACACGATGCAATTCGATCATTATGAGCAGGTCCCCGCAGGCGAAGCCGGGAAGATTCAGGCCAAATACGCCTGATCCTTCGATTGAGCGCGTGCGAGAATCCTAGAGGAGCCGGACAATGGGCAAGGAAAAATTCCAGCGGACAAAGCCGCATTGCAATATCGGGACGATCGGTCACGTCGATCATGGCAAGACGTCGCTGACAGCGGCGATTACCAAGGTTTTGGCCGAGACGGGCGGCGCGACATACACGGCCTACGATCAGATCGACAAGGCGCCGGAAGAAAAAGCGCGCGGGATTACGATCTCGACGGCGCATGTCGAATACGAGACCAAGAAGCGTCATTACGCCCACGTCGATTGTCCCGGCCACGCCGACTATGTGAAAAACATGATCACCGGCGCGGCGCAGATGGATGGCGCGATCTTGGTGGTCTCGGCAGCGGACGGCCCGATGCCGCAAACCCGCGAGCATATTCTCCTCGCCCGTCAGGTCGGCGTCCCGGCGCTCGTCGTGTTCATGAACAAAGTCGACATGGTGGATGACGCCGAGCTTCTCGAGCTCGTCGAACTTGAGGTTCGCGAGCTTTTGTCGAAGTACGACTTTCCCGGCGACGATATTCCGATCACCCAGGGTTCGGCATTGTGCGCGCTCGAGGGCCGCAATCCGGAGATCGGGCACGACGCGGTGTTGAAGCTGATGGACAGCGTCGATGCCTATATTCCGCAACCCGAGCGCCCGATCGATCAGCCGTTCCTGATGCCGGTCGAGGATGTGTTTTCGATTTCCGGCCGCGGCACCGTGGTGACCGGCAGGGTCGAGCGCGGGGTGGTCAAGGTCGGCGAGGAGATCGAGATTGTTGGCCTGCGGCCGACGGTAAAGACAACAGTGACCGGTGTTGAAATGTTCCGCAAGCTCCTCGATCAGGGTCAGGCCGGCGACAACATCGGCGCGCTTTTGCGCGGCACCAAGCGGGAGGACGTCGAGCGCGGCCAGGTCTTGTGCAAGCCGGGCTCGGTGAAGCCGCACACGAAGTTCAAGGCAGAAGCCTATATTCTGACCAAGGACGAGGGTGGCCGTCATACGCCATTTTTCACCAACTACCGGCCGCAATTCTATTTCCGCACCACCGACGTGACCGGTGTCGTGACCTTGCCGGAGGGAACCGAGATGGTGATGCCCGGCGACAATGTGACAATGGATGTCGAGTTGATCGTTCCGATCGCGATGGAAGAGAAGCTGCGCTTCGCGATCCGCGAGGGTGGCCGCACCGTCGGCGCGGGCGTCGTCGCCTCGATCACGGAATAGCGTGGAATCCGCTTGTTGCGGGATCGGTCGAATGAATTCCGCCAAGTCGTCGCCCTTAGGGGCGCGGCTAGGCGGCAGAATGAGGATCGGCGTTAGCCGCTTTGGCAGGACCAAATGCGGCCGGCAGGGATGAATTGAGATGAACGGCCAAAATATTCGCATTCGCCTCAAGGCATTCGATCATCGAATCCTCGATTCGTCGACAAAGGAAATCGTGTCGACGGCCAAGCGGACGGGCGCGCATGTGCGCGGCCCAATCCCGCTGCCGACGAAGATCGAAAAATTTACCGTCAACCGTTCACCGCATGTCGATAAGAAGTCGCGCGAACAGTTTGAAATCAGGACGCACAAGCGAGTCCTCGACATTGTGGACCCGACGCCGCAGACGGTCGACGCCTTGATGAAACTCGATCTCGCCGCGGGTGTCGACGTGGAAATCAAGCTTTAGGGCCGCCAGACGAATTGAAATGAAAATGCCCCCGCGGGCGCTTGTCCACGGAAAGGTCCTTGAGGGAATAAACATGCGATCAGGTGTCATCGCGCAAAAGCTTGGTATGACTCGCGTTTTCACCGGGGCGGGTGAACATGTGCCGGTCACGGTGTTGAAGCTTGATGGCTGTCAGGTCGTGGCCCACAGGACCAAGGACCGCAATGGCTATACCGCGGTCCAGCTCGGCATTGGCCACGCCAAGGTCAAGAATGTCTCGAAGGCGGAGCGTGGCCGGTTCGCGGTCGCCAAGGTGGAGCCGAAACTGAAACTGGCCGAATTTCGCGTCGAGGAAGATGCGCTGCTTCCGGTGGGCGCCGAAATCACGGCGGATCATTTCGTCGTCGGCCAGTTCGTCGACGTGACTGGGACGAGCACAGGCAAGGGCTTTGCGGGCGCCATGAAGCGCTGGAATTTCGGCGGCTTGCGGGCGACGCATGGCGTATCGATCTCGCACCGGTCGCATGGTTCGACTGGCGGCCGTCAGGACCCTGGCAAGACATTTAAGAATAAGAAGATGGCCGGGCACCTTGGGGCCGAGCGGGTGACGACATTGAACTTGCGCGTTGTCGAACTCGACATCGAACGCGGTCTTATTCTCGTCGAGGGTGCGGTCCCCGGAACTTCCGGCGGCTGGATCTATGTCCGCGACGCGGTGAAAAAGGCGCTTCCGAAAGAGGCGCCGAAGCCAGGCAAATACCGTATGATAGGCGCTGCTTCCGGCGGCGCGGCCGGGGAAGAGACGGGGGCGAGCGCGTGAAGATCGACATTACCTCCCTCGATGGCGAGGCCGCCGGTTCGATTGACCTCGATGATGCTATTTTTGGCCTCGTTCCACGCGAGGATTTGATCGCGCGCATGGTTCGCTATCAGCTCGCCAAACGCCGCGCCGGAACGCATCAGACGCTGGGGAGAGCGGACATTTGGCGCACTGGCAAGAAATTATACAAGCAGAAGGGGACTGGAGCGGCGAGGCACGGCTCCGCGCGGGTGCCGCAGTTTCGCGGCGGCGGACGCGCTTTCGGTCCGGTCGTGCGCTCGCACGCTCATGATCTGCCGAAAAAGCTGCGCGCACTTGCCCTCAAACACGCGCTTTCCGCCAAAGCCCAGGATGGCGCGATCATTGTGTGGCAGGAGGCGCGGGTGGCCGATGCCAAGACCAAATCGCTGAAGGCGAGTTTCGCCAAGCTTGGCTTGACCAACGCCCTGATCATCGACGGTTCGGCACCCGAGGCGAACTTCCGGCTTGCCGCGCGCAATATTCCGCAAATTGACGTCCTCCCCGCGCAGGGCATCAACGTCTACGACATTCTCCGCCGCAAGAAGCTTGTCTTGACCAAAGCGGCGATCGATGCGTTGGAGGCGCGTTTCAAATGAGCACGGCGAAACTCGCGCAGGACGCGCATCATTACGACGTGATCGTCGCTCCGGTCATCACTGAAAAGGCAACGATGGCGTCGGAAGCAAACCAGGTCATCTTCAAGGTTCGCAAGACCGCGACAAAGTCTGAGATCAAGGCGGCGGTCGAGCGGCTCTTCGATGTCAAGGTGCAGGCCGTCAATACGCTCATCCGCAAGGGGAAGCGTAAAATCTTCAAGGGGACGCGCGGTGTCCAGTCCGATGTGAAGAAGGCCGTCGTGACCCTCGCCGAGGGTCATAAGATCGACGTCACGACAGGGCTCTAGGAGTTTTACGCAAGGATCGCGCCAATGGCACTGAAGACATTCAAGCCTGTCACACCGAGCCTTCGTCAGCTCGTCATCGTCGATCGGGCCGGCCTCTATAAGGGCAAGCCGCTCAAGCAGCTGACCGAAGGTAAACCTTCGCGCGGCGGGCGCAACAATAATGGACGCATCACCGTGCGTTTTCGCGGCGGCGGCCACAAGCAGAGCTACCGGATTGTCGACTTCAAGCGGCGCAAGCTCGATATTCCCGCCAAAGTGGAGCGGATCGAATACGATCCCAACCGGACGTCCTTTATCGCGCTCATTCGTTATGCCGACAGCGAGCTCTCATACATCATCGCGCCGCAGCGCCTCGCGGTTGGCGATGAAGTGATTTCCAGCGCGCAGGCCGACGTGAAGCCCGGCAATGCGATGGCCCTCGCCAATGTCCCGGTCGGAACAATTGTCCATAATATCGAGATGAAGATCGGCAAGGGCGCCGCCATGGCGCGTTCGGCCGGCACCTATGCCCAGGTCGTCGGGCGCGACGAAGGCTATGTCATTATCCGCCTGAATTCCGGGGAGCAGCGACTCATCCATGGCCAGTGTTTCGCAACCGTCGGCGCTGTATCCAACCCCGATCACATGAATATTTCAATGGGCAAGGCCGGGCGCAGCCGCTGGCTTGGGCGCAGACCGCATAATCGCGGCGTGACGATGAATCCCGTCGATCATCCGCACGGCGGCGGCGAAGGCCGAACCTCCGGGGGACGCCATCCGGTGACGCCTTGGGGCAAACCGACCAAGGGAAAAAAGACGCGGACCAACAAATCCACCACCAAATTCATCGTCACCTCGCGTCACAAGAGCAAGAAGAAAGGCTGATCCATGACTCGCTCGATCTGGAAAGGTCCGTTCGTCGACGGCTATCTGCTTAAGAAAGCGGAGAACTCTCGCAATTCAGGCCGGGCAGAAATAATCAAAATTTGGAGTCGCCGGTCGACGATATTGCCGCAATTCGTCGGTCTGACGTTCGGAGTTTATAATGGCCATAAGCATGTGCCCGTCTCCGTGTCAGAGGATATGATCGGCCACAAATTCGGTGAGTTTTCCCCGACACGAACCTTTCACGGTCATGCGGCCGACAAGAAAGCCAAACGAGGCTGAGAGAGACTTGAGTCATGGCCAAGGAGAAAGCGCCGCGCGCGCTGAAAGACAATGAAGCCAAGGCGGTCGCCCGGATGTTGCGGGTCAGCCCGCAGAAGTTGAACCTTCTCGCGCAATTGATCCGCGGCAAGAAGGTCGAGACGGCGCTTGCCGATCTCGAGTTTTCGCGCAAGCGAAGCGCATTCGACGTAAGAAAGACCTTGGAGAGCGCGATTGCCAATGCCGAGAACAACCACAATCTCGATGTCGACGATCTCGTCGTTGCCGCGGCCTATGTCGGCAATGCGATGGTTTTGAAGCGCTTCAGCGCGCGCGCGCGCGGCCGTTCCGGCCGTATTCATAAGCCTTTCGCGAATCTGACGATCATCGTCCGGGAAGCCGGCGCCGCCGGTTCTCAGGCGTGAGGAGAAAACGATGGGACAAAAAGTTAATCCGATCGGCCTGCGGCTCGGCGTCAACCGGACCTGGGATTCGCGCTGGTTCGCGGACAAGACCGAATATGGGAAGCTGCTGCACGAAGACATGGCGATCCGCGCAGCGCTTTTGAAGACTCTCAAACAGGCGGCGATCTCGAAGATCATCATCGAGCGGCCGCACAAGAAATGCCGGGTGACGATCCATTCCGCGCGCCCCGGCGTCGTCATCGGCAAGAAGGGCGCCGACATCGACAAGATCCGTAAACTCGTCGCGAAGATGACGAGTTCCGAAGTTCTTATCAACATCGTCGAAGTACGCAAGCCAGAGATCGACGCGACCCTGGTTGCCGATTCCATCGCGCAGCAGCTTGAACGCAGGGTCGCCTTCCGCCGCGCCATGAAGCGGGCGGTGCAATCGGCGATCAGGCTTGGCGCGGAGGGCATTCGTATCAATTGCTCGGGCCGGCTTGGGGGCGCTGAAATCGCGAGACTCGAATGGTATCGCGAGGGCCGGGTGCCTCTGCATACTTTGCGTGCCGATGTCGATTACGGCACCGCGACGGCGCATACGGCCTATGGCACCTGCGGGATCAAGGTTTGGATCTTCAAGGGCGAGATTCTTGAACACGATCCCATGGCACAAGACAAGAAAATGGCGGAACAAGACCATTCTGGCGGCGGTGGCGAGCGGCGTCGCCGCGAACGCGATGCCGCCTGATTATGCTCCTGCGGTCCTTTAAGAGGTCGAACCATGCTGCAACCGAAGCGGACAAAATTCCGGAAAGCCTTCAAGGGCCGCATACGCGGCGCCTCGAAAGCAGGCTATGAATTGAATTACGGTCAGTTCGGTCTAAAGGCGCTCGAACCCGAGCGGATTACCGCACGCCAAATCGAGGCGGCGCGCCGCGCGTTGACCCGTCACATGCGCCGCGCTGGCCGCGTCTGGATCCGGATTTTTCCGGATGTCCCGGTGTCGAAAAAGCCAACTGAAGTCCGCATGGGCAAGGGCAAGGGCGCACCCGAATTCTGGGCGTGCAGGGTCGCACCGGGACGCATCATGTTCGAGCTCGATGGGGTGCCGGCTGGTGTCGCCCGGGAAGCGCTTTTACTTGCCGCCGCGAAGTTGCCGATCAAGACTCGTTTCATCGAGCGGATCGTCGAGTAAAGGGACCTGGCCGTGAAACAGAAGCAGCGTTTGTCCGATCTCAAGGTGATGTCCAAGGATCAGCTTGAGCAAGAGTTTCTGAATCTCAAGAAAGAGCAATTCAATCTGCGCTTTCAACGCGCCACGGGGCAGCTCGAAAATACCGCCAGGGTGCGGGTCGTGCGCCGCGACATCGCGAGAATCAAATCGCTCGCTGCGCAACAGCAGGCAAAAGGCTAAAAATAGAGTCATAGGGCAGTAAAATAATTGCTAGTTTTGAAGGACAGGTCGAAGGTCATGCCGAAGCGAATTCTCCAAGGTGTCATAGTCAGCGACAAGCAAGACAAGACAGTCGTCGTCAAAGTCGAGCGGCGTTTTACGCATCCCTTGTTGAAGAAGACGGTGCGGCGTTCGAAGAATTATCATGCGCATGACGAGACAAAAGCGCACAAGGTTGGGGACACGGTGTCGATCGAGGAGACGAAGCCGATCTCGAAGCTAAAGCGCTGGATCGTCGTCGGCGCGGCGAAATAACGGTTTGATTGACGGGGAGGGTAACAACCTCCTTACAGACGAAGTCCAGTTGGCCGAGGCGCCGCCGGAAACCGGTCTGGAAAGAAAGGTGCGAGACGATGATACAGATGCAAACCAACCTCGACGTCGCCGATAATTCCGGCGCGCGCCGCGTCATGTGCATCAAGGTGCTTGGCGGCTCGAAGCGGAAATATGCGGGCGTCGGCGACATTATTGTCGTTTCGATCAAGGAAGCGATCCCGCGCGGGCGTGTCAAGAAGGGCGACGTGATGAAAGCGGTGGTCGTGCGCACCGCCAAGGACATCAAGCGGGCCGATGGTTCGGTCATCCGATTCGACTCGAACGCGGCGGTCTTGATCAATAACCAATCCGAACCGGTCGGCACCCGCATTTTCGGGCCGGTCCCGCGCGAATTGCGCGCCAGGAACCAGATGAAGATCATCTCGCTCGCGCCAGAGGTGTTGTGATGGCGGCAAAAATAAAAAAAGGCGACCGGGTCGTTGTCCTCGCCGGGCGCGACAAGGGCCGTTCCGGCGAAGTCGTTCGGGTCCAGCCAAAAGAGGAACACGCGATCGTGCGCGGGGTCAATACCGTGAAGCGTCACCAGAAGCAGACGGCCAAGCAGGAAGCGGGAATCATCGCCAAGGAGGCCCCGATCCATTTATCGAATCTGGCGCTCGCCGATCCCAAGAACGGCAAGCCGACGCGGGTGGGGTTCAAGATTTTGGATGACGGCCGCAAGGTCCGTTACGCGAAGCGCTCCGGAGAATTGATCGATGGCTGAGTCAAAAACCGGCAAGGGCGGAGCTAAGGGCACCGGCAAACCCGCAGGCAAGGACGCCGCCAAAGACAAAGACCCGGCGAAGGGGACCTCGAAGGCCGCCGCGAAAGCAAAGGCGCCCGCTGCCGAAGGCAAGGGGACCACAAAGCCGGCGGCCGCCGCGGCGGTAGCGTTTGCACCGCCCGCGGATTACGCGCCACGCCTCAAGAAACATTACGAAGAGGTCGTGCGGCCTCGGCTGATCGAGCAATTCGGCTATAAAAACCGGTTCGAAGTGCCGGGCATCGAGAAGATCGTGCTTAACATGGGCGTCGGCGAGGCGGTCAACGACACCAAGAAGGTCACCCTCGCCGCGGCGGACCTCGGCCTGATCGCGGGTCAGAAGGCAGTCATTACCCATGCCCGCAAGGCGATAGCGACATTCAAGGTGCGCGAGAACATGCCGATCGGCGCCAAGGTTACCTTGCGCAAGACCCGTATGTATGAGTTCCTCGACCGCCTGATCACGATCGCGCTTCCTCGCGTCCGAGATTTTCGTGGCCTCAATCCGAAGAGTTTCGACGGCCACGGCAACTATGCAATGGGAATCAAGGAACATATCGTGTTCCCGGAAATCGACTACGATAAGACTGAAAGCATTCTGGGTCTCGACGTGATTGTTTGCACGACAGCGAAATCCGATGACGAGGCGCGCGCCCTTTTGGGTGCCTTCAACTTCCCGTTCCGGCAGTGAAACCAGGGCGTTTCAAACGCGGACACAAGAGGTAAGGATAAATGGCGAAGAAAAGCTCGATTGAGAAAAACAAGCACCGCATCAAATTGGTCAAGCAATATGCCAGCCGCCGCCGCCGCTTGAAGACGATCGCCAATAACGAGGCCCTGACCATGGAGGAGCGGTTCGCCGCTCGCCTCAAGCTCGCCGAGCTGCCCCGCAATTCCGCCGCTGGGCGGATTCGCAACCGCTGCGAGGTGAGCGGGCGGCCGCGCGGCTTTACGGGCAAAATGAGAATGTCACGCATCGCCCTGCGGGACTTGGGCTCGAAGGGCCTGATCCCCGGCCTTGTAAAATCGAGCTGGTAGGAGGACGGATCATGGCAATGAACGATCCGTTGGGCGATATGCTGACCCGCATCCGCAATGCCCAAATGCGCCGCAAGGGCAAGGTGCAGACGCCAGGATCGCGGCTGCGCGCGCATGTGCTCGACGTCTTGCAGTCGGAAGGCTATATTCGCGGCTATTCCACGACCGAATATGGCAACGGCCGCACCGAGTTCGAAATCGAACTGAAATATTCCGATGGCGCGCCGGTCATTCGCGAGATCGAACGGGTGTCAAAGCCGGGCCGGCGCGTTTATGCGGCCGTGGATGCGATGCCGCGCGTGGCAAATGGGTTGGGTGTTACCATCGTTTCCACCTCCAAGGGTGTGATGGCGGACCACGCGGCGCGCGACGCGAATGTCGGTGGCGAAGTCCTCTGCAAGGTCTTCTAACCGAAAGAACGAGGAAAGCTCATAATGTCTCGTATCGGAAAGAGGCCGGTTGTCGTCCCTGCCGGCGTAACGGCCAAGGTAGAGGGCCAATCCATTTCGGTGAAGGGTGGCAAGGGGGAGCTATCCTTCATCGCGCCCGATCATGTGAGCGTGGCTTTTGCCGACAGCAAGATTGCGGTCACGCCGCGTAGCGACAGCAAGCAAGCGCGGGCGATGTGGGGCATGACTCGGTCAGTCGTCAATAATCTCGTGACCGGCGTCTCGAAAGGCTTCGAACGCAAACTTGAGATTACCGGCGTCGGCTATAAGGCTGTGGTCTCGGGCAAGAGCCTTCAGCTCTCGCTCGGCTATAGTCATGACGTGAGCTTCCCGATTCCCGCCGGAATCGCTATTGTCGCGCCAAAACCGACGGAAATCTCGATTATGGGAATCGACAAGCGGCAAGTGGGGCAAACTGCCGCTGAAATCCGCGCCTTGCGCCCGCCTGAACCTTACAAAGGCAAGGGCATCAAATATGCTAACGAAGTTATCTTCCGCAAGGAAGGCAAGAAGAAGTAGAAGAGACAAAATCCAGGATTGGGCTCCATGGCAAGGAACAATACCACCACAACCCGCCGCCAGGCACGTGTCCGGCGTTCGCTGCGGTCGCATGCTTATGGCAAGCCCCGGCTGACCGTCTTCCGCTCCTCGAAGCAAATCTATTGCCAGATCGTCGACGATGATTTGGGCCGGACCCTTGCCGCCGCGTCGTCGCTCGAAAAAGCCAATCGGGATGTTTTGAAGACTGGGGCTACCGTGGAGGCGGCGAAGATCATTGGCCAGCAGATTGCCGAGCGCGCGGTGCACGCCGGAATCAACGAGGTCGTTTTCGACCGCGGTGCTTATATCTATCACGGGCGTGTCAAGGCGCTGGCGGAAGGCGCCCGCGAAGGCGGGTTAAAATTTTAATGCGAGCGGCAAAGTAGGTCGCCGCCGCGCGGACCAAACACGAGGCGAACTGGAAAATGGAACAGACCGATGGCGCGTGAAGAAGGCGGCCGAGGCCGCGACCGGGAGGATCGCGATAGCGAGTTCATGGATCGTTTGGTCCATATCAATCGCGTCGCCAAGGTGGTGAAAGGCGGCCGCAGATTCGGCTTCGCCGCGCTCGTCGTCGTCGGCGACCAGAAGGGCCGGGTCGGCTTTGGCCATGGCAAGGCCCGCGAGGTTCCCGAAGCCATCCGCAAGGCAACCGAATCGGCGAAACGTTCGCTCATTCGCATTCCTTTGCGGGAGGGCCGCACCTTGCATCACGACGTCAATGGGCGGCATGGGGCGGGACGCGTCGTGCTGCGTGCGGCGCCCGCTGGAACCGGCATCATCGCCGGAGGCCCGATGCGCGCCATTTTCGAAACCCTCGGCATGCATGATGTCGTCGCCAAATCGCAAGGTTCATCGAATCCCTATAATATGGTCCGCGCGACCTTCGATGCACTGCGAAGAGAAGACTCACCCCGCGCCGTCGCGGCGCGCCGCAACCTCAAAGTCTCCGCTCTCCAGGCGCGCCGCCAAGGTGGCGAGACGGAAGCAGCCAGCGAAGCCTAAGGAACAGATTATGACGGCAAGCCCCCCGGCCCGGGTCATCGTGGAACAGATCAAAAGCCCGATCGGACGCCCCGCACCGCAACGCGCGACGCTCATCGGGCTTGGTCTCAACAGAATCGGCAGGCGCTCCTCGCTCGAAGATACCGCCGCCGTGCGTGGCATGATCGCGAAAGTGGCTCATCTCGTTCGCATTGTCGAAGCGGGTGGGATGCGGGATGAAGCGAGGACTAGACCATGAAACTCAACGAGATCGCGGACAATCCCGGCGCCTCCCAGTCACCCATGCGAGTCGGGCGCGGGATCGGGTCCGGAAAAGGCAAAACTTGCGGGCGAGGCGTGAAAGGGCAGAAGGCACGGACTGGCGTCGCGATCAAGGGTTTCGAGGGTGGGCAGATGCCGCTCCACCGGAGGTTGCCAAAGCGCGGCTTCCGGAACCCGTTCACGATTAATTATAACGAGGTCAATCTTGGCCGTATTCAGGCTGCGGTTGATGCGGGCAAGCTCGATCCAGCCGCCTCAGTGACGATCGAGTCGTTGATCGCCGCCGGCGTCTGCGGCAAACCGCGCGATGGCGTCAAAATTCTGGGCAAGGGCGCGCTTGCGGCAAGGCTCGCCTTCGAGGTGGCCGCCGCATCGAAGAGCGCGGTGGCGGCGATCGAGGGTGCCGGCGGGTCGATCGTTTTGTTAAGAGTGAAAGCCGAGGCGGCGGAAGCCGAGGCTTAAGTTTATCGCCAGATCGCGCGTCGGCGTTGTTCACGCCATGCGCGTTTGCTTTATGTGTCTGACCTCGACAAGGATTGATTTCGCGAAGGAATTGGAACCTTTTTGATCCTTTGGTAAGGTCATCGAGAAAAACGTTCTGGCATCTTGATGCCAAGGGAGCAGTAAATGGTATCGGCGGCGGAACAGCTCGCGGCGAATATCAATTGGAGCGCATTCGGCAAGGCCGAGGAACTCAAGAAGCGCATCTATTTCACGCTCGGAGCGTTGATCATCTATCGTCTGGGGACCTACATCCCCTTGCCTGGAATCGATCCCTCTGTTTTTGAAAAGAGTTTTACGGGCAACCGGCAGGGCGTCCTTGAATTGTTCAATATGTTCGCCGGCGGCGCGGTGCAGCGCATGGCGATCTTCGCATTGAACATCATGCCCTACATCTCGGCCTCGATTATCATCCAGATGCTGACGTCGGTCTTCCCGACGTTGGAGGCCCTCAAGAAGGAGGGCGAATCCGGACGCAAGGTCATTAATCAATATACAAGATATCTGACGGTGGTTCTTGCTGCCTTCCAGGCCTATGGCATCTCGGTGGGGCTCGAAGGCCAGGCCGGAGTTGTTCTCGAGCCAGGCTTGTTCTTCCGCATTTCCACCGTATTGACCCTGATGGGCGGCACGATGTTTTTGATGTGGCTTGGCGAACAGATTACCTCGCGCGGGATTGGGAATGGATCCTCGCTCATTATTTTCGCGGGCATCGTCGCGGCTTTTCCTTCGGCCATCGTCAATACTTTGGAACTCGGCCGCCAGGGCGCGATCTCGACGGGGCTGATTATCGGAGTGATGGCGATGTCGATTGCCGTGGTCGCCTTCATCGTTTTCATGGAGCGCGCACAGCGGCGGCTTCTGATCACCTACCCCAAACGTCAGCAAGGCAATAAAATCTACGAGGGCCAAACGTCCTTTCTGCCGCTGAAGCTGAATACATCGGGCGTCATACCGCCGATTTTTGCGTCCTCGCTTTTGCTGTTGCCCGTCACGATCGCCAATTTCTCGCAGAGCCAGGGCGGCAGCGGATTTCTTGCGACCATCACCACCTATCTCGGCCATGGCCGCCCGCTTTATATGCTCGCCTATGTCGGGCTGATCGTCTTTTTCGCCTTTTTCTACACCGCCATTGTCTTCAATCCCACGGAGACGGCGGATAATCTCAAGAAGCACGGCGGGTTCATTCCGGGGATAAGACCGGGCGAGCGAACGGCGCAATATATCGACACGATCCTGACGCGCATCACGGTCGTCGGCGCGGCCTATCTTGCCCTTATCTGTCTCTTGCCGGAAATGCTGATCTCCTATGCAGCGCTTCCATTTTATTTCGGTGGAACCTCCCTCCTGATCGTGGTCAGCGTCACCATGGATACGGTCGCTCAGATCATGGGTCATCTGCAGGCTCATCAATATGAAGGTCTTGTGAAAAAAGCCAAATTGCGGGGGAAACGCAGATGAGACTGATTCTGCTTGGGCCGCCTGGCGCCGGAAAAGGCACCCAGTCGGAGCGGCTCAAGGAGAAATATCATATCCCGCAATTGTCGACGGGAGATATGCTGCGCGCGGAGGTCAAGGCCGCCACGCCGGTGGGGCTTGAGGCAAAGGCGGTCATGGACAAAGGCGGTCTCGTGCCGGACGATACGGTGGTGGGTATCGTCGCCGATCGGATCGAGGCGCCAGACGCGAAAGCGGGCTTTATCTTGGATGGGTTCCCGCGCACGGTGCATCAAGCCGAAGCCTTGGCCAGAATGCTGCGCGCCAAAAACATGGATCTCGATGCCGTCATCGAACTCAAGGTGGACGAGGCGACACTGCTTGACCGGATTGCCAAGCGCGTGAAGGACATGCTCGCGTGCGGCGGCACAGTGCGCGCCGACGACAACCCCGAGGCATTCAAAACCCGGCTCGACGCCTATCACGCACAGACGGCGCCGGTTGCCGACTTTTATGCAAAAAAGGCGGTACTGAAAACGGTCGATGGAATGGCGCCTGTCGATGCCGTGACGAGGGCGATCGAACAGATGCTCGATGGACCGGCCCGATCCGTTCACTCGGGCTGAATTTGCGCAATTCCTTTTTGCTCGCGTCCATACGATCAAGAAGCGCTCAAACCTACAAGCGTGTAGGATGTACTAATTCAAAAATGTCGCGCAATTTTTCTAGAGCGGGATGATGAAAAGCGGAAACGGTTTTCCGCCCGCATCGCGGCCTAAACTCTTGGATTCGGTCACGTTCATGATTTTGGATTGGTTCACTCCAAAACCATCGTGATCAAAGGACATGCTCCGGCCGTCAAATACAATACATTAGAGTTTTTTCGTCGCTGTCGGCCAGCGCCCGCATCTCCGCCAGAGTTCGGTTGTCGAGCACGGTCGCGATCGCGTTGCGTGCTTCGAGCATGATAAGACGGACACAGCAATGTTTTTCGTCGGCGCAATCCTCGCAGCGCCGGTAGGAATTTTTGCTCGCGCAGGCAATGGGGGCCAGCGGTCCGTCAAGTACGCGAACGATATGGCCAACCTTGATTTCGTGTGCCGGACGGGCCAATGTGTAGCCGCCGCCTTTGCCCTTTTTCGAAAAGACGAAGCCGGCATTGCGCAACTCGCCGAGAATTGTATCGAGAAATTTTTTCGGAATTTCGTTCGCATTGGCGATATCGCTCACAAGCGTCGCCTCGCCCACCGGGCGTCCAGCAAGATGGACCATGGCCTTTAGTCCATATTTGCCTTTTTTTGTGAGCATTCAAACCTCGATCGCCAATTTCCGCCGCCTAAACCGGCTATCCAAAGCTCCAGCGCAAGCGCTGATTCCCCCATATTATTGGGCCAATCGTCAATTTACACAAGTTTTATAGTCTTTGCGGCTCTGGCGCGAACGGCAGAAGATGGGCCTAGCGTTGGCGCATGCGCCGTTGCCTATTTGCATTCGCAATATGAATTTGCACCAGAAACCAAATGAGAACCGCCCGGCCAAAACGCTTTGGCCGGACGGAATTCGCAGCTCGAGATTTTTGTTTTAGCGCCTTTTCATGACGCGATCCGGTATCCGCTCCGCTTGAAAATGCTCTAGAACGTCGCGATGACGTCGCCGCCGAAGGTGACTTGCGAACTCTTGGTGCCGACCCCTTGACGGGAGTGCCGGGGACGCCAAAGA
>VDMG01000262.1 GCA_006514895.1 Beijerinckiaceae bacterium
GACAAGCTCAAAAACAAGGCGGCGGCTGGGATTCCGGCGGCGGGTGTGCTGTTGCGGTGCATAAGCGGGAAGGCGCTGATATGGCAATCGTTTATCTCGAAGAAGATGACGACGCGGCCGATGAGAACCGCGATGCGGCTCTCACTATAAGCGAAGAATGGGCTGATCGGGACGTATTACCTGTGCAAATATCTTCGCGCGTGGCTCATTTCACCAGCATGACTTTCGCATCACCACGCCTGCTCAATAAGTTGACGGTGACATCACCGCCATGCCGTTGGAGTTTAACGTCAAGGCGCGAATTGCCCAGACTCAATTGGTTCAAAATGACATAATCCAAGAAAGCGGGCATAACTGGATCACGAAAGGATACCGAATTGACTTCATGATTCAGCTCCATGCCAAGACATGCCCCGAGAAGGGCAAAAGGCGCGGCCGAAGCCCACGCTTGCGGCGCGCAAGCAACGGGATAGGCGGTCGGCCCGCGGTGCGGTTTGCGGATGAAGCCGCAGAACAATTCCGGCAAGCGGCGCAGATCCTGATAGGCTGCGGCTTCGAACATCGCGGAGAAGACTTTCGCCGTGTGCGATGCGAAACCATAACGGGCAAAGCCAAGCGCGATCATCGCGTTGTCATGCGGCCAGATCGAGCCGTTATGATACGAAATTGGATTGAAACGCGCCTCGCCGCTCGCGACCGTTCTAATCCCCCAGCCGCTGAAGGAATTGCGGCTAAGCAGGGTCTCGGCAACGCGCGCCGCAAGCCCCGGCGACGCGATCCCGGCAAACAGCGCATGGCCCGCGTTCGATGTCCGGACCCGGCATGGCTTCTTGTCGCCGTCGAGCGCCAAGGCAAAGGTACAGAGGTCCTCGCACCAAAAAGCCGCCTCGAAATTCTTTTGTAGAATTTTCGCCTCGCCTCGCAGCTTGATCTCCAGATCAATCTCATTCAGGCAATGCGCAAGTTTCGCCGCCTGCACCTTTGCGGCAAATACGTAACCCTGCACCTCACAAAGGGCAATTGGGCCGCTCGCCAAGGTGCCGTCGGGATGGAAAATCGAATCGTAGGAATCTTTCCAGCCTTGATTGACAAGGCCAGATCCGGTCTGCCGCGCATATTCGACAAAGCCGTCCCCATCCGCATCGCCAAACGTGTCGATCCATCGCAAAGCTGCCTTGATATTCGGCCAGATCGCGTCGATCGTTCCGAGGTCTCCAGTCCGGTCGAAGTACATTCCAGCCAGCATGACAAAGAGTGGCGTGGCATCGACAGTCCCGTAATAGTGTCTGAATGGCACTTCACCAAGGCGCGCCATTTCCCCGTTCCGGGTTTCATGCAGAATTTTGCCAGGTTGTGCCTCGGAAAAAGGATCGAAGGTTTTTGCCTGAGTCTCGGCGAGGAAGCCGAGAACGCCTTTGGCGACGGACGGGTCGAGCCACAAAAGCAGCATGGCCGTGATGATCCCGTCACGGCCGAATACCGTGCTGTACCAAGGGATTCCCGCGTAGGGGTAAATCCCATGGCGGGTCCGCGTCATCAGCATATAGAGGTCAGCGGTTGACCGCTGGCAGACTTCATTGAAGAGTTCGTTCGAACTTTCGATAGTCGCGATGCCGGTCGCCTCGTGCCGGATGGCGCGCCGCCTCGCACGGAAAGCATGTCCGAAGGAATCGCACCGCAGCTCGTTCCGGTCCTCGCAAAGAACCGAGACGAAAAGCGACTTGCGGGCATTGGGCGCAAGCTCAATTTCGAACGTCGCGCGATTTGTCTCAAGACGAGAGGGCAGCGGCGAGAACCGCAATTCAGTCTTGCGCTTTAAATTGTCGAGCCCCTCGTAATAGAATGCAACGCCGCCCTCGGTCACCCCAGCTGTGCAGGTGCCGCGTCGTTCGCGTGCAATTCCACGAACCTCGAAGAGATCGTGGAAATCGGCGCCAAACCCAATCTCGATACGGAAATGCCTGGTGCTATTGGCGTAGTTGCGAAAGCCAATCCTCTCATAGCAGACAGCCTGCCAAAGGAATTTGGTGCGCTCGATCGCAATCGTGTCTCGCGGCAGCGAAATGAGTCCGTCTGAATGGACATCGGGATTGGCAAGATTAACCGAGAGCGCGGCATTGTCGTCCTGAACGACCGAGCCCAACAACAACGGCCGCTTGCCCTCGAAACGGAGTCCATACCAAGACAAAAAGCGAGTGTCGTTGAAATAAAGTCCTTCAGGTCCGCCGCCGATGACCCCAATGTCGCCGTAATCGTCAAAGACCGCAAAAGCATCGCCATGTTTCAGGCTCCGGAGCCGCCGCTGGACGAGAGACCCCTGGACTTCGATATAATGCTCGGGCAGCTCTATCGTCGCGTCCATGACGCTTTCTATGCGACGCACCGTCTCAAGCGTTTTGCCAACGATGTCCGTTCTCCGTGAAAGTAGGCTTTCAGATGTGGAGGGCAGCGGCCATATTTATCGGCCGGCACGCGACAAGATCCAAGCGTGCGACCCTTAGCTATTCGTTTCGTAGTCTATCGCGTTAACCCACCGGGTTCAATGCCTTCGCGTCGCATTCCCCAGCAACTTCTTCCCAAGCCGGCGGCAAGAGTTCGAGCGCGGCGGGAGGCGCCATGGAATGCTCCAGCCTCGTAGTCGCCGACGCGCGAGCCAAAAGCGAACGATACGCCGCGAGATAGGCGGCCGCCATCCTCTCGGCGGTGAAACGCCGCTCGAAGTCGGCGCGAACCTTGCGCCGGTCCATGTCGGAAGCCCGTCGCGCAGCTTCCGCCGCGGCCTCGATGGAATCGACAATCCGGCCACTGACGCCGTCCCTAATGACTTCCGGCACCGAGCCGTTGGACCAAGCGATGACCGGCGTTCCGGCCGACATCGCTTCGATCATGACGAGCCCGAAAGGTTCCGGCCAGTCGATGGGAAACAACAGCGCACGTGCCTTTCCGAGAAACTCAGCTTTTTGGATTTCGTCGATCTCTCCTATGAATTCGACGAGGGGATGGTCAAGAAGCGGTTCGATCTCGGTCTTGAAATACATTCTATCCACGACGTCCACTTTTGCGGCGATCTTCAACGGGATACCCGCGTGCTTGGCAATTTCTATCGCGCGGTCCGGGCGCTTTTCAGGCGAAATACGCCCAAGAAACGCTAAATAGCCGCCGCCATCGGGGTTGAATGGACAGACGTCCGGCATCAGACCATGCGGAATCGTTGCAAGCCAATTCGTGTGCGGTGGCATTGGACGACGCTGCGCGTTTGAAATCGAAACCAGCGGCATTTCCGGATAGGTCTGATAGAGAGGAAAGGCATCGAGAAGATCGAGGCGTCCATGGAGCGTCACGAGACATTTGTGGGCAAGATCCTGGAATAGGGCTTGCGGCAACAAGTCTATATGAAAATGGATAATGTCGAAATCATTGGCGCGGCGCCTCACCTCGCGCAGCATGGCAAGGGTGCTGCCCAGATGGTCGCGAATCCCTGCAAGCCTTAGGCTTTGCGGGGCGCAGACAATGAGCTCGGCCGCCGTCTCGGACTCCGCGCTGGCGAATAAAGCAACCCGGTGCCCCTGCCTAACAAGCGCTTCCGCCAACCAAGAAACAACACGCTCCGTTCCGCCATAGAGCTTCGGAGGCACGGCTTCTGCAAGAGGTGCGACGAGGGCAATTCGCATCAGAACTCTTTCATTCGTTTGGAGAAGTGGGCGTCGCCCAATCCTGGTGATAAATGTGTCAGCCAGACCAAAGTTCCGAACTTGATTGCGCCAAAGCTGCCATTACATCTTGCCCAGATGGTCGCCCGGCGCGTAGAGGCCGCCGACCTCGGTCGAGATATTGGGCCTGAAGGCGCCGTTGCCAGGGATGAGCGTGAAGAGCGCCAGCACAAACAGCTACTCGAACGGCAAGCCTGCCTCCAAAGAGCGGGGTCAGGTAACGGTATTGTGACCATAAATCTGCGATGCGAAGTGTTGCAAGCCGAGGGACCAAATATGCTTTCGAGCACATCGCGCACAGCGCCGAGCCCGATGACGCCGCCATGGCCGGGCAGCAGTAGGTACTTCACCATGTAAAGGACGAGCAGCGTGCGCATTCCGTAATAAGAAAAGCGCTCCCACATCTCGTGGTTCAAGCTGGTCGTGCCGGACAGGGCCGGTGCCGCGCGGATTCGGCCGCGAAAGTCTTCATCAGAACACCAGCGAGAGTTGGTGGCATCCCGTCGGTAGCGTCAAGGACGAAAGCGAGATCCCGAGCAGGCGCACCCTTTTCTTGTTGGCAGGAGCGGCTCGAGTAGGCCGAGCTCAGACGCTCAAGGTCTGCGAAACTGTCGACGGCGTCGTCGACGGACTTGCTTCATATGATCTGCCGAAAGTCGGCGAACTTCACCTTCAGTGTCACAGTCCGCCCCCCGGATGGCGGTCGCCTGGCAATACCGCCAGACTTTGGCGATGATTGGTTCCAGCGCTTCGCGCATCGGCTCGTACGCGTGCAGGTCCTGCGAAAAGGTGTTCTCCGCGCCAACCGACTTGCGGACACGGTCGGCGCGGACCGGCCGTTCATC
>VDMG01000032.1 GCA_006514895.1 Beijerinckiaceae bacterium
TGGTATGGTCACGGTTGCCGCGATGCACCGATTGGGGGCTTGACGGCGCCATGCTCAACGTTGCTGCGCGAATTTTCGTGGCGCTCGCTTCGGGCGTGATCTTCGGCTTCGGCCTTTCTCTTTCGGGCATGCTCGATCCAGCCCGGGTGCGCCGTTTTCTCGATATTGCCGGTCAGTTCGATCCTAGTCTGGCATTTGTGCTCGCCGGAGCGGTGGCGGTTTCGAGCGCTGGCTATCTGATCTCGCGGCGGCTGCGCCATCCGCTCCTCGACAGCATGTTTCATCTGCCTTTGAAACAAGACATCGATTTGGCCCTCGTTGCCGGCGCGGCGATCTTCGGGGTTGGCTGGAGCGGACTTTGCCAAGGGCCGGCGATCGCCTCCTTAGCGCTTGGACTCGTGCCTTCCTGCGTCTTCACCGCGAAAGGCCAAGGCCAGGGTGTTGTCCCCCGGCGGCTATGTTTTAATTCCCGCGCGCCTGAAACACCGCGTCGAATGGACGAACCACGATCATGCGACGATCTGGCTCGCCGTCCATTATCCCGAAACCAAATCGAACCGGACAGCTAAGATTGCCTCGCATTCAAGCGCTTCCCTATCACGAGGAACGTTGCGATTGAAGAGGCCTTAAAATCATAGGGTTGGAGCATGTCCAGATCGAAAAAGCTGATCAACTTTTCCGGGATCTGATCTTGAACGCGTGACAGAAAAAAAATCCCGCGCTATTTTTCCACGGCAAGGCATAAATACAAGAGTTTGGGCGGATTGCATGGCGGCAGGAGCCGAGATCGAACTCAAATTCCTGTTCGCGGAAAGAAACTCGGCCAACATCGAGGCCTTGGTTTCGGCAGTCTGCGCTGCAAGGCAGCCGGCCCATCAACGCCTTCGCGCGATCTATTTCGATACGCTTAATTTGGACCTGTGGAAGCAGGGATTTACTCTGCGCGTGCGCGCGTCGGGGGAAAGCCACATTCAAACCGTCAAGCGGATGACATCCTCCGGCATCCAACGAGACGAATGGGAAGCGGAAACCAGCCAGGCCCAGCCCGATTTGGACCTTATCAAAAATACGCCTCTCGCCCGGCTAACCGCTAAACCATCCATTGGCCACGCATTGAGGCCCGCCTTCGAAATGAATATCGAGCGCTCATCCTATTTGCTCGAAGCCGGCGGCGGCGTCATCGAAGCATCCTTCGATCGAGGCGTGATCGAAGCAAATGGCGAAAAACTTGGCGTGCGCGAACTCGAACTCGAATTAAAAAGCGGCGGCCGGCGCGCCTTATACAACATCGCCCGCGCTTTTGTATCGCAGGCGCCGCTCCATCCAAGCCTTATTAGCAAAGCTGAACGCGGTCATCTTCTAGCCAAGGGCGCCCTTGGCCGCGCTGCGAAAAGTTCAAAGCCGCGCCTTGGCAAGGACGTGACGTGCGGGCAAGCGTTCCAGGAAATCTGCCAGACATGCCTGCACGATTTTCATCTGAATATACTTGTGAATATACTTGGCTTGGAGAAGCTCGACAATGCCGAGACGGTTCACCAAGCACGCGTCGCAATCAGGCGCCTTCGTGCTGTCATGGCGCTTTTTAAACCCTTGGTCTTCGATATCGCATACCGGAAACTTCGCGGCGAGCTGAAATGGCTCGCCCGGTTGCTTGGCGCGGCGCGAGACATGGACGTTTTACAGGCGAACTTACCGCCGCGGACCACATGGGCTCAGGCGGACGCGAGAGACCCCACCGGCTATTGTGAAGCCGGGCGTCTGCGGGCCCGCCAGGCCGCCGTCGAAGCCTTGAACAGCGAACGCGGGCGGATATTGCTGCTCGAATTGGCGGTGTGGATCGAGGATGGACGATGGCAAAGCCAGCCTTCCAGCATCGTCGGAGAGCCAATCCAAAGCTTCGCGGGCCTCCGCCTGAAAAAGCGCCACGAGAAACTCGTAAGGCAAGGGGCGGGTGTCGCCCATCTCGCGCCCCGCCCCCGCCACAAGGTTCGCATCAAGGCGAAAGAGCTGCGCTACATGGCGGAGTTCTTTGTCGATGTTCCAGGCGCTGCCAAGGATCGTAAACGCTTAAAAAAGCTCATCGATTGCTGCGAAAAGCTGCAGTCGGCCCTCGGTGCGATCCGCGACGCGGAGGCCATGGCCGAATTTTTGGAAAGCACGGTTGGAATCAATGCCGCCGCCGATTGCCTAGCGAAGACCGCCATCTTGTCCTCCGGACAACCCCGGCGAGCAGAGGACGTCGCGGAAAAGGACCTAAAAAAGGCGGTGCACGCCTATTCGCGATTGGCCGCGATCGAGGCGTTTTAAGGCCTTGGCCAAGCACTCGCAATCAAGCCGGCGCGGGATTTGCGCCGGATCATGCTCTCAAGTATTTTTGATTTCACTTTAGCCTTTGGAGCATGTTCCGAAAGCTAGCAAGGCCAGCGCCACGGGCGCAAAGCGATCAGCGCCTATTGACAGCGGGATGCGAACCGGCAATCTCAAAGGCCATGTTGCACCGCGTAATTTTTGACCGCTCGCCAAAGCTTAAAGCAAAGCGCAGCTCTTGATGTGGAAATCGCGTCGCAGCAATGCACATTCGATGCGCCCGCTCGTGCCAGAGGGGCTGCGGATTTATGCGGTTGGCGATGTCCATGGCAGGGCGGATTTGCTCAAACAATTGTTTTCGCGGATCGATGAGGACCTCAAAGATCACCCCGTAGCCGATACCATGCATATATTTCTCGGCGACTACATCGATCGGGGCCAGGACTCGGCCGCGGTTTTGGATTTGTTGATCGAACGCGCCAACACTCATCAAATGGCGTGCCTCAAGGGCAACCATGAACTCTATCTTTCGGAATTTCTCGAAAATCCGAGCATACTCGGCGCTTGGGCGCAATACGGAGCCTTGCCGACTCTTGCTTCTTACGGACTGACCCCGAAAATAAATGCAGGGTTCAAGGAACAAGCGGACCTTGCCGCGGGCCTATGCGACGCCATGCCCAAAAGCCATGCTAAATTTCTTGCCGGCCTAGAGCTGTGTTTCACCTGCGGGGATTTTTTCTTTGCGCATGCTGGAGTGCGGCCAGGCACGCCCCTGTCGCGCCAGCGCGAGGAGGATCTGCTTTGGATCAGGGATGATTTTTTGTTGCACGAAGAACCGTTCGAAAAAATTATCGTGCATGGCCACACGCCGGTCAAGGAACCAGACGTTCGAAAAAACCGAATCAACATTGATACGGGCGCCTATGCTACTGGCCGCTTGACCTGTCTGAAACTGGAGGAAGATAAGATTCTTTTCCTTTAGAAAATGCACTTTGGAGGCCGGAGCATGCTCTAAACTCTCTCGAAACTATATGTTTCGGGAGAGTATTGTTTTTTCGGTTCACAAATCATGCTTACATCGGACCGCCCAAACCTCCTTTCCATGCTCTTCTTGCAAGGTTAAATTTCATGTTGTCGACACCACCCGCGAAGCTACGCTCGGCGCTCCTGGTCCTTGGCATTGTTCTTGGACTCTCCGGCGTTTGGATGTTACTTCCCGAACTGCTTAGCCCAAAGGCCACGATCTTCCCGTTCGATCGCGCCAGCGCCGAAGCAGCCGCGAGGCATCGGAGCCGTGCGGTTCTGGCCGCGGAAATCGGCGCGATAAGGGGCGATCTATGGGCCAGCGCCGCGTTCACTGGCGGGCTCTTCATGTGGACCGATCGTCTGACGAGCCTTGACCGGACCAGCTCTGAACAGCTCGCGCAAGCCGAGGCCAACGCGGAGATGGCGTTGGCCCTCGCGCCGATCAATGGCGCAGCATGGCTTTTTTTGGCCAAACTTCCAGCCACCTCGGCGGACGCCGAGAGCCGCATCGGCACGCTTCTCGAAATGTCCTATTTCACCGCACCGAGCGCGCCGGAGCTCGCCCCCTGGCGCCTTGAACGGGTGGCAACTTCAAGCGCGCTCGCCGACAAGGACATCCAGGCGTTCGTCAAAAGCGATCTTCGGGAGATTTTGAGTAGCCGGCCGGAATTTCAGCAAGCCATCATCACGGCCTATCGCAAGGCCTGGCCGCAGAATCAACCCATTTTCGAATCTCTTGTCGCCGATGTCGATCCCGCCATGGCCAAATTGCTTCGCCCCGACGAGCCTAAATGAGATTTCCTCAAGCGGTTTTGCAACGACGCTGGGAAAACCGGCATTAAATTCGCTTGGCCTTCACGCCCCCACGAGGTTGACGATTTTGAGGACACTTAAACAGGATGTTGAAAAAAGTTCTTTCCTTGGTTTCGTTAGCATGATTCCCTCGCGTTGAAGCAAGACGGATCGGAATAATGCGCGGGATGGATGAGAGATCAGGGTTGCTATTTTCATACGTCGATCTTGAGGGGCGGGTTCCGGGTTCGCACCCACTGCGCGCGATCCGCCTCATTGTGAACGAGGCATTGAGCGTTCTGACCGCGAGGTTTGAGGCGCTTTACTCGCACTTCGGGCGACCCTCGATCCCGCCCGAGCAGTTACTACGGGCAATGCTTCTGCAAGCGTTCTACTCGATTCGCTCCGAGCGGCAGTTGATGGAG
>VDMG01000234.1 GCA_006514895.1 Beijerinckiaceae bacterium
GGAACGACGCGAGAAAGCCCGCTTGCGCTCGGAGCGTTGGCGCAGGGCGCACGGCATCGGCCCAAGACGGCCCGCAAAACAGCCATGGCTGGCGGAAGGCGTCTCACGATCGACATGGTACAGGCGGCGCAAGCGGGCGCGGCAGGCGGCGGCTGTTGCTTGTGCATGTGCCACCTTCGAACGGGCGGAAGCTTTCGCGGCAGCGTTGACGCGCGACCTTGCCCGGTGTGCGGCGCTTGAGCGCGAGACCATGACGATCCTTGCGGAACTGACGGCGCTTACGGTGGGCGGCAGCTGGCAGGCAAGTTCCGAACGAATGTCTGGTCCGATTTGTCGAACAAAAACTTCGGTTTAAAATACACGATGCATCAAGAGATAGGGCTGACACCCTCGCCAACCTGCCCCCTCCCGGGCTAGGTTGGAGCGGCATCATTCTTGGCAGAGGACCATGCGTCCTTCACAGGGCTGCACGGGCTCTACGTGTTCCGGTCATTCACAAGACTTCCATCGCGAGCTCCTCAAGGGTGGACGCTGCACGGCTGGCGAGCGCACCTATCTCGCCCCGCCAAGACCTAACGAGCGCTGGCAAGCGACTTGTCTAGGCCTTGTCGACGTCGTGAACGCTATGGTTTGCTACTGCCTCGACTGTTGCGACCTCGGCCTCGAGACAGCCATAGAGGACGTTAACCAACAGCCCGTCGTGCATACATGGTCTTACAAACTCGAAAGCGCTGCTTAATATGATTCGATTTTCAGAAACGCTGTACTAGCACCTTTTCGGTCCGCTATGACCTGACCGGCGCTGAAAAGCGAGCATGGGGCACTCCATCGGATTGTTAGACAGCGCCGAAAGTGCCACACCTTCGCCGCCCGCCCCGTACCATCTTCGCGTCAGAACTCAGGCGGCGAATGGTTTTCCGCAAATTTAATGAATTGCTTGATGTGATCCTCTCGTTCGCGCGACCACAGGAGACCGAACGTTCTAAATAAGCCCATGTCGGCCACCTGCACCAGCTTCACGGCTGGCGTCCCGAGGCGGGCCGGAATAAATGATATGCCTACTCCGGCAGCTACCAGAGCCAGCGTCCTATCGATTTGGGCGGTTTTATATACAACTCGTATATTTATACCGCGTGAGACAAGCGCATTGCTCGCGTCTTGGAACCTATCGCGCCCTGTCCGGACGATGAAAGATTCGTCGTGAAGATCAGCAAGCGTCACGCTTTCTCGCTGCGCGAAGCGATGATCTTCTGGAACGGCCAACACATATGGTTCCTTGAAGAGAACCCGACTCGCGAATTTCGAGTCGCCGTCATCGAGAATCGTGAGTGCCACGTCGAGCTGTCGTTTAGCGAGCAATTCGACCAATTGCTCGCTGGACGCATCGCACACCTCGATAGCCACATGAGGGTTGGCGCGCCGGAAAGAACCCAGCAGCTTGGAAACGTGGCGGCTGGAGAGAGATTGCAGTATCCCAATCCTTAGAAGCTTCGGTCTAGCGAACGTTTCAAGTTCGCCCTTCAAAGTACTGCCTATCTGTAGAATTGCCTTGCCGGCTTCGAGCAAGCGCTCCCCGGCGTCAGTCGGAACCACTGGGGAGCGCCGCCGGTCCAACAATTGGACATCGAATTCGGCTTCAAGTTTCGCAATGCTGCCCGATATTGTCGACTGCGTGACAGCCGCGCGGTCTGCGCCTTTCGTGAAGCTGCCTGTCTCGACGATCGCGATGAAATGTATGATCTGGTAGATTTCCATAATCAGTGTCTACGGGCAGGACCCGATGGATTAGGCGTATAGCTTTGCTCACTGATCTATCGCCAATCTCCCTTGACCGGAAGGCGAAATGAAGCACATGCGATGATCGAGTCCTGCCAAAATAATTATAGTCCTACCACTGCGACTCTAAGAATATCATATTTGCGGCGCAAAGTCTCACACTTTTCCAGATTACCTATGCACCTTCAACGACTTCGCGCCCGCTCTTTCGTTCAGTTAATCACCGCGAGCTTTAAGCTTCAGCCACGGGCCAGTCAATGGCCGGTGATCTCATTGCCGGCAATCGTGACCTCGCGGACATGGCCTGATAAACCTCGTTGAGGAGCTGGCTGAAGGCGATGTCCTGCGACGGCACCCGCTGCCCAGGATTTTGAAACAGCATCACCAGCGCAACGACGAGCAGGATAATGATCACCCAGCGCAAAATTCCGGAAGTTCGGATTCATCTTCGTTCCCGTTAATGGTTGCACGGCATTCAGTTTTCGATACCCAAGTCCTGGCTGCAATCCAAATCCCTCGCAGAGCTGTGGCTGTCTGAGGCCTTGAGACTGTCGATGAGTGCCGCGACTATCACGGCATAGATCCCAATGTTTTTGCCAAGCGGTAGACCACCACAAATGGGAACTGGCGGACATAGGTCTGGCCGTGTTCGTTTTGCACGGTCACGATGCCGATGAATTTCCCATTCACGGGGAAGGTGTACTGAAAGGTCAACGTGCCAGTGGGATATTTCTTTGACGGCAAATAGTTGGCGGCTGGCATCCGGTGAAGAACAATCCACAAACGCATCCATTGTCCACCATGCCCACCCCGCCATGGGCATAAGCGGCCGACCGATGTTTTCGCGGCCACAAATTCGATGAGGCGAGAATACTGCGCCGAAGCGAGGTTGGCGGCGCGATGGACGGCGATTGCCACGGCGCCTTGGGGTTCAGCGCCTTCCCCCTTAGCCCGGAGCATAAGGGCAAGCGCAGGAAAAACGGTGACCGTCACGACGGCCGCGCCGACCAAGGCGTTCGCGTTCTCGGCCCGCATGTCGCCCGTTCGCACGCCGAGAAAGGTTATCGCGATGACAAGCCCCAGCGTGGTGGATGAGAAGAGAGCGAGCGGAATCAGGTCGCTCTCGGGAAGGGCCTTCTTGTACAAGGGCAGCGGAATGATCCGGATCAAGAGAAAGCCCGCGCAGAAAAGAACGAGGCGGGCCACGCTTCCCGGACTCGTGAACAGACCTGGAAGGTCAAATTCGACGCCGCTCGTGATGAAAAACACCGGAATGAAAAATCCCGAGCCGATCGACATCAGGCGATTTTCGAGGACCTCCGCTCTCGTGTCCTCCACCAGCATGGCGATCACGAGCCCAGCCGTATAAGCGCCGAGGACCAGTTCCATGCCAAGCTCATTGGCGAGCGAGACGAGCGCAAGGAGAATAAGAAGCGCAATGCGCACGGGCAAAATGGAACGGTCGTGCATCCACCATGCGATGGACGCCCAAAGACGCGGCGAGCGCATCTGCCGTGCCGCGAGGATGATGCCAATCGCGGCCGAGAAAAAAACCATGGTCAACATCGTCTCATGCAGATGGTGATGCTGATGGGCGAGAATGATCGAGGCCAAAACGAGAGGGCCGAGTTCACCCGCGACCGCCGCTCCGAGGACATGCCGCCCGAAATTCGTGTCGAGGACGTTGCTGTCGCGGAGGATTGGGATGAGGATGCCGAAGGCCGTCGTTGGCATGACGAGGGCCACGAGCAGGGGCCCGCGCATTATTCCGATGGCGTAGAGAAATCCGGCGAAGAGGCAGCTCAGGCCGAAGGCCGCGAGCCAAGTAGCCGCGCCAAGACGAAGCGGCGCGGCGCCTATCTTTTCCGGATTGAACTCGAACCCCGCTTGGAAAAACAGGAATATCAGTCCGAACTCGCCCAGAAAACCGATGGCGCCTTGGCTTGTCACCCACCCGAAACCGCTGGGGCCAATCACGATTCCGAGCAGGAGCTCCAGAACTACCGCGGGCACGCGGGCAAAGGCCGGCAAGCGGGCGAGCAAAGGCGCAGATACGGCGACGAACCCGATGACAAAAAGAGCGTGAAGCTCGCTCACGATCCTATTTTTCTTTCCGTTGTGGCGGCCCCGGACCCTAGACTGTTTGCCTATGGAAAAACAATCGGCCTGTGGCTCTCTAAAGCGCGGGAAGCGGCGCTCGCCGGGGCGACTGTGGTCGCACTTATTCCAGCCCGAACGGACACGAAATGGTGGCACTGCATTGTCACGCTATCCTCTCAAATTAGCACCCGCTCCACCTCGTCGAGCGTGTCGAGGCATGGTTCGCCATCTGCGCCGCTTTTTCGAGAGTGTCGTTTTCCACCAGACCAGTGTTTCGTCCTCGACTGTCTTTAGACCCATAAACGGCGAGGAGACTGCGATGAGACGCTTCGGTGTATTGCTGGCCTCGGCCGCGCTTGGCGCGGCGCTGGCCGCGAGCGGTCCCGCCTTGGCATTCGGTGGCAGCCATATGGGCGGTGGTTTCGGCGGCGGCCATATGGGTGGCGGTTTCGGCGGCGGTGGCTTCGGCGGGGGCCATTTTGGCGGCTTTGGCGGCCGGAGCATGGCCATGGGCGGCTTCAATCGTGGCTTCGGTTTCAATCGTAGCTTTGCTGGCGTCAATCGCGGCTTTACCGGCCGCAGCATGGCCATGGGCGGCTTCAATCGCGGCTTTGGTTTCAATCGTGCTGGCCGCTTCAATCGGTTTGGCCGCTTCGATCGGGATGACCG
>VDMG01000125.1 GCA_006514895.1 Beijerinckiaceae bacterium
TGTAGCGCTTTGGTCCGCCGCAAAGCCAACGGCCGGGGCAAGCACAAACGCAGCCATGTATAAAGCTGTTGTAAGCTTCATAGAAGAACTCCTGTCTTGTCGAGTTTGTCGGCCCTTTCTATTCGACGAAGCCTTCAGCCTAAACGAGGCGCGCCGGTTAAAGTTCGAACTGTGGGTTGAGTGCTGGCGGGCTTTTTTTGGCGGAGCACAAGGTCCGCTCAGCAGTCCCCGGCCCTGCTCAGCGGCATCGAGGTGTCGGTTCGGCACGAACTTGCGCCGGCATTACGCGGAGCTGGACCGGTTTCCGCAGGGTTTTCTGGTGCATGGCGACGCCTTGTGCAGCTTCAATCCGATCTACGGCCAGGGGATGACGGTCGCCATCATGGAATCACTCGCCCTGCGCCAATGCCTGGCGCCGACAAGACGACATTGCGCGCCGCTTCTTCCGGGCCGCCGACCGCCTCATCGACATCCCTTGGCAAATCGCGGCCGGTAGCGATCTGCAACACCTCGTCACGAGTTCCGGTTGGTCTTCCGCAATGAAGCCCGCAAAAGTCTCGACGAGAAGTTCGACGCCTTGATCGCCAAGGCGACCGGCGCCTGAAAGAGGATACCCAATGACCGATCTCCTCGACTTCGCACTTGAGGCCCATGGCGGGTTCGACAACTGGAAAGGCGTCACAGGAGTCGACCTTCGGCTGACGCTCGGCGGCTATCTCTTCGCGATCAAACAACATCCGGATGGTCTTCGCACCGCCCTCGTCAAGGTTGACGCTCGCAGACCACGCACCCTCATCGTGCCCTTCCCGGAGCAGGGAAAGCGCGGGATCTACCAGGAGGGCAAGGTCTGGCTTCAGACTGACGCTGGGGCGATGGTCGAGGAGCTGCCGGCGCCGCGCACCGCCTACGAAGGCCACGAACGAAGCACACCTTGGAACGATCTCCAGTACCTTTATTTCATCGGGTACGCCTTCTGGAATTACTTCACGACGCCCTTCCTCCTCGCGTCCGAGGGAGTGATCTGTGAGGAGGTCGAACCATGGGAGGAGAACCATCAGAAGTGGCGCGTCTTGAGAGCGACTTTCGATTCTTCAATCGACACTCACTGCGCGGTGCAAAAATTCTACTTCGACGACCATGGCATGTTGCAGCGTCACGACTACTTCACCGACGTCGCCAAAGGTAACGTGGCCCATTACTGCATGGACTACAAGACCTTTGACGGCTTTGTTTTCCCAACGCGTCGACGCGTGGTTTCGCGTGGGGACGGCGAGTTCACCGCGACAGGTGGTCCCTCGAGTGTTTTGATCGACATTGAATCGGTGGTGGTCAACCGCGAGTGAGTCAAGGCGTGGCGGGGCGGCGAGCTGAACTCATCGAGGAACGTGGACGGCAGGCATGATTGCAGACCTGGAAGATTTTCCTTCGCAATCATGTGGAGGAGATTGGCCAAAGGAGTTGGCCCAGGTGGTCTTCGTGGTCTGCGTCTCAGTCAGTCATTTGAATAATATCATGCACCTTGGGGTAGATTTCGTTGTTCCAGCGTCGGCCGCTGAAGACGCCGTAGTGGCCAACTCCCGTCTGCACGTGGTGCGCCCTCATATATTGCCGCAATCCCGTGCAAAGCTCTTGCGCGGCGAGGGTTTGGCCGAGGCCGCAAATATCGTCCCGCTCGCCTTCGACGGTCAGCAGCGCGGTGCGCTTGATGGCGCCCGGATTGACCGGGCGGCCATGCACCTCGAGCTCACCGAGGGGCAGAACGTGGTCTTGGAAGATCAGTTTCACCGTTTCGAGATAGAACTCGGCAGGCAAGTCCATTACCGCGAAATATTCCTCATAGAACGCCTGGATGAACTGAAATTTTGACTGATCATCGGCCGCGCGCGCCTCCACCATGTCCTTGAAGGAGCGCAGATGGCGCTCAAGATTCATGCTCATGAACGCCGCGAGCTGCATGAAACCGGGATAGACTTGGCGTCGAGCGCCCTTGTAGCCGAGGGGTACTTTGGCGGTCAGATTCTGCTCGAACCAGGAAATCGGCCACTTGGAGGCCAATTCATTGACCTTCGTCGGGTTGATGCGCGTATCGACCGGCCCCGCCATCAAGGTCATGCTGCGGGGCTGCGCTTCATCGCCGTCTTCCGCCATCAACGCGGCGGCGGCGAGGACGGGAACGCATGGCTGGCAGACGGCGACGACGTGAGATCCTGCCCCCATCACCTGCAGGAATTCAACCACGTGGTCAACGAAGGCGCCAAAATCAAAGCGGCCTTTGCCGAGGGGCACATCGCGAACGTTATGCCAGTCGGTGATGTAGACGTCGTGGTCGGCCAACATTGTTTTGACCGTTGCGCGCAACAGTGTCGCGAAATGACCCGACATTGGCGAAACCACGAGAACCCGCGGCTGCGGCGCCTCGGTTGCCTTCTTGAAGTGAAGCAGCGTGGCGAAGGGCGTAGAATAGACCGCCTCCTCCGTCACCGGAACGAGACGATCGCCGACTGCGGCGGTCTCGATCCCAAAAGGGAGCCGCACATGGGTCACGGTCAGATTGGCGAAGGTTTCCAGGGCCCCAGCGAGCTTGCAGAGCGGCCAACCTTGCCGCAGCAGAGGCCAAGGCAGGCGCAGCATCGTGCCCGCGGCGGCGGCGAGCGGCCGAACCAGATCGAGGAAATTCGCTTGCGCTCCATAGGCCTGATAAATCATTTACGTACCACCCATACTTATGTACCGCCATCTCGGGGACGATCAACGAAGCGGTCGGTGAGTGACGAGCGGCACGAAATATGCTCGTCAGTGCTGCTAGGTTTGCAATCTGGCCCAACGTTCATGTAAGCGGCGGAGGGGGACCATTGGGCGACGCCACACTGACGATCAGCTGCAAGAACTATTCCTCTTGGTCGCTCCGCGGCTGGTTGCTGACCAGATTCTCCGGGCTTCCTTTCACAGAAAAGATCATCTCGCCGGACGATCCCGTGATGCGAGCCGAACTCCTCCTCTTGTCCTCCTCCTTCCTGGTGCCCTGCCTCAGCCACAATGGAATTGAGGTTTGGGATACGCTGGCGATCGGCGAGTACCTGAACGAGATCAAGCCCGCAGCGCTTTTGCTGCCGGAAGACCGCGTGAAACGGACCCGCTGCCGCTCAATCAATGGGGAGATGCACTCGGGCTTTGGTCCCATGCGCTCAGCCTTGCCGATGAACCTCAACGGCGACTTTCCCGACTTCAAGGTCTGGACGCGGGCCCAAGCCGATATCGATCGGATTACCGAGATCTGGCGGGACTGTCTCGATCTTTACGGCGGCCCCTTTCTTTTGGGCGAGCGCTCGATGGCCGACGCAATGTACGCTCCCGTGGTGACGAGGTTCCTCACATATCACGTCAAATTGGATGATATATGTGGCGCCTACTGCAGAACGATCATGGCTATGCCCGAGATGATCGAATGGATCGACGCAGCTAAGCAGGAACCCGAGAACGTAGAAGAACTCGAGGTCGAATTTTGAGCATCATGACGCCAAATTCGCCCGTGCTTTCGGCATTTCCCGCCTATCGCAGTTGCAAGAGCGAGCCTCGCCTCCCATGCTCCAGATGAAATGAACGGGAAGCCATCACGGACCTAGTTCTCGCTCGATCTGGTCGGCAAATCGCTTAATTGCGTCAAAAGAAGCGGATTTGTCCGTATGCGAAGGAGGACGACAATGGACGCTTTAAAACTGGAACAGCCCGCTGAAAACACGTTCTCGCATGTCAAGGAAGGCGACACTGAGTTTGTCTCCGACGGCCTTCGCGATTTCTTCCTCTATCGGGATCTCGGCATCGCCAAAGCCACAGGCGGCAAAGTCATTGCGCAGCTGGTCAGGGCGAACAAGCCGCCGGAGGCTGGCACCGGTTGGCATCGGCACACCGCCGACTTCCACATCGTGATCATGCTCAAGGGTTGGGCTCGCTTCATGTATGAAGACAAGCTGACCTTGGTCGAGGCCGGCGATTGCGTTCATCAACGTCCTGGCGTTGTTCATCATCTGTTCGACTATTCGAAGGACATGGAATACCTGGAAGTCGCGGGGCCAGCCAACTTTGGCACGGTCGAAATGCCTGGTCCATGCGAAGTGCCGGCGGTGACGCCGTGGAAACCTGATCCGCCACGAGGATAGGCGGCGTCATTGTCTATGTGGACGTCTCGAAAAACCAGCAGCGCCTCCATGCCGGCGCCTCGGAGACGATAGGAATGCAGGAACTCAGCTCCGAAGGGCTCAAGATTGTTGATGACTTGGCACGGCGCCATGGGGTCGGCAGCGATGCCGTAGCGGCCTTGCTCCGCGCACTTGAGCGTGGCAACGGCGCGCAGGCCCAGTTCAATCACCCTGATCTCGGCGGCATGGGTCAATGGTCGCAGGGCGGCATGATCATGATCGGCGACATGTTCAATCAAGGCCTCAAACACCGCGTCGACGCGCTCTGCCGCGAGATCGCCAACCTCGTGCGCAGCCAACCGTCCCTCAACCAGCCCAATGCAAGCCATTCTCAATCGCAAGGCC
>VDMG01000031.1 GCA_006514895.1 Beijerinckiaceae bacterium
CCCAGAGGCAAGGCAGAAACTTTCGAAACTCGCCGTCATATTCGCCAGCGCTTCGGATCCTTGGCTTATCTAGCGTTAGCTTTACTTGGAGCGGTGATTGCAGGCTAGCGCGCGCGATCGGTTCATGGCTCTCTCATGTGACTTAACGAAGCACATTACGAATCGCGCTGGTCATGGGAAATCACGTCGCGGCGTTCACGGCGTCCTCCGACGCAGCATAAGACCTCAGCTCATCCGTGTAGTACCTTGCGCATCAAATTTCACGTGGCCCGCTTTTCGATCCGCATGACTTTGACGGCGTTGCCAAGATTTTACTGCTTTATCGACCTCGATTGCAGGATCGGGCATCCGGCATAGAGACCTTGATCCGAGCCTTAGACCATGATCGCTTCAAGATGAATCGGTCACGGTCTCTATCTCTTTGTTTTCTCGCATGGTCTTATCCAAAAAGTCTGCAAACTTTTTGGGATCATGCTTTAGCTCATCGGCAGGTGGCGTGCCACCAAACGATCCGGCCATCGGGAATTAGACCATTCAACAAACCAAGGACTGCCTGAACGACCGTTGGCTTGTCGAAAAACTCAATCACCAAGGGGAGATCCACCATCAGTCTCAGGATGTCCGCCGCATGGACTTCTCCGGTATTTCCGAAGCCTGCGATCCCGCGGAAAACTGTCACTCCTCTGACACGATGTTGGTCATGAAGAATATTCAATATTTCCTGCATGAGATTCTTGCGGCGACCATGGTCGCCCTCGCTTAAATAGATACGGACGATTGTGACTTCGCTTTCCATGTCCGTGCCTTTCAGAGATTAGGCTTTTGCCCTCCTCGCCTTGCTCGGCAGGCAAAAGTGTCTCCATTACAAATGTGGAAAACGTCGAAAATCCCCCAATGAAGCCGGTAAGGACGCCTATCCGAGATAGGGACTGATCGTTAGGCGCTCGATCGTCTCGATGTAGAGGAAGCCCATGAGGAAACTGCCGAGAACGTTGATCGCCAGCGTCGCATAAGGAAAGTCGCGCCCATAGATTGTTTGAACGAGATCTGTCATTGCGTAACGAGCCCAACAGCCAAGAGTACCCCCTATTGCAATCGCCAAATAGGCCCGCATTCAACTCATAACCAGTTAGAAAAGCACAAGGAGGAGGATGATAACGAGAAGCGCGCCAATCAGTGACAGATAAAAGTTGAGATGGCCGGACTGAATGAGTCGCAATCTCGCGGCGAGCGAAATGACGAGCTTTTCCAACGGCGCGAAAAGATAAGGTCCGAAGATCGGCGCGACGTCATGAGTAAAGACCAATCGCCGCGTGAAATAGGGCTTACCGTTCGAATCTTGCGGAGATTCGCGTTCCGTCTCGATAATGGGGCGATAGATGAAGCTGTAAAAGGTCCGCAGCGCGTTCGAGAAGGTTAGGGCCGTGGTCGCCGCGCGTTGCGGGTTCTGGTCGCGCCCGCCATACCAGACCGGGACTACGCGCGGCCGTCGACGAACCGACAGAAGCAGGAGCGTGATCGGCAGCAGGGCCAGAATCGGCATCACGATGACGAGCTTGCTTGGCGAGATGAAGGCGAACTTGGCCGTCAAAGGCACGAGCAGCCAGCCATCGGCCATTTTTGACGGGGCGTCTGAATCAAAAGTGGCAGAGAGCGGTGCGAGATGGGTCAGCCAGATCGGCATTCCGGCCGCCAACACCAGGACGAGCGATCCCAGCGCACCGACTGCGACCGACGTCGTGATCGGTATTGCTGGCACGCTTCGTTCCGCGCGCCCGAGGAGCCCGATACCAAACAGCTTGATGAAGATTGCAAAGGCGATCGCCACCGTAAGTGCCAATCCCGCACCGGCCAGAGCCGCCGTCATCCGGCTCGCCAAACTGCTGAGGTGGAAGCCCTGAAAAAAAACCTGAAAGAGATACCACTCGCTGACGAAGCCGGCCTGCGGCGGCATCGCCGCCAAGCTCATCGCGGCGAAGAGCGCACCGAGGCCGAAGATCCAGGAACTTCGGGCTAGAATCCCCCTCTGCACAAGCATGTAGTCGCCGACGACGCGATAAACGCCGTCCGCCGCCAGAAACATCGCTCCCTTCGCGAGGGCGTGCCCGGCCAAATGAAGCAGCGCAACCGTCCAAGCGAGGCCAGCGAGATCAATCAATCCATCCTGCCGGAACATCAAGGCGGCACCCAGCAGGCAGACCGCAATCGAAGCATTCTCCGCAGAGGAAAAGCTCAGCAGCTCGCGCCAATCCTCCTGCTGAAAGGCGTAAAGCGCCGACAAGATGGCGCTAAGGACGCCGATGGCGACGATGAAGATGCCAGGAATGGAAACCGGTAATGCGTGATTTACGGGCAGCCATTCGGTAAGTGCTCGACTAAGCCCGAAGAAGGCCGCATTCAAGACGACGCCGGATAGCAGAGCGCCCGTGGCTCCGCTGCCCGCAGCATAGGCGCCAGGAAACCATTCATAGAAGGGCAGCAGTCCAAGCTTGGCGCCGAAACCAATCAGCAACAGAAGACCGACGAAAAGCTGCTCTGCCTCCGGCATCGCGCGCGCGGCAGCGGCAAAATCGGAGAAGGACAAGCTGCCGGTCTGCTGCGCGAGGAGGAGGAACGCGAGGATCAGCGCGACAGAGCCTGCCTCGAGGAGACCCAGCATGAACAGGACGGGCCGGCCTTTTTCGGGCGCCAAATCCTCGCCCAGGATCATAATGGCGCCGCCCAGGCTCATGATCTCCCAAGCCACGAGAAAACTGACGGCGTCTTGAAGGCCAAAGACGCCGAGAGCCCCAATAAGGCTCGCTGCCACGCCGAACAACCAGGTTGCCTGATGCCGTGCCGGCGTACCGAGCCTTGCAGCAAAAATGGCTCCCGGCAGACCAAAACCGAGCAACCAGAGCGCGTCCGGCGAGAAACAAAAATCCGACCCAGACACACCGATGCCGAGTGGCGTGTGAACGCAGGTCGATCCCTCCGGCAATGTCGTGACGACAAGGACTAGAAGTGCCACGCCGCCGATCCCGAGAATAAAGCGGCTAAAAAACGTGGCTCGTCCGGTCAATGCGAGCCCTGCCGCAATTAACCAGGATATTACCCCGGCGGCCAAAAGATCATTCGACAAGACGGCCTCCCTTCACCCGCTGAGGCGCCCGCTCGAGGAACATCAGCAGGGCTTCAATCATGGCCGCCGGATTGGGCGGGCAGCCCGGCAGATAGAGGTCGACAGGCAAGATGCCTTCAAGGCCGTTTCCGCACGCATAGCCGCCGCCGGCGACGCCGCCCGAGACCGCACAGGTTCCGACGGCCATGACCCAGCGCGGTGCGGGCATCGCCTCATACGCCCGCTGCAATGGTTCACGCATCGCATAGGTGACGGGGCCGGTGACCAGGAGCAGGTCTGCAAATCGCGGTGATGGCGTGAAGAAAATTCCGAGCCGGTGAAGATTATAGAAAGGATTGTTGAGCGCCTGTAGCTCCGACTCGCAGCCATTGCAGGAACCGGCGTCGACGTGGCGGATATGGAGGCTCCGGTGGAAGCCATCCCTGGATTCCGGCTCCGTGACCTTATGAACAATGTTAAACTCATCGGACAACACGAGGTCGAACCGGTTGCAAGTTCCAAACGCCCAATCGGAGGAGGCCTTGACCGCATCGGTTGGACAGGCCTCGACACAGAGTTGGCAAACGATGCAGCGGCCGTAGTCGACTTCCAGCCTTGCCGCCCCGCTTTGATCTGCACGGATTTTGATCGCTTCGGTCGGGCAGACCGCGGCACATTGCGCGCACTCGTCCTCACAACGCTGCGGCTCGATCCGCGGCATTCCGAGCACGCCTTCCTGACCATTTTCTTGGCCCCGCTTCGGCCAAGCCGTCGTCGCCTTGCCCTCGCGCAGCCCAAAGAGAGTCCAGAGCGGCATATGGCCTCCTATCGGTCGCATCCCGCAACGGTGAGCCCGAAGCTGGCCTCGTTGATGGCATAGTCCATCATGTTGCTGTCGTGGACAGTGAACGGAAACACACGCCAATTTGAAAAGGATGGCGACTTGATCTTTACGCGCGAAAGCGTGCTGTCCTTGTCGAAGTGGACCGCATAGAAGAGCGATCCACGCGGTGATTCCACCCATCCGAGCCCCTCCGAATGGGGCGAAGGGCTACAGTCAACGCATACGGGGCCAGCCGCGAGCAGGAGGAGAATCCTCTGTATCAGAGCGATGCTTGCGTCGATCTCCGCGATGCGGACCTGCGCCCGCGCGTGAGCATCTCCACTCGTTTTCAATGGCACGGTCAGGGGCAACTCGCCATAAGCGGCATAAGGATGATCGCGGCGAAGATCTCGATCGAGGCCCGAGGCCCGATCGATTGGACCCGTCGCACCTTGATCGAAGGCGACCTGCTGGCTGAGGATTCCTGTCGTGATCAGCCGGTCCAAATGACTGTTCGTATTCTCCAGCATCGCCGTGTAGACAGCGACATCCTTGCGTAAGTCTTCAAGGGCCTGGCTGAGCCAGAGCT
>VDMG01000303.1 GCA_006514895.1 Beijerinckiaceae bacterium
TGGCGTTGCTTTCCTCTCGTGGAATCAGCACCCCGAGCCTACAAGCTCAAGGCGAACAACGCCGCTCCTCCTATTTCAACAATCACCGGGACATGCCCTGAGATCGTCTCCGCCCTTTACGACAAGCATATCGCCACCGTCGAGCAAATCGGCGGCATCAGCTCCGAGGAGTTCGCGAGGCTTAATCTATCGCTCGTCCGGCTCGAGCGCTTCTGGACCGATCAGATAAGGTACAGGCTGTAACGCAAGAGCCGCGACGCAAAGCTAAAGATAATTGCCGATCATGCCGGACCTTGCGTCGGGCACCTATGGATGAGGTCGTATTTCTAACCTGACCGCCACAAATTTGCCGCCCTGTTTGTGCCTTTTTAACCATTATATTGGCAGTTCCATGACGAGGCAGTCGTCCGCCCCCAGGCGTTAAATGCTCAATAGGATTTTAAGGATTAGAAGGCGAAGGCGTTGGAGGTCGAGGCATTGGAATTTGGGACAAAGAAGCACTTACGGTGCACGCCCTATCGGCATTTTGGCCATATCCGGCTCGGTCATATTCGGCGTGCGACGGCGCTGGCGGCTTTGGCCACGGCCTTCGGATTCATCCACACCGCTGGCGCGGCCGCGGGACCGGCGGATATATCGTTCAGTGAGCAGGCCGAGTGGGCGCAACGCTACGATGCGGATCCCCGCCTTTCGGTCACCCGCTCGAACACGCCTGTTCTATCGGTGCAAACTTTCTCGGCGACGGAACAGGCAATCGAAACCTACCGTCAGATCGTCGCCAACGGCGGCTGGGTCACGGTTCCAGCAGGGCAGACGCTGAAACTCGGCGTGAGCGGCCCGGCGGTGGTCGCCCTACGAAAACGGCTCGCGGCATCAGGTGATCTCGATCCTTCGGCCGGGGCCTCGCCGGTTTTCGACTCCTTCGTCGATGCAGCGGTCAAACATTTCCAAGCCCGCCACGGACTGCTCCAAAGCGGCGTTGTTTCCAAGGAAACTTTCGCGGCACTCAATGTCCCAGCCGACTTCCGGCTGCATCAGCTCGAGGTGAATCTCATCCGGCTGCGCTCCTATTCCGGCAATCTTGGCGAACGTTTCGTCATGGCGAATATTCCGGCGATGGAAGTCGAAACGGTCGAAAACGATGTCGTCGCCACGCATCACGCGGCGGGCGTCGGCAAGATCGACCGCCAATCGCCCGTGATGATGACGAAAGCGATCGACATTAATTTCAATCCCTATTGGACGGTGCCCGTCTCGATCATCCGCAAGGATTTGATCCCGCGCATGCAAAAGGACGCCAATTATCTAAATGACCATAAAATCCGGATTTTCGACAAGGATGGTCAGGAGCTTCAGTCCAATCAGATCAATTGGAACTCGCTCGACGCGGTCAATTACAAGTTCCGCCAGGATCCGGGCGGCGATCTCAATTCGTTGGGTGTCGTGCGGATCAACATCAACAATCCCTATGGCGTCTATATGCACGACACGCCGGAAAAGGGCATTTTCGGTGACGATGACCGCTTTGTGTCTTCCGGTTGCATCCGCGTCCAGAACGTTCGCGACTATGTGACCTGGCTGCTCAAGGATACACCAGGCTGGGATCGCGCTCATATCGACGAAGTCATCCGCTCCGGCGAACGTGTGGATGCCAAGCTTGCGACCCAGGTTCCGGTATACTGGGTTTATATTACAGCCTGGGCCACGCCCGAGGGTCTCACCGAGTTCCGCGAGGATATTTATCAGCGCGACGGCTTCACGCCTGTTGCCGCCGACGCTACGACAGCTCCCCTTCCTCAAATGCAGCCGCAGCCACAGCCCGAGTCCCGCTCTGTCAGCGCGAGCGACCGCGTGCTCGAACCTATGAGCGACAACGAATAATCCGGCCTAGATTAGCAACCAGCGAACGGTGTTCGTTTCTGGCGCTATCCTTGGGCTATGTGACATCGCCGATTTTTACTATTGCGGCTAAGCATAAAGGGAGAATATGAGAACTGAGAAGCGAGGATGCAAAGTGGCTCGTATCGAATCAAATACGAGTGCTCATATCACTACCATCTTGTTTCTCACATGATCTGACCCGAGCAGACGAAAGCCTTTAGGTCCATACTCTCATCCTGTGGATTACGCGTCAGCATCAAATTAAGATTTTGCAGCGCCGCGCCGGACGCCCCCTTGCCAAGGTTGTCGAGCTTGGCGACCAAAATCGCGTGACCCGTGGCATCGTTGGCGAAAACCCGAAGTTCGAGATCATTCGTGCCATTCAAAGACTGCGGCTCAATCTTACCGGATGATTCCGCCGGAACGACCTTAACAAATTGGCCTCCCGCGTAATGCGCGGCAAGTGCGGCCTCAAGGTCAGCCCCCCTCGGCTTAGACCGCAAATCGCCGAGAAAGAGAGGCACGCAAACCAACATGCCTTGCGCAAAATTGCCGACCGACGGCGCGAAGATCGGGCGGCGTGCGAGGCGGGCATAGCGTTCGATCTCCGGCACGTGCTTATGTTCGAGGCCAAGCGCATAGGCTTCGAAGGAAGGCGCCTCGCCGCGCTCATAAGACAAGATCATCGTCTTGCCGCCGCCCGAATAGCCGGACACCGCATGGATCGAGACCGGAAAATCAGCTGGCAAAAGGCCTTTGTCGACGAGCGGCCGCAAGAGTGCGATCGCGCCGGTCGCATAGCAGCCTGGATTGGCGACACGCTTCGCGCTCGCGATCGTTTCGGCCTGGCCGGAGCCAAGTTCTGGAAAGCCGTAGGTCCAGCCTTTCGCAACCCTGTGCGCGCTTGAGGCGTCGAGAATGCGCGGGCGCCGATCGCCCATCGAGGCCACGATCGCGACGGATTCGCGGGCGGCGGCGTCTGGAAGGCAAAGAACAACAATATCGGCTTGTTCCATGAGCGCTTGCTTGGCACCCGGATCCTTGCGTTGTTTGGGAGGCAGGCTCAAGAGTTCAATTTCGGGGTGAATTTCAAGGCGCGCGCGAATGCCAAGACCGGTCGTCCCGGATTCCCCATCGATGAAGATTTTCGCGCTCATGTCTTGGCCTTTTGGCAAGCAATTGGGCTCACTTCCATTGGCCGGAGAGCCCGGCCGTCAAGCAGCTTAGCAGTCAAGGCCGGCCTTGACCGAGGCTGCAACGCTATCGTCGTCGAAGACCAGTGTCACCAGAACCTGATTCTTGGTCCCGGTCAAATTAACGTCCCTCGCCTTCGCCTCCAACGGGTATTGCCTGGTTCCGTGCGCTCGATCAATACCTTTGGGACCACGCCCGCGATGACCACGCTGAACATGTAAACATGTAGGCCATGCCACCGTCCCTTGCCATCGCCTTGAAGGAACCGGGCGGGATGATCGTGGTGAAACAGCCACTTTTGTGGGGTCACTGGCTTTCCGACGGGGTCGCTCGGGCGCGGTTACTCCGCAAAGTGAAGCTCGATTGAGATCAGCTCTAAGAGTCGGCCGCGAATGAGCCGTTCCAGCGCGCCAGCGTTCCGTGAACGGGTTTGGGACGCTTTTCTCGGCATCAACTCAAGGCTGCCTCTTGGCAGTAGAGGGACAGGCAGGGTGAAAAAAGGATCGACCCGTATCCATGCTCGCCAGCGGGCTTGGAAGTGGCGGCGCTGCGAGGCGTACACGGCGAGGCGACGGAACGTGCCGCGGCCACGACTCGCCGATTCATCATGAAGAAGGCAAATCTCCGGATCTAGGAGTGCGGACCAGCCATGTTCGGCAAGCCTCAAACAAAGGTCGACATCGTTAAGGTCGATGGGCAAATGAATTGCATCAAATCCGCCGACCCTTTCGAATTTCCATCGTTGCACCGCAAGGCAAGCGCCCGTAACAGCTGAAATTTCGTGCGTCACGAGATTGCGAGCATGCCAGCCGGGCTCGGCATCGACGGCCATCGCGCCAAAGTGACCTGCATGTCCTCCCAGACCTAAAACCACGCCTATATGTTGAATCCGGCCGTTACGATAGAGGAGCTTGGCCCCGACGGCGCCTACTTCGGGCGAAGCTGCGTGGGTGACGAGACGGGTCAGCTCGGCAAAGCCGCGTCATTATGCAACCTCGAAGAGACAGTCGCAAAAGAGGCGCGCGGCAAGCCGATAGAAATCTGGTGGCAAGACGAAGCTCGAGTCGGGCAGACAAGATCACTCGGCGATGGGCGAAACGCGGAACTAGGCCCTCTGCGCCGCACGACCAAAGAACGGCGTCGGCCTATATTTTCGGCGCAATCTGCCCGGCCGAAGGAAAAGGCGCCGGGCTCGTCCTGCCCTCCTGCAACAGCGAGGCCATGGCCCTGCATCTCGGGGAAACCCTCTGTGCCAATGATGATGAGACAAAGGCCTGTCGGGAGTTTACCCTGGGACAAACATCCAGTGGTTATGCCCCGAATCAAAGACAGCATGACCCCTGCAGCAGCCGGCGCTGAAATGGAAGAAGGCCGGAGACCGACGATCGTTTCAGCGCCGGCTGCTGCGTCGCCTGAACTTTTGGACCGTCCTC
>VDMG01000148.1 GCA_006514895.1 Beijerinckiaceae bacterium
CGACCTACCTCGTCAGCTTGCTGACCCGCCCTCTCCTCGCCTGGCAGGAAAGGGGGCATCATTGAGCCTGTCGTCACGCCTGCGGCATGAACTGCACGGCCAGGAGCGGCTCTGGCTGCTGCTGGCGGCCGGATTCGTTCTGATCTTCCACGCGGTCCAGCTTGCATTGCTCGTCGTCCGTTTCGGGCACTTGCCGAACTATGTCACAGTCTTCGACTGGCCGCACAATATCGCGACGATCATCCGCTCGACGCAGTCGGCACAGGACATGGTTTCGATCATTCTCGAGCCCCGGCCGTATCATCGAGGATTTGAGCGTCTCACTGCCGCGGCCGCGCAGTCCCGAGATCGCGACCGACGCAGCTTTCGCATCTCTTAAGCGGCATTGCCTCAAGTCAATTCGCGCCGAAAGTCTCCGGGCCTTCGAGCAACAAAACCTGTGAGCCTCATGCGCGCGCGACAAGTCTTTGCATCGATGTTTCTCATGACGGCTTTGGTGATAGCGCCGGCCACCGTGACGCTGTCGAAGTTACCAATGCGCCGGCGGTGCGCCCTTTCTCTCTCGAGGATCATCAAGGCCGTCCGTTCACTGGCGAAACGCTTAAGTCGCACGCCGCGGCACGGGTACGATGATGGTCAATCGTTCCATCTGCGGCGGCAGGCATTCCGCCCCTGCGTCGTTCGATGCTTTGGTTTCACTGACGGCATGGGTCGTCCGCTTTGTTTGTGCCAGCGGCGCCGAGCGTGAGCACGACCACCACGGTGAAACGTTATGACAGGCCGCCGATATGATTCCTCCCATACGCACTCGCTGGCGATTTTTCTGATAATGGGCGGCTCGATCACCTCGTCGGCGCGCGCCGACATGATCGTCACCGAGGGTGTGCAGCCCTGGGAGATCTGTGGCGAGTGCCACGGCCTCGACGGCGTCAGCCCGGTCGCGCGCTTTCCGAGTCTCGCTGGGCAGCGCCCCGCCTACATCGTGAAGCAGGTTCGCGATTTTCGCGACGGTCGCCGCGCCAACGATGGGGGCCAGATGGCGGCGAACGCGTCGGACATCGGCGAGGCGGATATCGCGAAAGCCGCAGCCTATTTCAGTGCCTTGCTGCCACCGGCGCCGATGTCCTCCGACCTGCAATGAGCCCGATGGCGCGCCGCGCGCTTTATTGGGTGGGCGATGCGTCAGCCGGGATCGCGTCGTGCGCGTCGTGTCACGATGGCGCCGAGGCCGCGCCGTCCCTGCAATCACAGCACGCCGGCTATCTGGCGAAGGAGCTTGACGACCTACGCTCCGGGGCACGCGCGATCGACGACGGCGTCATGAGAGCCATCGCATCCAAGCTCTCGCGCTTTCTGATTATGTCGCTTCTCAGCCCTCTACCAATGTGCGCCGCTAGGTCATTCGTGAGACGCCACACGCCCTTCAGGATTGCTTCCAGCGAGCCGACGCGCGATCCTCCATCCTCGGCTTTGTTCCTGAGCGAGACGGTAGAGGGCCTGAACGACGGCGCCAACTTCCTCCGGAATTGCCCGCCAGCCGATATGGCGCTGGTGCGCCGCAACGCCCGGTCCATGGTCTTCAAGAGCGGCGACCCAGTGTTTCTCCAGGGCCATTGTCACGAGGGAATTTACCTAATCGAGGTGGGAATAGTCCGCGTGTACTACACCGGCCCGTCGGGACGTGAGATCACCCTGGCCTATTGGCCGCCCTGCCATTTCATCGGTGGACCGAAGATCTTTGGCGGGGGCACTCATATTTGGTCCGGCGAAGCCGTCGAGGACAGCCGCGTGCTGTTCTTACCACCGACGGTCCAGGCATTGGGAACGCGGCTACCAAGCTTCGCTTCTTGCTTGGTCGAAGGTCTTGTCGCCAATGGCAGGTGCTAGTCGGCGGTGGTGCAGATGCTGGGCACGCGATCGGTGATCGAGCGGCTTGCGCAATTCCTCCTCAATATCGGCGAACTCTACGGCGACGCGGATGGAGAGCGCATTGTGGTGCGTCGTACGATCACCCATGGTCAGATCGCCAGCATGGTCGGCGCCACCCGGCAATGGGTGACGATGAAGCTCGATGGGTTCCGGAAAAGCGGCATCATCTCGGTCACGCGACAAGCGATTGTCATCGAGAAGCCGGATTTGTTGCAGACTATTGTTGGACGCGAGTTCGACGGGTGAGGGCGGCATTTGGCCCATACGGTGCCAATGATCTACGGAAGGATCGAGCCGGAAGGCTCGTTTTCCGTCATCCTCATGCCGCCCCAGTGCGCCGTTCGGATCCGATGCCACACATCTTATTCTCTGAGCCTTAGAGAGTTTTCCAGAGAAATACGTGGCGTAGCCCCGACGCGACCGCTTCAACCGTTCGCTTGGTGCTTTTCTCGCGCATGTCCGTATCCGCTCGCCAATGCCCAAACCGCAATCGAGCCACTCGCTTCTAGCAAGGGATAGGGCGGAAACAAACGGCTAGAAAAATCGCAGAGAAGCGTGGATTTACCAATGGCGCCGCGTCGCAGGCTATTTTTTCAGACCTCGAAGTCTTCCGTCACGATGCATTCACTGGTCGCATTCATTCTCATTATAGCGCCAGAATCATTGCCCTCGAATACTCAGTTGGGTGGGACGATCCAGGTTGACTGTCAGCGTAAGTTGCTATGACACCTTCTCACCCCTCGTGTCTGCGAAGATAGACTAAGCGTTCAGTCTAGACGAGCTACGACGACCAGACGTTTGACCTCACCGTTTTGAAATGCCTGCAAAAATGCATTGTAGTTCTTGAAGGACACACATCCATTAGAATCACCGTTCGGGCCGAGCATGTAAGTGTGTGCGAGGAGACCTGCCCGTCCATAGATGTCGCCGCTGCCAACGGGTATGAGCCGCAAAGCTTGTACCCCGTGGAAAAGCTGCGCCCGCGGCTCAAGCTCATAGACATTAGGTGGCGTGGCCCCGCGATTTCGTTCGTTTACGTGACGCGGATCGTCTAACCTGTCGCCTAGGCCCGAGTGCGCTTCCAATGTCGTTCCATCGGGCAGGTAGACGGTGTGCGCTGCGACATCATAAACGGCAGTCCATCGATCGTAGTGGGGCAACGGGCCGGATGTGATACGTCGTGCGTTGCCAAGAACGCCGTTTTCCGGAGCCGCGTATGCGAGGGCAGGCCCAGAAGGTTGCGGCATGCCAAAAAGCTTCTCGAAAAACGTGCGATTGTCGGATGGCGTGGCTGGGAGAGCGGCCTTTCTGTTCTGCTGCGCTAAACGGCGGACGGGACCTTGGAACGGGCTATGGCTTGCCGGCAATCCGAACCCGGTGGGACGAGGCGGCGGCAAAGGTGCACTCTCGGCGCTGATGTTGATATCGCCGTGTTGGGGAACTGCCGGTATCGGCATCGGCAGGACGTTTTCCGGCTCTGGGATTGCAGCAGACGGTGCGGGTGGAATTGACTCAAGGTTCGATTCAAGGGGAAAGCTTTGCGCAAGCGAAACCGGCATGGAACCCGAGAAAAATCTAGGGTCGAACAGCGCGCCATAAGGATTCGAGGCAACTGTTAGCGCGGATGCGACCGCTGGCGCTTTAGCGACTTTGGGGGCGGCGTCGGGGCACACGTGTAGCATCCAGACACCCCACAACACGCTCAAAGCGAGAGCGCCGGCACCTGGAACGGTCAGAGAAAAAATTTTCCGAGACAAACGACGGCGGTCGAATGAAATAAAACCAAGTGGTGCACCGATCCCCTGTATCATTCGCCCCGCTTTCGGAATGATTTCATGATGCGCGCCTTTCGACTTAACCTACGTTCTCCGCGGCGCTAGAAGGCCCGATCAACCGCAAGAGCTGCGTACGGAGCGCCTCACCCGCCGTTCTGAACTGAGCGCCGCAGCCTTGCTGGATCTGCATTGGGGCGATTTTTAGTCCACTTGTGGAGACCGCTCGGACGTCCGCTTCTAGCGCCGAACGTAATTGCCGGCATGGCACGCTTCCGACAGCTATCGGGGGCATTCCGGAAAGCATATTCTCGTCGCCAGCTTTTCTCAGGCTGACCCGCAGCAGACATTCGCGCCGCGGCCTCCGTGGAGCGCCGAGGCTAAAGCCGGATCAATAGTCGCCAAGCTTACGAGGAGATTCGGGAAGATCGTGATCCCATCATCTTCTTCAGCGGAAAAGATATCACCGTCGTTTTAACGAAGAGTGGGTTCAACACGCCTGAGCTTGTCGAAAACCTCCTTCGCTGTACGCGGCGGAGCAATAGTAGGCCATGGAGCGGCGGCATGACGCGGTCGCACGTGGCGGAGTAAAACCCGGCCACTTTTGGGCTGAACCTTTCCGGACTTTGATTCGGAGGGGCGGCCGGGGATGTTTGCAGTGGAGACGTACGCAGCGGTTCGACGGTTTGTATTCGTCGAGGGGAAGAGCAGGCGCGAGGCGGCGCGGGTCTTTGGGCTGAGCCGGGACACGATCGCCAAGATGTGCCGGTATTCCGCGCCACCCGGCTA
>VDMG01000030.1 GCA_006514895.1 Beijerinckiaceae bacterium
AGCCACGAGGCCGCGGATCAATGTCCCGCCTGGCGCGCCGAGCGCCGTGCCGCACAACCCTCCGGTAATAATCCGCGCACCAAACTGCATTGGCACCTTGCGGTTCGGCGTCTTCGGGAGCTGATCGGTGACGAGTTCCGCAAGCGCGAGCGCGCTCAGGATGTATGGTGTCCAGGCGTAGCCCAGGAAGGCAAGCCATGTGCCTTCCAGATGCATTCGGCCAAGGTATGCGGCCCAGCTCACCACAGCAGGCGCTGTCATCACCCGAAGGCCTGCAACGACGCCGATCAGTAATGCCAAGACATAGACGGACATCGATCGTCCCCCAATTCATCGGCTAGAAGCGGTAGCGCTGTCGGCAATTATTGTAGCAGCAAAGACGGTCGTTTGGCTTGCGTTAGGTGTTTCAATAGCGAGTTGGTTGGGGCCTCTCAAACTTCACGACCAGAAAGTCCATCCGAAGAATCTGTCTTCCAACTCGAATGAGGCCATGCCGATCCGGCGATGAGTCGGTCACAGATCAATGACGACGTCGCCCTGGGGCTGGCCAGCAGCAGATCAGCACATTGCCATCCGCCCGGTGCATCGATCGGGTGGGGCCGGTAGCTGACGGTCCCAACCACAAGACCGGTCTCACAACTGTGGCAGACCCCCGTTCGGCACGACCATCGCACAGGTATGTTGGTGCGTCACCCGGTCGAAGCGTGAAGCTGCCCCGTGCCGCACTGGCGTCCAGCACGTCGCCAACCTGCAGTCTGTCGTCGATGTAAGCGCCGGCCGCGCCATGGGCTTCCCGCTTGACGCTCACGCGATAGCGCTCGGCACTGGGTTCGCCCGACAGCGAATAGCTGCGCATTAGCGCGGGCACATCCGGCGTTGGCCTTAGCCGCAGCACAATAAACTGGCCGGGTAAGGCGGCGATCAGAGGGTCCCCATCAACGGGCTCAAGCACCAGCGAGATCACGTTGCTGCTCTCGCGAACCTTGCGCGAAACCCGTAGGGGGCGGAACCCCTGCCACGCCGGAGAAGGGCCGGACGCCGGAGCGAGCCCGGCGTTTCCTGTCAGCTCACCGCCGCTCTGTTCCTGCTCGAGCAGCGCATGGAAGGAGGCGCGCCAGCCGGCGCTCAGCGCCGGGATGCGCAGTGCGCGCTCCAGCTGGCTGCGAGGATGACCGGGCACGTACAGCAGCGCGTTGATCTCGAAGACGGTCATCCGCTCGAGACCCGCTGCGACCTTCACGATCTCGTCGCCCGCTTCCACCTCGCCCTCCTCCAGAACACGGAAATAGAAACCGGGTCTCCCGTGCGCGACCAGCAGCGCGGCCATCTTCGGCTCGTTCATGCGGATGCCCACACGGTAACAGGTGACGCGCGGCTGTGTCACTTCGAACAAAGCGCTGCCGACCCGGTAGCGATCGCCAATGCACACCTCTTGGTCGGACAGGCCGTCGACGGTAAAGTTTTCTCCGAACTGTCCGTAGGTAAAATCGTTTCGACCGAGCTGGCTTTGCCAATAGTGATAGGAGTCGATCTGATAGACGAAGACGGCTCGGTGCTCGCCGCCGTGCCCAGCCAAGTCCCCTTGTCCGTCGCCGTCGATATTGAGTCGCCGTACCAAGCGCCGGCCTTGAACCGGTGCTTTCCAAATGGCGGTGTGGACGGTCTTCTCTCGCCACGCGAAGTCACGGGGCAGACCCACGTTGAGTGAAAGCAAGTGTGCCGTCATTTTCTCCTCCCGCGCCGACGGCTTCGTTCAGCCGATCCAGTCGACCAAGTGAACACGGCAATGCCTAGGCTCGAACGTCACCGAAGTCGTGAGCTTTTCTCGCCGCCTTCCCGTCTGTGACTCCATGGGGCGTTGTCACGTTCGTCGGTTTTACTTGTCAATAGGACGTAGCGCTCGCTACCCGCATGTCTTTATTTCAATGCATTAGGGCCTCAGTGGCCGAGCCAAATTGGCTCAAAAATCGCCTATACTTGCGAATGTGACAATGCCGTTCCCGAATAATCCTCCGAGTGCGCCTCGATCACGCCACGGTCTTGCCCGCACGCATCGCAAACGAGCGGCGGATGCCGGCGTCCCGCCGGGTATTCCGCTTGAGGCCAACGCAGCGCGCGCATGCGCTCGCTGGCGGTAAAATTATTGTAGCTGTTCACACTTGCGCAGTCTGTAGCCTTATGCTCGCAGCGCAAGGTCTTTCTTGCGGAGCAACGTCTTTCTACTTGGTTGTGTCCCAGTTTGAATTTCAGAAAAGGGGTGGAAAGCGGATATTCGCTCAAGCCCGCATGCGCCCCCCCCAGCGCATTCCTTAATGGGGGTTATGCGACTGCGGGAAACGAATTGACGACGGCTCAGATGACTACGCGCAGCACAAGCTTTAAGTTGCGGCTGGGGGGACAGCGGCCAATGTTGATTAAATCGTTAGAGCATACAGCCCGAACGACTATCTACGCGGCTTTGGTTCTCCTCTCCGTCCGTGGGCCAGCGCTGTGCGGTGAAACCGACCTGTCGGCTGACGAACTGCAACTCCGGGAAACCGCGCAGCAACGCAGCGAAACTGTGCTTCGCCGTTACGCCCTTTCCAGCGCCGAACTCGCTGAAAAAGTAGCCGAGGCCGCTTTCGATAAGTGCAAGGAGCCCTGGAACGATTCGCTGAAGCCTTGGGTCGCAGGATTGATACCAGCGCTGTCATGAGGGAAACGCAGAAAAACTGTGTAAAGTACAATGCGGTTTAATCCTCCCAATGCTCACGAACCCTTCCAGCCAGCATCTATGGACTGGATGTCGCGCGGAAACAGTTCGTCCACGACGCTTCCACAGAAGTCTTCGATATCCGGGCTGAAGCCGCCGGCAAATAGCGTGGCCAGGATTACGATGTCGGACGTTTACGATCAGAAGCTGTCGTCTCCTCATATTTTCGAGCGGTCGGGCCGATCAGAAGTCCTCGTTAGGTTTGACTTCGTCGTCGGGCACGAAACTTTCCGCGTATGCGCGGAAGTCCATTTCTGCTTCATCTAATGAGGGGCTTGTCAAATAGCCCTGAAAATAAACGCCCGCTCCAGACCTACCGCCGTAATGGTGGCTAATCGACCAAGTGTATCGAGCCCTTCCGTCTTCAGAAAGGTATTTGACAATTTTCCCCCTTATCGCGTGAGACAACGGTGGAACATAAAATTCAAACTGCCTTACAACTTCGCCAATCGAATGCATTTGATTACTCCGTTTCATGTGAACTGCCGGTCGCATGTCGACCCGTTCGAGACGTGTAACATCGAGCCCCAGATTTTTGATTCAACGCACAGAGAGTCCATCAGCGGCGTAGGGAAATTTATGAAGTGCTGCACCCGGAAACAAAGCACGGGGCTGTCGAGAGGGCGGGAAAAAGAGTCGCAAAGATTGCGACTCTTCTGACCGCCACACGAGGGTGACGGCTTTATTTCAAATCGTCCAGCAACGTGCGCTCTCTCGCCGAGCCTTGCCGAAACGCAACGCCAGAACCTCGGGCGTCCAGCGTTTGCTTGCCGAACACGAGATAATTGCGGCCTATCGGCGCAAAGACGCGGCCATCGCGGATGTGCTACCTGTACGTCGACCACGCTTCGGGGCGTTTGAAGCGGTTATGGAATCACGCCTTCGGTTTGCCCACATGCGTCACATACGAGCGGCGGATGCCGGCGGCCTGCCGCATACTCCGCCCGAAGCCAGCGCAGCGCGCGCATGCGCTGTGCCGGGGAAAAATTATTATAGCTGTTCATGCCTTGAAGATTGTAGCAAAGAGGCTCGGCGCCCAATAGGTCTTCTTCGTCAAACAACATCTTTCTGCCTCGTAGGGTCGGAGCTTGAATTGCAGCAAAGGGTGGAAAGCGGTTATTCGCTCAAGCCGCCTGAATGACGCCAGTGCGCCAGTTGCGGACGTTCAAGCGTGCATCAATGCGTTACGACAAGCACGCAGAAAACTATCTCGCGGCTCACAAACACATCTTGGTCCGCCTCTGGCTACGCATTTATGAGTCTACAATTTACTTCGGACATTGTGAATCTGCTATACCATTGCATGGGTAAAGGATTACGGTTCGTGACGACAGCTTCACTCATCCGCGTTGCCAACTTGGATCAGCTTCACGGCGATGGCCCACACGCGCTGTCGGCGGACGGATTCGACGTCGTGGTCGTGCGGACACCGGCTGGGTTGCGGGCTTTCGAGGGGCGCTGCCCGCACCAGGGCGCGCTGCTCGGAGAGGGCGAGCTCGACGGAGACAAGCTAGTCTGCCGAAACCATCGCTGGCGCTTCAGCGTCGACTCTGGACAGCGCGAAGGCGGACCGCAATGCCTCGCCTTGTGTCCCGTCGTCGAACGAGCGCGCACCATCTTCGTCGACGTTTCGGGGCTTTCGCGTGCGTCTGCGCCCTGTAGCCCCGATCG
>VDMG01000219.1 GCA_006514895.1 Beijerinckiaceae bacterium
GCGTCCGACTGCGGCAGGTCGAAACAAAACACATGCAGCTTCATGCGCACGCCGCTGATGACGCCGATGCATTCGCCGAAATCGACCTGCGCATGGCCAGGCGGATGGGCGAGCGAGACGAAGACCTCGCGCGATCTGGCGCGGGTGATCCGCAGGTAATCCTTCACCACTGTGTAGCCGCCGGCGTAGCCATGTTCGATCCGCAGCCGATCGAAAGGAGGGTGAATTGCGTAACTAAGTATTTTTCTCTGATTAAAATCAAAGCGAGTCTGAGGACTAAAATATTTATTTAAGTATTTTACTTGTAAAATTCCGTAATATTGCTACATAGGCAATAATGATATTCTGCGCTCGCACCTTCCAGCACTGAAGAAAATCAACACGACGGCTAATTAGAAAATATAAGGAGTGAAAATTAACAGGCGCGATTCTTGACGTGGCGAGTTTCGTTGCGACGCCTCTCGGCGCTATTTTGGCGATTGCCACCGTACCTGCTTCTTATTTTTGTGGTGGTGGGTCCTCACAGATTGGGGATCCACATGCGGAATCGGCGCCTGGGCATTTAGCCGGATCTTTAAGTCCTGACATGGATCGCCCCGAGCCAAGGCGATAGCGCCGAGTATTGTGTGCACGTCCCACCCTTGGCGGCTTTACAAACCTAGGGATCGATCGAGAGCCGTTGCGCCGGACTAGCTCGGTCCTCTCTCTCCCTCTCCGTTCCCTCCCTCCGTTCTAACAACGAAATAGTAAATAAGGAGAAAATCATGGCAAAGGTCGTTTGCGTACTCTACGACAATCCGATCGGCGGTTATCCGAGATCCTATCCGCGGAACGATCTTCCCAAGATCGATCATTATCCAGACGGCCAGACTCTTCCAACGCCAAAATCGATTGATTTCAAGCCCGGCGCGCTTCTCGGCAGCGTGTCTGGCGAACTGGGCTTGCGCAAATACCTCGAATCGAATGGCCATACGCTGGTCGTGACCTCGGATAAGGACGGTGCGAATTCGGTCCTTGATCGCGAGTTACCCGACGCCGAAATCGTTATCTCGCAGCCGTTCTGGCCCGCCTATATGACCGCGGAGCGGTTCGCCAAGGCGCCGAAATTGAAGCTCATTGTCACCGCCGGCATTGGTTCGGACCACACCGACCTTCAGGCGGCGATGAACCGCAAGGTCACTGTGGCCGAGGTCACTTTCTGCAATTCGATCAGCGTTTCCGAGCATGTGGTCATGATGATCCTGGCGCTCGTCCGCAATTACATCCCGTCGTATCAGTGGGTCGTCAAGGGCGGCTGGAACATCGCCGACTGCGTCGAGCGCTCCTATGACGTCGAAGGCATGCACGTCGGCACCGTCGCGGCGGGCCGTATCGGGCTTGCCGTTTTGCGCCGTTTGAAGCCATTCGATATGCATCTGCACTATTTCGACCGGCACCGGTTGCCAGAGGCGGTCGAAAAAGAACTGAACCTCGCCTGGCATTCGCGCGTCGAGGATATGGTCAAAGTCTGCGATGTTGTCACCATTAACTGCCCGCTTCATCCCGAGACCGAGCACCTCTTCAACGATGCGATGCTTTCGAAAATGAAACGCGGGGCTTATATCGTGAACACGGCACGCGGAAAAATCTGCGACCGCGATGCCATCGTGCGGGCGCTCCAAAGCGGCCAGCTTGCGGGTTATGCGGGCGATGTCTGGTTCCCGCAGCCAGCGCCTAAGGAACATCCGTGGCGCACCATGCCGCATCATGGGATGACGCCGCATATCTCGGGAACGTCGCTTTCCGCGCAGGCGCGCTACGCGGCGGGAACCCGCGAAATTCTCGAGTGCTATTTCGAGGGCAGGCCAATCCGCGACGAATATCTGATCGTCGACAAGGGCAAGCTCGCGGGCGTCGGCGCGCATTCCTATAGCGCCGGAAACGCGACGAAGGGCTCCGAGGAAGCGGCAAAGTTCAAGAAGAGCACGTGAGGCCCCTGGCGGAGCGGCTCCAAGGTTGGAGAGACGCTACCGTCGGTTTCGCAGCTCCGCCTATTTGGCCAACGACGACGAGTCTGTGCTGGAGCGCGCGAAAGCTGCGAAATCGGCCTATTGTTGCGCTCCTAAACTTTCGTGTTGTTCGAAGCCCGGGTTCTCGACCCGGTGTCCTTATCGTAAACTCTATCCCACTAGCGCAAAGCCGCGAATCGGGCGATGCTCCATCTCATGGGGGATATGCTCAAACTGATCTGGTGGGAACTCTCCTGAGTGAGGTAGACGACACCTCGATCCTCAGAAAACGGCCCACGGGCCAACACCATTGTTCTCTCAAATGCTCACCGCGCTCGCAGAAGAGCCGCCCGCCTCAGCGGGCTATCGCGGCAGCGATTTAGTGCTATGGCGCGAGGGCGCAAAGCGGACCTGGAATAAAGCTCACTCAACAAGCTGGATTTATGAGTTACGCGCCCTGGTTGGGCCGCCGTCGCATTGGGTAGGCTTCGTCGCCCTGCATCATAAATCCTCAACATTTAATTTTTTAAAATGCGGAAGATTTGAAAAACTCTAAGCGAAATCACTGGATGCGCACCGCTTCCGCCTTTCGTCTTTTGCCCCGCCTGCCACGGCCGCAAACCAATTTCATTCAGTCAGGTTTTGGTTTTGAATCCAAGGCGTCTGCTGAAAATCCCCAACCTTACCCCCATTTCTGCGGCACCCCTATATTGACGGTACGGTTAAGCGCCTTCGATCTTCTTTGTCACCTGGATATGTTCAAGCATTGATACGAAGTTCTGCTTATGGCGCTAAGCGGTTGTTGCCGTAAGGCCCCAGCTTATCGTCGAAAACGGCGGCAAGCCGAAATTCAAACTGACACACGGCTGTCCCGGCACGCGCTCTACGGCTTTCCGCCTCTCCTTCGGTTAGCAAAAGCAACAAAAAGCGGCCAACCTTGTGCTACATTGCTGCGCGAACTTTCCGTTCCAAATCGCGGCACATGGCTCTGAGGGATTGATGACGAAACGCATACGCAAGGCTGTTTTTCCTGTCGCAGGTCTCGGAACACGGTTTCTCCCGGCCACCAAATCGATCCCCAAAGAGATGTTGACCGTCGTCGACCGGCCCGTCCTCCAGCATGTCGTGGATGAGGCGCGCGAGGCCGGAATCGAGCATTTCATCTTCGTCACCGGTCGCAACAAGGCGGTGATCGAGGATCATTTCGACATCGCCTATGAGCTCGAGGAGACGCTGCAAAGGCGCGGCAAGCTCAAGGAATTGCAGGCCTTGACCGCCGATCTCCCGGCGGCTGGCGCCACGAGTTTCACCCGTCAGCAGGTGCCGCTCGGCCTCGGCCATGCGGTCTGGTGTGCCCGCGACATCGTCGGCGATGAACCCTTCGCGGTTTTGCTGCCAGACATGGTGACGATGGCGGCGGGTCATGGCCGCTGTCTCGCCCAATGTGTCGCGGCCTATGAAAAACACGGCGGCAATATCATCGCGGTGGAGGAAGTGCCGCCGGACGAAACCCACCAATATGGGGTTGTCTCCATCGGCAAGGATTTTGGCCAAACCTTCGAGATCACCGCGATGGTCGAAAAGCCGGCAAAGGGAACGGCGCCTTCAAATTTCATCATTACCGGCCGCTATGTGCTTGAGCCGGAGATCTTCCCAATTCTGGAAAAAAGCGAGAAAGGCGCGGGCGGCGAAATCCAGCTCACCGATGGCATGAAGGCGCTCGCCAAGAGCCAAGCCTTTCACGGCGTGCGTTTCGATGGCAAAACCTATGATTGCGGCGCCAAACTTGGCTTTCTTTCCGCCAATATCGCTTTCGCCCTGACCAATCCAGAGTTGGCCCCCTTGCTGAAAGGGGAATTGAAGAAAATTGTCGGGACGCTTTAATCCGGACGCCCGCGCACGCCAAAGATGCGGAAGGTCCTGGCCTCAGTGAGGCTGAGGAGGCGGCCGTTGGGCCGATGACGGCCTATTCCAGCTCGGACAACGGGGTGGAGCGGACGCGGAAAGGTATAAATCCTGGATCTCCATTTCAATGCGCGCGACTTCGCCAAGTTCAAACGCGCCAGTCACGATTTTCCTCAAGAGGGCAGACGTGTACGTCCGGTGCTCACCGGCCTCTCCTACTCTCAAACGAATATCCGCGCCCATAGCTCACTCGCTGAAGCCCGGCTTGTCCTTAACGGTCTTACACCGCATTTTAGAGCATCGGACACTCAAGTGAATCCATATCCTGCGGCGGCGAAGTAGTTTCTGCATTCGGCGGGCTCGAACAGGTCGGAGATTTGGCCGATTGCCTGCCAGAGGGCGTCGATGGTCCTGATGGCCCTGGCGCGCAGATGGGCTTTGAGTTTTGCGAAGGCCATCTCGATCGGATTGAGGTCGGGGCTGTAGGGCGGCAGGAAGAGGATCCATGCGCCCTT
>VDMG01000103.1 GCA_006514895.1 Beijerinckiaceae bacterium
GACTTGGTCCATGCCGTAAAATCCTCTTGCGACGCCCATATTGTATGAGATGAATAGAGCACATGGGGCGGAAAGGAAGGGGTGCGCGCCTATCTCGAGGCGCATCGCCGCGACCGCAACTGCACGATCCTGCTCGCCTCGCATAATATGGCGGAAGTTGAACGCCTGTGCGATCGGGTGATCATGCTGAAACGAGGCAGCCTCGTCGATGACGCGTCGCCAGCGGAACTTCTCGCGCGCTATGGGCGCAGCACTCTGGAGGATGTCTTCCTCGATGTGGCGCGCGGACGCGTGAACGGCAAAAATCGAGTCGGCTCATGAGCAATCCCGCCGCAGTCTCTTTGGGCCGCATCGGCGCGATGGTGCTGATGGCGAACGGCTTCTGGCCGGCCAGCGCCTTACCAATGCCGTTGCCAGCGATTCCAAGCGTAGAGCAAATCGGCGAATCGATCATAACCCAGGCGCGCAAGCTGATGAATCGCCGGGAGGCTAAGCACCCGGCCGAGCCAGACGTCGCCCGGGGTACGAAGCCAAATGGCGATCGCGCAATCAGCGCCTACGTGCAGGCGGCTGTCGCTTCCGAAATCTAGATTCGAGCGTACCGATGATGTAGCCCGCCAAGGATCGGATGCGCAACAACGTCTCCGAACCGCTCGATCGGGCGTGTGCAGGGCGCGTCCTTCCCGAGCGAAACATGCGTTCGCACCTCGTTATAATAGATGGCATATTTCGCAAGGATTCGGCGAAGGTGCTCCGCGTTGAACGCGATCAAATGATCAGTGCACTCGCGCCGGACCGACCCGATCAAGCGTTCAGCATATCCGTTCTGCCAGGGCGAGCGGAACGAGGTGGGCCGGTCCCGGATGCCCATTGCTCGCACCCGAGCCTTGAACGCGCCGCCAAATGCTCTGTCATTGTCACGGATGAGATATTTGGGCGCCGTGTCCCACGGGAATGCTTCGGTGATTTGGCGCGCCAGCCACTCCGCCGTTGGGTTCTGGGTCACCGCAAACCACAACAGCTGCCGCCGTCGATGGCCAAGAACAAGAAATGCGAAGAGCTGCCGAAAGGCAATCGTCGGAACGACAAAGAGATCAATCGATGCAATCTCTTCCACAGGATTGCGAAGGAAACTCTTCCAGGTCTGCAATGGCCGACCCTGCCTCGGCACCATGGTGATCGAAACCGTGGACTGCGCGACATCGACACCCAGTTTGCGCAGCTCACCGTGGATCTTGGGAACGCCCCACAGCGGGTTCTCAAAACTCATTCTTCGGATCAGGTCGCGCACCTCTTTGCCGATCCGTGGCCGGCCACCGCGCGGACGGGATTTCCATCGCCAGTACGCGGCGAAGCCCATGCGATGCCAACGCACAACAGTCTCGGGCCTGACGATGGTTACGGCGTCAAGAATGCGAGGACAGCGACGATAGAGCCAAATGAACAGGGCGCGGTCGGCCCAGCGCAAATGCAATCGGCGTGGCGCGCGCTGCTGCAGGACATTGAGCTGATGCCGCAATACCAGGATTTCGGCTTCCAGCCGGCGCCACGACTTGAAGCGGTCGCGCAGCACGCGGACGAAAAGGAAAGCAATTGCAATCATGCGACGATCACGCTCTGATTCGCTGCTGACCGCGAGTCAAGGAGCTACGTCCGTCGAGAGAGCCATCGACAGCTTCGACGGCATCTCGCGGACTTCGTCGCAGCCTATAACTTCGGACGTCGGCTCAAGACTCTGAAGGGCCTTACGCCCTTCGAATACATTTGCAAAAGCTGGACTTCTCAGCCCGAAAGATTCATTCTCAATCCGATCCAGCAAATACCGGGAGTAAACAACTAGTCTCGTTCCCCTGTGGGCAAAGTTATACGGACATAGCGGATGTCGATTCATCGAAGGAACACGTCGACTCGGGGGATGTCGGCGTGCCGCATTGAGAGGATGCTATGAAACCAATTAAGATCTTCGCGGCCACAGCCAATTGTAACCCACTGGTCTTTGGCAAAACGGGCACCCAATGAGTAGCGCAAAAAAAGCGGCTGCAACAGTGAGTCCGTTCGCAGGAAAGCCGGCCGCGCCAGCAATGCTGGTCGATGTACCGAAACTTGTTACGGCCTACTACATCGAGGTGCCTGATTCTTCAGTGCCGGAACAGCAGGTCGCATTCGGCACTTCAGGGCATCGTGGCTCGGCGCTCGAACATACTTTCAATCAGTCGCATGTTCTGGCTATCAGCCAGGCTATTTGTGATTACCGCAAGGCGCAGGGCATTGATGGCCCGCTATTCCTCGGATTTGACACCCACGCGCTTTCTGTGCCGGCCTGCGCCAGCGCGGTCGAAGTGCTGGCGGCCAACGGCGTCGAAATCATGCTTGCGGCCAAAGACGAATACACGCCCACTCCCGTGATTTCTCACGCGATCCTCACTTACAACCGACACCGCAATGCCGGACTGGCGGATGGTATTGTCATCACACCTTCACACAATCCGCCCGACAGCGGCGGGTTCAAGTACAACCCGCCCAATGGCGGGCCGGCGGGTACCGGCGTCACAAAATGGATTGAAGCCAGGGCCAATGTGCTTCTGGCAGGCGGCCACCAGGACGTGAAGAGAATTCCGTTCGAACGCGCCCAACGGGCCACCACCACGCACCGGCATGACTTTCTCAATGCTTACGTGGACGATCTCCGCAACGTGGTCGATATGGACACGATCCGCGGCGCGACCGTCCGTATGGGCGTGGATCCGCTCGGTGGCGCCGGAGTTCATTATTGGGGCCCGATCGCCGAGCGTTACGGTTTGAACCTCACGGTTGTGAACGACGTCGTCGATCCGACGTTTCGGTTCATGACGGTCGATTGGGATGGTCAGATTCGCATGGACCCTTCCTCACCCTACGCGATGCAGGGTTTGATCGAGCTCAAGGATCGCTTCGATATCGCCTTCGCCTGCGACACTGATCACGACCGGCACGGGATCGTCGCCAGAAGCGTGGGGTTGCTGCCTCCTAATCATTACCTCTCGGTCGCTATTCTCTACCTCTTCCAGCATCGACCGAACTGGAACAAGGATGCAGCAGTCGGCAAGACAGTGGTTAGCAGCCAGATGATTGATCGCGTCACGGCAAAGCTTGGCCGCAAACTCTACGAGGTGCCGGTGGGTTTCAAGTGGTTTGTGGATGGCTTGTTCGACGGCTCGCTTGGCTTTGGCGGGGAAGAGAGCGCCGGGGCGTCTTTTGTCCGCCTGGACGGTAGCGTTTGGACGACGGATAAAGATGGCATCGTGCCTGCTTTACTATCGTCAGAGATTACTGCGCGCATGGGCCGCGATCCCGGCGAAATCTACCGTGAGCTGGTGCGCGAGTTCGGCGAACCGGCTTACGATCGTGTTGAGGCGCCAGCGACCCCGGAACAAAAGCAAAGGTTAACGCAACTCTCACCAAAGCAGATACTTTCCGCGCAGCTGGCCGACGAGAAAATCCAGACCGTCCTTACGCAAGCTCCTGGCAACGGCGCACCGATCGGCGGTTTGAAGGTGATTGCCGAAAGTGGCTGGTTTGCAGCCCGTCCGTCCGGCACCGAAGATATTTACAAGATATATGGGGAGAGCTTTCGTGGACCGGACTATCTCTGCCGGATCCTCGCCGAAGCTCAGACGATCGTCGACGCTACGCTGGCAGCACCCGTGCAACCGACGGAGATTGCGTCCGAAGGATATTTGAAGGGCGGCCGATGAGCGAGCAAACACGGGACAGTCACCCAAAGGAGCGCCCCTTTTCTGCGGACGTAAGGGGATTTGATTCCTTAGTCGAGCTTGCCCTCGATATGCGTTCGTCGTGGGATCATCCAAGTGTGGCGAGTGCTGAATCCTGTGCTGTGGTAGCTCACACGTAATCCCTGGGGTCATCCTACAGACGGTCTCGCGGGAGAAACTCGAGAGTGCTTCAGCCGGTCCCGCCTTCCACAAGATGGTTGACGTTCTGGTGCAAGGTAGGTGGCGCGCATTGCACTTTGACCTGGTGAATGACGCTTAACCTATATTCGCGGACGGCCATGTCTTCGCCTTGCGCGTCGCTTCGATGCAATTTGTTGATTGATCAAAGCGTGGCGGGCGCGGTCCCTCTCTTACCACAAACAAGTTCATCCGGTAAACGTGCCTGATTGGGAGCCTCCGAAATGCTAGAGACAGCAGCGAACGATCACAAGCCAAGCGTGACTTCTGACCGGGCATTTAAGGAAGACGCTCCACTTCACGAAATCGTTATCGTCGGTGGTGGTGCTGCGGGACTGGAACTTGCCACGGGCCTGGGCAACACGCTCGCAAGGCGCAAGAGAGCTCGGATCACGCTCGTCGACAAAGCGCGCGCGCATCTCTGGAAGCCGCTTCTACATTCCGTGGCGGCGGGCAGCCTCGATTTCGATGAGCATGCGCTTGATTACCTTGCCCAAGCGCATTGGCATCATTTTGGCTATCGCTTTGGAGAGCTGATTGGACTGGATCGCGCACGCAAGCAGATCCAACTTGCGCCGACACATGATGAGGAGGGCGTCGAGATCACCCCACCGCGATCGTTACACTATGACACGTTGGTTATCGCGATCGGCAGCATCACGAATGATTTCGGTACGCCTGGGGTGAGCCAGCATGCCATCCCGCTCGAGACACCCGAGCAGGCGGTGCGGTTCAACCATCGACTCGTCAACGCGTGCATTCGCGCAGATGCGCAGCCCGGTCCGGTGCGTCCGGGACAGCTCCACGTCGCCATCGTCGGCGCGGGCGCGACCGGAACCGAGCTGGCGGCGGAGCTCCATCGGACCACGCGCGAGGTTGTCGCCTTTGGCCTCGACCGCATCGATCCAGAAAGAGATATTCACATTACTCTGATCGAGGCCGCTGATCGAGTCTTGCCCGCATTGCCACCGCGGATATCCGATGCCGCGACCCAACTATTGAAGAGCCTCCGAGTCGATATAAGGACGAATTCAAAAGCGACTGAGGTTCGCGTAGACGGTGTACAATCTGCCGATGGCGGATTCATTCCTTCCGAACTTATGATCTGGTCCGCCGGAGTGAAGGGCCCCGACGTTCTCAGTCGTTTGGACGGTCTCGAGACCAACCGGATAGGCCAACTCGTCGTCGCCCAGACTCTTCAGACCACTCGCGATCCCGATATTTTTGCGATTGGTGATTGCGCGGCCTGCCCTCAGCCAGGCGGCGCTGGCGACGTCCCACCACGTGCTCAGGCCGCCCATCAAGAGGCGTCGCATCTTGTCAAGCAGTTTCCTCGGCGGCTGAAAGGAGAACCGCTGAAACCATACGTCTATCACGACTTCGGCTCACTTGTGTCGCTTGGTCGGTTCAGTACCGTCGGAAATCTGATGGGATTTCTCGTCGGGAAGAATTTTTTCATCGAAGGTTACTTCGCGCGTTTGATGTATCGTTCGCTCTACAAGATGCACGAGGCTGCCCTGCATGGAGTCGCGAACGTAATCCTCAGTTCGATTGGCAGGTCCTTTCGCCGACGCGATGCGCCCATGGTGAAGCTTCATTAGGGCGAATTCGGGAACATAAAGAGCTATGCGCGAAATTGGTGATGGTGAAGTTCATTCCGGAGGAGCGAGCATTCTTGCGGCGATTTGCGTGCGCCTACCCGGTTGTCCCTGTCGAAAATCAAATCCGAACATAGTGATAGTGTAATCCGCCGAATGGGTGTCGGGAGAATGCGCCCAATTGCCTGAACAACCCGCGGTAGCGGTACACCTTCCTTTCGTATCGAGCAGCTGTTCCGTAGGGCCATTCTGCCATGGCGACGGGGGCGCGGCTGGCCGGTCGCGAATGCCTATGACACGAAGCCGCCGGGTGAAAATTTCGCCATAGACAGAGCCGCGATCGCGGACGATGGACTTGGGCATCCATTCCCAGCCGCAGGCTTCGATGAGTTGCCGGCCAATCCATTCGGCGCTCGGGTTTGCCGTCACGCCCAGACATAAGATTTGGCATCAGCCGTGCCAAAGAAGTCCCAAGCCATAAAGCAGCCGAAACGAGAGTGTCGGAACGACGAAGAGATCCATTGAGACGATCCCAGCGGCGTGGTTGCAAAGGAACGTCTTCCAACCCTGAGATCGGGGCCTCCTGTGCCTTGCCATATATTTGGCGACCGAGGTTTGACCAACGTCGATGCCGAGTTTGAGGAGTTCGCCGTGGATCCGGGAGCGCCCCACAGCGGATTGGCGAGGCTCATGGCGCGGATCAGTTGGCGGATTTCGAGCGCCACCTTTGGTCTGCCGCCGCGACATCGCGACTTCCATCGCCAGAACAAGCGAAACCCAGCACGATGCCAACGGATAACCGTCTCCGGCCGCACGATCACCAAGGCATTAGGTGTTAATGGGCATCTGGAAACGCGGGACAACACCTGGGCAGCCTTCTCGTTCACGGCCCCGCACCGTTGTGCGAACGGCGCCGAAAACGATCTTTAAAACGAGTTCGCCGGAAAAGCTCGTATGTGGGCGTTAGCCTTGTTGGATTGCTTAGCGCGTTCCTTGCTTAAGAGCCTTGAAGCCAGCCTCGATCAGAGTCCCGAAAGCTTTGGTTTGACCGGCTGTCCTTGCGTTGCCGGAGCGGCCTCCCGATGAGCGGCCGGCGGCGCGGCTTCATTCGCGGCGGTGTCGGCGGGGCGGGGCTCGAAAGCCGCCGCGGCCGCGTTGGCGGCGGCCAGTTCGGAGCTGGTGAGCCGCGCCGCCACTTCGTCACGTTTTTTTGCGGCGTCGGCATCGCCCGTCGCCGCGACGATCGCAAACCAAGTGTAGGACTTGACAAGGTCTTTCGGCAGACCAAGTCCCCGCGCGAGCAGCACCGCTAAATTATTTTGGCTGTCGCGAATGCCATATTCCGCCGCCTTGCCAAACCACAACGCCGCGCTCGCGTAATTGGGCTTGCCATCATTGCTCTCGACAGCGAGAACGCCGAGATTATGCATGGCGCGCGTGTTGCCTTTTTCGGCGGCGCGCTGATAAAGTTTTTTGGCTCGCTGCATATCCTGGCCGACTCCGAGGCCCTTTTCATACAGGGATGCGAGCCGGTATTCCGCCACCGCGAGACCTTGCTCCGCCGCCTTGCCATACCATTGCGCAGCCAGTTCATAGTTCCGCTCGGTGGCGCTGCCTTCGGCGTAACGAACCGCGAGATCGAGTTGCGCCTCCGCATCGCCAGAATTGGCCTCCTCGAAAAGATTTTTCGCTGGCTCGGCGGCTTTTGGAGCTGCCTGCGCGGCTATCGCTCCGGCGGCGGGCGCCGGCATGACGGTCCCTGGCAAGGCATCCGCAGGGACGATGGTGTCAAGAGTGCGTGGCCGCGCGGAATTGCTCGCCATATTGATCTGCCCAAGGGTGCCAGCCACGATCGCATCGCTGCCCGCGATCGCGCGCGTTGCCAGCGGTGAATTTCCAACCAGCGTACGATTTCCAGAGGCGCCGCTCGCGGAAAAGTCAGGTGCCGCCGGCGCCAAGGGATCGAGCGGGGCGGCCGTTGCCGCCTGGCCCGCGGCCGGGACCTGACCATCTAGAGACTTGCCTGCTCGCGACTGGCTTGCACGCGATTGTTCTGGGGACGCGGTGCGAGGAAAGGGCTGTCTCGCAAGAGTTTTATTTGCGGGCGTTTCGCCAGCCGCCGCTGGCTTGGCGCGAACGGCGCCACGATCGAACTGCTTCAGAAACTCCGGCACGAAATCGCCGAAACTCTTATGTGACTGCGTCCTCGTCAAAGCATAGGCGCCAATCGCGGCAAACAAAAGGGCCACGCCCAATAAAAGTGGCCGCTTATAAACGACGAGAAGGCCCCGGCCCCGGCGCAATAGAAGGGCGCCAAGCGCCGCCATGCCATCTTTGTCCACGCCGTCTTTGCCCATGCCGGGTTTAGATGCGGTCCCCTGCAGTTCCCTTTGTGCCGTTCGCGCCGCGCGGCGGGCGGCGGCGATGAAATCCGTGCGGCTGGCCCATTCCTCGCGATCATGCGAGGCCTTGGGCGGCCCGCTGCTCTGTCCGCCTGGCTCGCCATCTTCGCCCCGGCCCGGAAAGCCAAGGCCGGGTTCAATGAGAAAACTGGCGGCGCTGGCTCCTCTTTCACCGCCTTTTGTATCGCCATAGAAGGCATTCACTGGCCGGAGTTTCCCGGCAGCTTGCGCGCGATCCGGGCCAAATGCCTCCCCGGCTAGCAGATTCTCGTTATCGCTCGTCCCCGGTCTAATGACCTTTGCGGCCAATGAGCCGTCCTGGCTATGCTGCGCGAGAGACGTCAGGATCGGTGCGAAAGGGTCTGAGGATGAAGCGACAACCCCGGAGTCATAAAGGCTCGCGCCGCTTCTCATGGCCTTTCCGATTTGTTCTACAGATCGCTGAATTTCGGCTAGGGCGAGCTGGACACGCTGCCAGCTGTCCTCGTGAAGGGCGCGTAGACTGGCGATCTCGCTCAGGATTCCTTTCGTATCGACATTCCCGCTCAAGGCTTTCGATGAGTCTGCCGGCGGCTCGCCTCCGGCCGCATTGGACAGGCCGCCCGCAATCCGTTGCGCCTCCTCAAGCTGAACCGATAGGCCGTCCATCGCCCGTTCAAGCGAAGTGAGCGAAGCAAAACCCTCGCCGGCCTGGTCGAGTCGCCCGGCAAGATTGGCGATTTCCTGTTCCAGGGCGGCGCCCGCCCGCTGGCTTTGATCTGCTTCCCGGGCTAGCTCGATCTTTTGGGCGGCGCCCGCGATCAGATCCTTGAGCGTGTTTGTCTCGTTCGCGGCGGCGGCAAGCCCCGCCTCGAGCCGCGCCGCGAGTTGCCGGTGCGAAGCTTCGATCCGCCTTGTGAGCGCATCAAAATGACTTGCGTCGATACTGGCCGCCGGAAATGTTTTGGGGACGGGATTTGCCGCCCACTCACTCTCGCTCAAGGGCCGATGAGCCTGCGTGGTGGACCCAAGCTGCGACAATGAATCCTGAACATCTCGCGTGAGACAGCCAAATTGTTCCAGCGAATCCAGGGGTTCGCCATGACTCGATGGTGTCCCTTCGCCGGCCCCCTGGCCGCCGGTTTCCCAGGCATGTTCTTGCCCTGACGGTTCGCCTTCGTTGGACATTCCACACCAAGCCCGCAGCTCGGCTTCAAGCCGGGCCAGCGAGGCCTTCAGCGAGTCGTTGTCATCGGAGACGCCATTCCGCAGCATTGTCTCCAATTCATCCAGTTTCTGAATCAATTCCGCGCGGCTTTGGCGGTCCGTTTCGTGCTTGGTCAAGCTAAACGAAAGCCTAGTCGCGATCGCCGAAAAAATCCCAGCGGCCTGTTGCCAACTCCCGGCCGGGCTAACTCCCAGGCCTTCATTTCCGGTTTGAACCGGCGCTTCTGGAACGCTCATGGTGAAGGAGCCAGCCGCGCTCTTGGGAGAAATTGCCGACACACGCTACCTTTCATCGCTAAATAACTAACCTATTTTCGCGCCGCAGGCTTGCCTGGAGCGGACCATAAAATCGGCTTCGAAAGCGGGTTTCGCCTTATTCGGGTCCTCGCCGCGCATTCGGCCCCACTTCGTGCTGAATCCTCCAGATCCCAAGGCGTCGTAATTCATTGCTTAGCCCATTATGCGGCAAAGCCCGGGCACCCGGCAAATTCCCGTCCGCTGAACCATAAAATTATAAAATTGTATGCTTTTGGACTTCGCCCAGGCGGATGGTCGCGAATCGACTTCCGGCGATTCACCGCGTGCATCGCGCATGCCCCAAACGGATAGGAGAGATCAATGCCAAAAGTAGCTCCGTTCACTCCGTGAGGGAAAACCACCACCATAACAATACAAATGCGGCCCTGGATGCGAGATGCCCCCGCGCGACAGGGTATCCGGAACAAACGGTAAGCAGCTCCGCAAGGACCGCAGAAACGAGACGAATCCGGCAAATAGCTTAGCCGCCGCCGGCGCGCTATTCCATCGCCGCCGCCTTCAGAATGCAGATCATTGTGGCCGAGGCCACCTTTTGCGACATGTTGCGGATCGCATGCGGGCGGTCGCAGCGGTAGCGCAAGGTCTCGCCGGCCTTGGCGTGCTCGATCGCGCCGCCCACTTCGACCTCGAGTTCCCCTTCGTTCACCGACAGACTTTCCACCGAGCCGCGCTGATGCGCCTCCGACTCCAAAACGCCACCGGGATCGGCCGAAAAATCATACCATTGCAGCCATTCGACCGTCTTGATCCAGCCGATAATGGCGAGCCGGCACTTGCCGTCCTCCGAGACCAGTATCGGCGTGTCGCCGCGCGAGGATTTTTCCAAGAAGGGTCCGTCGTCAGCTGCCTGCAGCACCCGCTCGATCGAAACATCGAGGGCTTGCGAGAGACGCCAGATCGTGGCCAGTGTCGGATTGGTCTCGTTGCGTTCGATCTGGCTGATGATTGATTTGGCGACGCCCGATTGCTCGGACAGATCCGACAGCGAAAGATTATAGGCCTTGCGCAGCCGCTGCACCGTCTTGCCGAGCTGGTTCGACAGGGCAGCCGCGCCGGTTTCCAGCGTCTTGACCTTATCACGCCCTTCGATTCCCATAGGTTATGCTCGCGGTGGTTACTTTAGGGTAGGGAAGCTAGCCGATTTAGACTCAAATATCGAACAATTGTCGCGCGTGGCACTTGTGCGGCGTGGCACAATCGGGGTATGCCACGCTGCATCGGCCACCCTGGGCGGTGTCTGGCGCAGGCTATTGTCATCCAAAAGCCATACGAATCTGCTTTGGGTTGCAATAACCTTAAAGAAATTAGGCAGGTCATGCCGGTGAGCCAAGAGTCAGAGCCAGAAACAGAACCAGAGCCGACCGTTTACCGCACGCTTTTCTTGTCCGACGTTCACCTCGGCACGCGCGGCTGTCAAGCCGAGCTTCTCCTGGATTTTCTGAAACATAACGATGCCGGGACGGTCTATCTCGTCGGCGACATGATCGACGGGTGGCAGCTCAAGAACCGATGGTATTGGCCGCAGGCCCACAATGATGTCGTGCAAAAGCTGCTACGCAAGGTGCGCAAGGGCACCCGCATGACTTACGTGCCCGGCAATCACGACGAGTTCGCGCGCGGCTATATCGGCGCATTTTTCGGCGGTGTCGAAGTCGCCGATCATGCCTATCACATGACCGCCGATAAAAAACGCCTGCTCGTCGTGCATGGCGATCAGTTCGACATCGTTGTGAAGCACGCCCGCTGGCTCGCTTTTCTCGGGGATTGGGCCTATACATTCGCTTTGTGGTTGAATTTATGGCTCAATAAAAGCCGCCGCAAGCTCGGGTTTACCTATTGGTCGCTCTCGGCTTGGGCGAAACTCAAGGTGAAGAACGCGGTGAACTTCATCGGCGCGTTCGAGGTGGCCTTGGCGGAGGCGGCGCGCCGGCGTCACGCCGACGGCGTCGTCTGCGGCCATATTCATCACGCCGTGATCCGCGATATTGACGGCATCACCTATGTTAACATCGGCGATTTCGTCGAATCCTGCACCGCCATCGCTGAGCATCACGATGGAAGGCTCGAAATCTTGCACTGGCAGATGACCGCCGAAGAACGGCGTTCCGCGGCAGATGCCGCGAGTGAGAAGAACCGGACTGACGCTAGGGCAGCGGCCTGATGCGCATCCTGGTCGCGACGGATGCTTGGAAGCCGCAAGTCAATGGCGTTGTCCGCTCGCTCGAATCGGTGGCCCGGGCGTTGCGCGAACTCGGCGCTGAAATTGAGTTTCTGACGCCACAGGGTTTTGCCACGGTGCCGTGCCCGTCCTATGGTGAAATCAGACTCGCGCTAGCGAGCCGCCGGATGGTAGCGAAACGGTTCGAGGGCGCCGCGATCGACCATATCCACATCGCGACCGAAGGCCCTATCGGCTTTGCCGCGCGCCGCTATTGCTTACGAGTGAAGCGCCCCTTCACCACGTGCTATCATACTAGGTTTCCGGAATATATCGCGGCCCGCACCAAGATACCGGAAGCCATCACCTATGCTTTGCTGCGCCGCTTTCATAATGCTGGCGCCGGCGTGATGGTATCCACCGCATCGATCGCCGACGATCTCAACAAGCACGGGTTTCAACGTTTGATGTATTGGTCGCGCGGCGTCGATCATAGACAGTTTACCCCGGCCAAGGCCGCAACCTTTGATCTGCCGCGGCCGGTCTTTCTTTACGCCGGGCGTCTTGCGCCGGAAAAGAATATCGAAGCCTTCCTGGAGCTTGACTTGCCGGGCTCGAAAGTCGTGGTCGGCGATGGCCCTTCGCGTCGCGCCTTGCAGGCAAACTGTCCACAAGCCCATTTCCTCGGCACGAAAACAGGCGATGCCTTAGCGGTTCAATATGCCTCCGCGGACGTCTTCGTGTTTCCGAGCCGGACCGATACTTTCGGCATGGTCCTCATCGAAGCACTCGCCAGCGGCCTGCCGGTGGCTGCCCTGCCGGTGCCGGGTCCGCTCGATGTCCTCGGCACGAGCGGCGCCGGTGTGCTTGATTTCGACTTGCGCGCCGCCTGCCTTGCGGCACTCGACATTCCGCGCGACAAAGCAAGAGCGCATGCGCTCACCTTCAGCTGGGCGAATAGCGCCCGCCAGTTCCTCGATAATGTTGTGCTCGCCAAGTCCATCAGCCCACTTAGCGTGGCTGCGAGTCCGGGCCTTTCCGGCTGAGCGATACGGGGGAAGGGGACCTTTCCGCCCTGGGGCGGCGCGGCGCGCGACCTTCAATGGTTTCTGCCCGAATAATGGCGGCTCATTGTCGTCAGCCATCAGCATAATTGCCGCTCCTTGAAAAATGTGCTTTGTCGGCGTTGCCATCATTGGCTGACTGGCGGGCGATAACGCCGGATAAGGGGAGAATCCGTCTATGAACAAGCTCTCGATCCTATGTGGTGGCTGGCATCACGGCGGGTGGCACGGCGGGGGCTATCACTATGGCGGCTGGCACGGCGGCGGTTACGGCTATGGGTGTCGGCGCAGATGGGTTCCTGGCCCCTATGGCTGGCATTGGGTCAGGCGTTGCTGGTAAACCCTGGAGCGCTCTAGATCTTTGCTTTATCGTATGTTCTTGACGCGAATCGGTATCCACTTCGCTTGAAAATGCTCATGATTTTGGATTGGTTCGATCCAAAATCATCGTGATCTAGGGGACTTTTTGAATTGAGCGCTTCCTTTTCGAGCACGCGATTTCACCTGATCGGGCAGCGCTCTATTCCCGCCAAGCGCGGGTTTAGCTTCTTCTGGTCTCGCCCGAACCGGCAACGCAACCCGCCCAGCCCTGGCACGCATGGCCTCTAAAATAGCCGGCGAACGGTCCCATATATTCGGGCATGGATGAAAACATTCTTGGACTGCGTGATTTCTCCCTTTCCTTCATGGATGATGCAGCGGAAGTGGCGTATGGCGCTCATGCGTACTTCCCATCCGGCACGGACGATCCAGGCGAAGCTTATTCCCGCCAGGATCATGCGGGCGACGATACCGCGCTACTCGACGCTTATTCGAAGGCTGTGACCAAGGTCGTCGAGCAGGTCGGGCCGAGTGTCGTGCGGCTCGATATCCGCCATGGTGGCCGCGGACGCGCCGGATCGGGCTCCGGCGTCATCCTCTCGCCGGACGGTTTGGTTCTTACCAACAGCCATGTCGTTCAAGGCGCCAAGCGCGTGGATGTCACTGTGCTCGACGGGCGCAGCTTCTCTGGCCGTGTCCTCGGGGACGATCCCGATACTGATCTGGCCCTTGTCCGGATCGATGAAGACGCGACGCTTCCCGCGGCGAAGCTCGGAAATTCGAAAAAGCTGAAGCCCGGGGAAATCGCCATCGCGATCGGCAATCCGTTCGGCTTCGACGCGAGCGTCACGGCGGGGGTCATATCCGCGCTCGGGCGCTCCTTGCGGTCGAAAAACGGCCGCTTGATCGAAGACGTCATTCAGACCGATGCGGCACTCAATCCGGGAAATTCGGGTGGTCCGCTTGTCTCGTCGCAAGGCGAGGTCATCGGCATCAACACCGCGATTATTTCCGGCGCGCAAGGCATTTGCTTCGCGGTGGCTTCCAACACGGCAAGTTTTGTGCTCGGGGAGCTCGTGGCACATGGAAGGGTCCGCCGCGCCTATCTCGGCATAGGCGCCGGCACGATCCCCCTGCCGCGCCGGATCGCGCTGCGCCTCGGCCTCGCGCAGAGGATGGGCGCCGTGGTGAGCGCGGTCGAGGCGGGAAGCCCTGCCGATCACGCGGGCCTTCTCACTGGAGATATTTTGCTTGCCGTCGACGGCATCCCCATCACTGGCGCGGATGACCTCGTGCGCCTGCTCGACGCGGAGAAGATCGATCGCACGATCCCGTTCGACGTCCTGCGCCGTTCGGACAGGCGCCGGTTCTGGGCAGCGCTGCGCGAAAGAAATTAGGTTCGTTTCCCCGCCGCGGCGCCTTCCAAGAATTCGCGCAAGACGACAGCGTTGTTGTGCGCGGCATCCTTCGCCGCGAAAAGCAGAGTAAGTGTCTTGGCCTCGCGCGCTCTATCTCGCAGTTCGGCGGCGGCTGGATTTTGCTGCAATTCGGTGAGATAGCGGGCGCGGAACTCCGGCCATTTTTTAGGGTCGTGAGAATACCAGCGCCGCAGCGCATCGCTTGGCGCGGCATCCTTGATCCAGGCATCGATGCGCGCCTCCTCCCGCGCAATCCCGCGCGGCCACAGCCGGTCCACCAACATCCGCGTGCCATCCGAAGTCTCGGGCGGCTCGTAAATGCGCTTGATTCGGATGGCCTTCATCGGATCCTCGCGTTCGGAGGACAGAAGTAACAAGCCCAGCCTCAAGTTCCATTGCCGCGCGGGATAATTCCGGCAAATTACAGGACACGATCAGGAAAAAATGTAATTCTGACCAATTCGGAAACATTGTTTAAGTTAAGCCGTTAAAGCTGTAGTTTTTAATGGTTCTAAGAAGAGTAAACTCATTGATCATCGGGCTATGGTGGTTAGAGCCATAAAAAGGCGAGCTTAATTTTCCGCAACCGGACCGCACCGCTGATGCCTTAAGCAAGTATCGGCAAAGCTTCGCGGCCGTGCCAAGCCCGCAAACATCTAAGAAGCATCCCGGAGGCATTGAAGACTTCATGGCCGGCGCCCTTATCATTGTCCTGCGTGAGGCCGTCGAAGCCGGATTGATCATCGGGATCGTGCTGGCGGTGACGCGGGGCATGCCCTCGCGCACGCGCTATTTCGCTAGCGGCCGTTCTCGGCCTCGCGGTGATCATGCTTGCCTGGCACAATATCTGGGTGGCGCGGCACGGCCGTCAGATGAGCGAAGATATGCGTCGATTGGGGCGCGATGTCATGAGCGGTGCGCGGTCCTTGATGGCGCTTGCCGTCGTCGTCGGCTTGGCAGTGCTCCGCGAAGGCTCCGAAGTTGTCCTGTTTCTTTATGGAGTCATCATTTCGAGCGGTGAATCAGGGTTGAGCCTGTTGCTTGGCGGTGTGCTCGGTCTTTTGCTCGGAGCCGGGATCAGCGCCCTCGCCTATGGAGGCCTCGCGGTCATCCCATCGCGTCATCTCTTTAAGGTGACCAGTGTTCTGATCGCTTTCATGGCGGCCGGAATGGCGGCGCAGAGCGTCGCTTTTCTCGAACAAGCCGACATCGCAACCGCGCTCGGAAGTGTCGTCTGGAACACGTCCTCTTGGCTGGCGGATAACAGTATCCCCGGCCGTGTCCTCCACACACTCTTGGGTTATACCGCAAGCCCACGCAGCTGCAGCTTCTCGTATATCTCGCCACGCTTGGGACGATCTTCGGTCTCATGAAATTGGCGGCGCCGCCGGCGGGACCGAATCTCCGGCTCGCAATGAATTGAAAATGAATTGAATGAAAGGAAGAAATTCGTCAGTTACTCCGGCGCGAGGCGCGGCAATTCAGCACATAGACGCGGCTTTGGTTGCAAGATCGAATGCCAGGCTTACAAGTTCATTGCGCTGAGATGAAATAAGCGATAGAGAACTATCCCATCGCGTGAGTCGTGGGCCGCGTCTTTCAGCTGTCCTGCTCAGAACCGTTCGATCCGGCCACTCAAGCTTCGTGCCGCTATTTTTCTTTCGCGCGGAAGTTCCGGATTTGGCGGATTTTCCAGTTGCAAGGCGAGACCTCGCCCTTCAAAGCCCGGCGGGGCCGGACAGCACCGGTTCCATACGGTGCCGGTTCGATAATCGCCCATTTTGGGAACGGAATGACATTTAGCAAACTCGGTCTCAGCGAGAAGGTTCTCCAGGCCGTCGAGGCGTCAGGATACCTCACGCCGACCCCCATTCAAGCGGAAGCGATTCCGCATGTGCTCGCTGGACGCGACGTGCTCGGCATTGCGCAGACCGGCACCGGCAAGACCGCGGCTTTCACGCTTCCGATGTTGTCGCGGCTGGAAAAAGGCCGCGCTAGGGCTCGGATGCCGCGCACCTTGATCCTAGAGCCGACCCGCGAACTTGCCGCGCAGGTCGAGGAAAGTTTTGCCCGCTACGGGATCAACCATAAGCTCAATGTCGCGCTGTTGATTGGCGGTGTTTCGTTCGGCGATCAGGAAACCAAGATCATGCGGGGCGCCGACGTTTTAATCGCAACGCCTGGCCGCCTTTTGGATTTTTCCGAACGCGGCAAGCTGCTCCTGACCGGAATTGAAATTCTCGTGATCGACGAAGCCGACCGGATGCTCGACATGGGGTTCATCCCGGATATCGAGCGCATCTGCAAGCTTGTGCCTTTCACGCGCCAGACTCTGTTTTTCTCCGCCACCATGCCGCCGGAAATCACCAGGCTCACCGAGGCCTTTTTGCATAATCCGGTACGCATCGAAGTGGCCCGCGCCGCCTCCACGGCAATCACCATATCGCAAGGCTTGGTTGCTTCGGCAACCGGCCCGGCCAAGCGCGAAACCTTGCGCCGCTTGATCCGTGGCGCCGCCGATTTCAAAAACGCGATCATTTTCTGCAATCGCAAGCGCGATGTGGCGATCCTCCACAAATCGCTGCAAAAGCATGGGTTCAATGCCGGCGTCTTGCACGGCGACATGGATCAGCGCGCCCGCATGGCCTCGCTTGACGCATTCAAGAGCGGCGGCGTGGACCTCATCGTTTGCTCGGACGTCGCGGCCCGCGGCCTCGATATTCCAGACGTCAGCCATGTGTTCAATTTCGATGTTCCAACGCACGCGGAGGATTATGTCCACCGGATTGGCCGCACTGGACGCGCGGGTAAAACAGGCATCGCGGTTTCGATCGTCACCTCCGCCGATCAGAAATACATCCTCCAAATCGAACGGCTGATTGCTCGTAAGATCGATTGGCTCGCCGGCGAAAGCCTCGCCAATCTTCCCGAAGAGGAAACCGGTCACCGCGTGCCGCGCGGCGAGCGTCCCCAAAGATCGCGGCGGACCGCGCCGGGAGGCGGCGGCGCACGGGCCCGCGCAAGCACTTCCAGACCATCGGATATTGCCGCATCCGCCACCACCCCCAAGCCAATCGCTTCGCACCGGCGGGACGGCGATCGTCCGTCCGGCGAGGCGGTATCGAAACAGGCTGGCGCGCCGCGGCAGCAGCATCAAAAGGAAGACGGTTCGCCCGTAATCGGCATGGGCGACCATGTGCCCATGTTTCTTTTGCGTCCCACCACCGTCAAGCCAGGGAAAGCAGCCGCGGATAAAGGCGATCCGGGCAAGAACACGCGAATGGGATAATGACGTAAGGCTTATAGAGCCTTTTCCGGAGCTTCGCCAACCGGCGTGATCGAAACCGATTCCCCGCAGCCGCAAGACCCCGTTTGGTTCGGGTTCTGAAAAGTGAAGCTCGACTGCAAAGCGGTGGTCTCGAAATCGAGCCTGGTGCCGAACAGAAACATCAGATCCTTCGGCGCGATCAGGATTTTCACACCCTGGTCTTCGATGACTTGATCGGCGGGGCGCACGTCATCGGCGAGATCCATGGTGTAGGTCATGCCGGCGCAGCCGCCCTTCTTGACCCCGACCCGCAACCCAGCGACCGGCCGCCCGGCGGTCTCGATGAGTTTTCGCGCACGCGCGGCGGCAGCATCCGTCAACGACAAGACGGCGAATTGCGGGTTCGGCATAAACCTCTCCAAAATATTAGCTGCATCATCGACGGGTCGATGATGCTTATATAGCATGGAATAGGCGTTTGTTGAGGGGCTTTCGCTCAGCTTTTGTCTGACCCTCGAGGTTTGCTAGCTACGGCGTCGCGCCGTGCCTCATGCAGCATCGCGATGGCGGCGAGCGCCCGCAAAATTTGCCGCGTGTCCTCGAGCCTCGCGGCTGTCGTCTCGAAATCGCGGACGAACACAATTTTCATGTCCGGCCGCACCTTCGCCTGCGCGCCTTGTTCGGCGATATAGCGCACCAAGCCTTGTGGATTGGCAAAGTAATTTTCGCGAAACGCAACGATGATCCCTTTTGGCCCCGCTTCGACCTTTTCGATATGGGCCTGCCGGCACAAAGCCTTGATCGCGACGAGTTGCAAAAGCTGTTCGACCTCGCCTGGCAATGGCCCGAAACGGTCGATCATTTCCGTCGCGAAACTCTCGAGTTCTTCATTGGTTTGCAGCGCCGCGAGGCGGCGGTAGAGGCTCAGGCGCAAGTGGAGATCGCCGACATAATCCTCGGGGATCGTTACCGGCGTGCCAAGCGTGATCGAAGGCGACCAGGTTTCCTCCGTGGGTTCCTCGATACCGGCCTTCAAGGCCTCGACCGCCTCGCGCAGCATGTCTTGATAAAGCTCATAGCCAACCTCCTTGATATGGCCGGACTGCTCGTCGCCCAGCAGATTTCCGGCGCCCCTTATATCGAGGTCATGGCTCGCGAGTTCAAAGCCGGCGCCGAGCGTGTCAAAGGAATGCAAGACTTTCAAACGCCGTTCGGCTTGCGGCGTCATGGCGCGGTTCTGAGGCACGGTGAAGAGCGCATAGGCGCGGACCTTCGAGCGCCCGACGCGGCCGCGCAATTGATAGAGTTGGGCAAGACCGAACATATCGGCGCGATGCACGATGAGCGTATTGGCGGCGGGAATATCGAGGCCGGATTCGACGATTGCGGTCGACAGCAGCACATCATATTGGCCGTCGTAGAAAGCCGCCATCCTCGTTTCAAGCTCCGTTGCCGCCAGCTGGCCATGCGCGACAATGAATTTCACTTCCGGAACCTTTTGGCGCAGGAAGGCGCTTGCGTCCTCGATATCTTCGATGCGCGGGCAAACATAAAAACTCTGGCCGCCGCGATATCTTTCGCGGAGCAGCGCCTCCCGCACGAGCAATTCGTCGAATGGCGAAATAAAGGTCCGCACGGCGAGCCGGTCGACCGGCGGCGTCGCGATGATCGAAAGCTCGCGCACCCCGGTCAGGGCAAGCTGGAGGGTGCGCGGAATGGGCGTCGCCGATAGTGTCAAAACATGGACCTCGGCGCGCAGCTCCTTGAGCCGTTCCTTATGCTTGACGCCGAAATGCTGCTCCTCGTCGATGATGATGAGACCGAGATCCTTGAAGATCACCCCTTTGCCGAGCACCGCATGGGTGCCGATAGCGATATCGATCTCGCCGGAGGCGGCACCCAGCTTGGCGGATTTGAGGTCGGCGGCACCAACCATCCGCGACATTTGCGCGATCTTGACCGGCAGATGGGCGAAGCGCGCCACGAAATTCTTATAGTGCTGACGCGCGAGAAGCGTCGTCGGCACGACGACCGCCACTTGTCTGCCTTCGATCGCGGCTGCGAAAGCCGCCCGCAAGGCAACCTCGGTCTTGCCGAAACCGACATCGCCGCAGACGAGACGGTCCATCGGCCGGCCGGAGGCCATGTCTTCCAAAACAGCGTCGATCGCGGCTTGCTGGTCATCGGTCTCCTCATAGGGAAATCCCGCGCAGAACTCGGCATAAAGACCTTCCGGAGGCACCACTTTTGGCGCGGCCTTGGTTTGCCGCGCCGCGGCGATCTTGATGAGCCCGGCCGCCATGTCGAGAATGCGCTTGCGCATCCGCGCCTTGCGCTTTTGCCACGCGACGCCGCCCAATTTGTCCAGCTCGACCGCGGTGTCTTCCGAGCCATAGCGCGACAAAAGCTCGAGATTTTCGACCGGCAGAAAAAGTTTGTCGCCATCGGCATAATGGAGTTCGAGGCAGTCGTGCGGCGCGCCCGCCGCCTCGATCGCCTTCAGCCCGGCGAACCGTCCGATGCCATGATCGACATGGACGACGATATCGCCCACTGTCAGCGAACCAACCTCGGTCAAAAAGTCCTGGGCGCGGCGAGTCTTGCGGCGGCCGCCGAGGAGCCGGTCGCCCAAAATATCCTGCTCTGCGACGAGCGCGAGATCTTGCGCCTCGAAACCTTGCTCGATGCCGATGACCGCCAGGGCGAGGGTGTTTGGCGGAAGCGCGAAAGCCTGCGCGAGCGACGACACCGGTGCCGCGCCGGCAAGCCCGTGGTCGGCAAGCACATGGCCGAGCCGCTCGCGCGAGCCATCCGACCAGCAGGCGAGGATCACCCGCTTGCCGCTTGTTTGCAGGGCTGCAATATGGCCAATTGCAGCGGCAAAGACATTGGCGGCGGGATCGGCGCGCTCCGTCGCAAAGCCGCGGCCGGGTTTTGAGCCGCAATCGACAACAAGGCCCTTGTTCGTTTCCGGCCGCGCGAAAGGCGTTACAGATACGATGCTCGCGGCGTCCATGCGCGCGCGCCACTCGGACGGCGTGAGATAGAGCGCATCCGGCGGCAGCGGCTTATAGGTTGAATGGGCGGGATCGGCGTCATGCGCGCTTTTGCGGGCGCCATAATAATCATCGATCTGGGCGAAGCGCTCCTTTGCGGCCTCCTCGGCGAGAGGGTCGAAAATCAAGGGGGCGCCGGCGCAATAATCGAACAGCGTGTCGAGCTTCTGGTAAAAAAGCGGCAGCCAATGTTCGAGACCTTGATGACGGCGGCCTTCGCTGACCGCTTCGTAGAGGGCGTCGCCGCGAGTCTGCGCGCCAAAATGCGTCACATAGGCCTGGCGGAAGTGGCGGATCGTCCCGGTGTTAAGTTGCACCTCGCTCATCGGCACGAGATCGAGCGCGCGGAGCTGGCCGGTCGTGCGCTGTGATTCAGGATCGAAGGCACGGATCGATTCGAGCGTGTCGCCGAAAAAATCGAGCCGCACCGGCTGCCCCATGCCGGGCGCGAAAAGATCGAGGATGCCGCCGCGCACCGCATATTCGCCTGTATCGCGCACGCTCGATGCCCGGGCGAAGCCATTGGACTCCAACCATCCCGCGAGCGCGTCCATGGCGACCATGTTCCCCGGTGCGGCGGAAAATGTGTCGGCCGCGATTGTCGCGAGCGGTGCCACCCGCTGAAGAAGCGCATTGACGGTCGTGACAAGAATCCGCGGGCGCTCGAAGGATGTGCGCGACATGGCGAGGCGCGAAAGGACCAAAATTCGTCGCGCGGAAATGGCGGTGTCGGGAGAAACTCTGTCGTAGGGCTGACAATCCCAGGACGGGAAATCAAGAATCTCGATATCCGGCGCGGCAAAGGCAAGGGCCTCGCCGAAGGCGCGGGCGCGCTGGCCATCGCGCGCAACATGGACGAGAACGGCGGCCCGGCTTTCGGCGTCTTTCGCGAGAGCGCGCGTAAGATCAGCGGCGCAAAAGGCGTCGAAGCCATCGGCCACGGAGGACAGCGTCAGCGAGCCGCCTTTGGCAAGCTCGCCCGCCACGCGTTTGAGATCAGTCACGATGCAAGGTCAATTCGTAAGCTTTTGCGGCGCCGGGTGTCCCGCCGGTGTTAGGTATGGATTGGACCGGCATGGCTATGGAAGGCCCGGATTTTACGTAACAGCGGCGTATCGTATAAACAGGGTGTTGCCGCTTCGCCAGTGAACCAGCTGAAAACATCGCGGTCCGGGGCTTCCAACAAGCGTTCATAATCGTCGAGTTCTCTCTCGCTGAGCTTGTCGATTTCGGCATCGGCGAAACGGCCAAGCAGGAGATCCATTTCGCGCATCCCCCGGTGACAGGACCGGAACAGAACGCGTTTTTGCCGCTCGCTCAGCTCCAAATTCTTCGCTTCTGCGCCAGACATGATTTAAGCTCCCGCCGCGAGACGATTCGGCCCCGCCAGGCGGCCCCGGAAACCGCCTTCGGCGGACATTATAGCAAGCGCCCGCCATGGCAAGCGCGCGCCCGGCACCGAAAGTCGATCATTTCACTCAGGCTGACATGTTAGCTATGGCGGTACGAAAGACATATTTCGAGGAATGACGTGATCATCAACATTCCCAGTCCGGAAGACCTTAATGACGTAGCGCTCCGACTTTATTTCTCCGCATGGAGTGACTTGATAAATATGTTGGCTGTTTTTGACCAGCATTTCGAGGTACTTCCCGAGGAGGAATTAACCGATGAACGACGCGACTACCTCGAATTGTGCCAACCTGAATTACAATCCATTGTCACGGTAATCCAGCAGTCAAATGAGTTGAGGCTCAAAGCTATGATCTGCGAGATAAGCCCGTTGCTATTGTTGCTTGGGAATGACCAAAAACTCAACAAAATCCATAAGGACACCGAGTTCTCTGAGTTTAAGACGCTAGATTCAGTGGAACTTCCAGGCGCAGTGAATGTTTTGTGCAAGGAGCCACTGACGGACAAATTCATTCAATCATACAACGCTATTCGTTCACTGCGGAATAAGATTTCTCACCTTGGAAAGGTCGACAACGCATTCAATCCCCACGACCTAATACGAACTCTCGTCTTCCAATACACAGAATTGTGGAAAGGTAGGTTGTGGCTGGATTGTTTAGAGTGCGCTTCACAAACTCGCATTTCATTTTTCTATGACGGTAGGTATTCATCAGCCGAAGAGGCCGTCATGGGACAACTTCCTTTCACTGTTCAGGCGCTAACAAACTCGGAATTTCAACAGCTTTTTGGACATTCGAAGAGAACGCGACGGTATCTTTGCCATAGTTGCATCTAGAAGGCAGAAACGAAGTTTTCATCCCCGGAGCTTGATGCTTGCAAGACAGCCTTCCTTGAGAAGGATGGATTAGCTTTATCTTGCGTTATGTGTGGGGAGAGATTCAAGGTGCTGAGGCTCGTGCCGGCTCCAGATAGAGCGGACGCCGAACGGCGAGACGGTCATCCCTCGTT
>VDMG01000253.1 GCA_006514895.1 Beijerinckiaceae bacterium
GTGCGATCCATGGATGAGCGTCAATTGCACTCCGCCAAGCGCCTCCCTGGACTTGTGCCTGGATGACAGTTGCACCTTTTGCGGCTTCACTGATTGAATGTCGCCGGCACGACGATAATCAGCGCCACCATCAGGACCGAGATCGTAGCTGAGAGGTTGGGCCTTCTCAGTTTGACCTCAGTTGCCCAGTGGGCCGAGGCGCACAAAACCGCCAGCACAAGTGCCCAAGTGAGAGCGGATAGAAATGGTAGGGCCAGCAAATAGCAAATGTAGATCCCGCCAAAGGTCGCCACTAACAGGACGAGCGACTGGACCTCGCTTCTCGCCCCCCAATTGTTTGGGGTCGATACGGTCTCATGCTTCGGCTCTTCTACGTTCATGAAAACACCGTCTGCCTATGGCTGCCTGACTAAAATGGGCGACTCCGTTAGCGAGGAGCAAAACGCGCCCTTCCGTTATGACTGTCGATTTGAACGAACCAGGCAATTACTGCGTAAGCCCAATTTTGCCGTCGCCAGCTTTATCACCTGCGCATACCGCCATCTTCGCTGATGATTAGCTCGTCGCCGGACTGCACGTCACCTTTAACAATTTCCGTGTAGTTGCCGTCGTCGAGGCCGAGTTGAACCGTGATCGCTGTCAGCTCGGCCTTGTATTTTTCATGCCGGGCCTCGGCTTCAACGAGAACGGCCTTTTCTTGATCGACAGCAGCCTTATAGGGGCGCGGGTCGATTTTCGCGCAGAGCTGGCCCGCCCTTACCTTCGTGTTGACGTCGCAATAAAGCGCCTGGATCATGCCTGACACATTAGGCATCCAGACCTCGAAGGATGGGACGGCGCGAACCGTAACGGAGTTGCAGGTTTGGCTCGGGCAGGGAGTTTGCAACAAAGGTGGATAGGCCGACAGGTTCGGCGGCGCACAAAGAGGTTGCAACCGCGAGGGCTCTCCACGTCAAAGTCATGTGAGCGGCCATCCAGCTCTCCTCGCTTTATGCGACTTGTCCACCGCCGGGAACGTTCTATTTGATTCTTCGGTCGTTTTGTGGACACTTAGGTTGGAACGCTCCTCGATCGCGTGAAATCCCACGACCGGATAGGAATAGGAGAACCATGCCGACGCTATGTCTCTGCATTTATCTACTGGAAGCCGCAACCGCACCGTGAGAAATAGACATGTCGATCGAAGCTTATTTCTCCATAGGAAAAGTAATAGGGTTGATTGTCGGCGTTTTGATTTTTATCGCGGCTTACATTTACTGCATCCCCGCTTACGGCATTCGATTTGGGCTTGGGCTCGGATGGTTGCCTTCGGGAGTTCGGCGGTGGGCGTGGGGTGGTTCGCAATGGTCGTATGGGCTCCCGTCCTTGTCATAATCACAGTCATCGTGTTTTCCGTCTACATTTTTTGGATAAAATCATACTAGAAAACTAAGATTAAGAGCAGGCGACCAAATTCGTCTCGCCTTGCCAGAAGTCTCGCCTCACCTAGAAAGGGTAAAGTCATGACGCTCCCTCGGAAAGTACTCCTTGCACTTTATCTGTGCGCGGCCGCCGCTTTTGCGACGCCCTGTTTCGCGCAAGCGGTCCAACCGGCTGTCCCGAACAACACCAATCCGGCGCCCACAGCCAAGCCCGCTAAGGCGAAACCAGCGGCAAAGTCCGCCGCCAAGCAATTGCTCGATATCAATACGGCAACCGAGGACGAGTTGCGCGCCCTCAAAGGCATCGGCGACATCCGCGCCGCCAACATTATCAAGAACCGTCCCTACAAGGGCAAGGACGAGCTGGTGCAAAAGAATATCATTCCCGCCGCCGTCTACGCCGGGATCAAGGATAAGATCATCGCCAAGCAACAATAAGCAGGTAAAAAGCGAGCCAGCCCGCGCCGAATTATCTTTGGCGCGGTTTTTGAACGGCCCGCGAATGTGGTGGCGCTTCGCCGAACGGCCCCTTTTACGTTAAGGACCCTCCATGTTTCCCAAGCCCGTGGCGCGATTAGAGACCAATACCTACGCCTATGAAAGCTCCCCGATGGTAAAGCCGACCGGCTTTCGCGAATATGACGCGCGGTGGCTTTTCGAAAAGGAGATCAATCTCATGGGCGTGCAGGCCCTGGGGCTCGGCCTGGGCACCCTCCTCCATGACATGGGGGTCGCTCCAGACCTTGTTACCGGCCATGATTTCCGGGCCTATTCGGCTTCGATCAAACATGCGCTGACGGTCGGCCTCATGGCGGCGGGCATAAAGGTTCACGATATCGGACTTGCGCTTTCGCCGATGGCCTATTTCGCGCAATTCGACCTTGATGCCGCGGCGGTCGCCATGGTGACCGCCTCGCATAACGACAATGGCTGGACCGGCGTGAAAATGGGCACGCAACGGCCGGTCACCTTTGGGCCGGACGAGATGGGCCGCTTGCGCGACATCGTTCTTCAGGGAAAATTCCGTTACGCGGATGGCGGGTCCTATCGTTTCGTCGAGGATTTCCCGGCCCGCTACATCGCCGACCTCGTGAGCCGGCCGAAAATCGCGCGGAGACTCAAAATCGTCGCGGCCTGCGGCAATGGCACCGCCGGCGCCTTCGCCCCAAAGATCTTGGAAAAACTCGGCTGCGAGGTGGTCCCGCTCGACACCGAACTCGATTTCACTTTTCCGCATTACAATCCGAATCCCGAAGACCTTCACATGCTGCATGCGATGGCCGCCAAAGTGCTCGAAACCGGCGCCGATGTCGGCCTCGGCTTCGACGGCGACGGCGACCGCTGCGGCGTCGTCGACAATCGCGGCGAGGAAATTTTCGCGGACAAAATTGGAGTCATGCTCGCGCGGGATCTTTCAAAACTTTACCCCGGCTCCACCTTCGTCGTCGACGTCAAATCCACGGGGCTATTCGCGACCGATCCGGAGCTCCTGGCACTTGGCGTGAAGGCCGATTATTGGAAGACTGGGCATTCCCACATCAAGCGCCGGGTGACCGATCTCAAAGCGCTCGCGGGTTTTGAAAAATCCGGGCATTTCTTCTTCAATGCGCCAGTCGGGCGCGGCTATGACGATGGCATTCTCACCGCCATCCATGTGATCGAAATGCTCGACCGCAATCCTAAAAAATCGATGGCCGAGCTTTACGAGGCGCTACCCAAGACGTGGGGCTCGCCGACCATGTCGCCGCATTGCGACGATGAGGCCAAATATGGTGTGGCCGAGAAGGTGACGGAACGTCTCAAGGCCATGCAAGCGAAGGGCGAATTTTTTACGGGCCAAAAAATCCGCGATCTCGTGACCGTCAATGGCGTCCGCGTCACAGCGGAGGATGGAACCTGGGGGCTCGTTCGCGCCTCGTCGAACAAGCCGGAGCTCGTGGTTGTCGTCGAAAGCCCGGTCTCGGAAGCGCGGATGCGGGAGATGTTCGCGGCGGTCGATAAAATCTTGCGCGAGAACCCCGAGGTCGGTGCGTATAACCAGACGATTTGAGGCTAGCAGCTTGATGCGGCACGAGCACTGAGCGCTTGGCCTGACAGCGAACGTTTCCCATTGAGTAATTCGAATATGCGGAGACAGATCATGCGCTTTCAGCCAATTACTTTGTTTATTGCGATTCCACTCGCGGCGGCAGCGTCGAGCGCTTTTGCGCAAACTATTCCTACCCCGATGACGCTAGTACCCATCCCGGGCCCGATCGCGGGCGCGGGTCTCGGCTGTCTCGCCCTCGCCGGCGGATATTATCTGGTTCGCCGCTGGCGCAAGCCAAAGTCCGGCGAGTAGGCCTGGAAGCAGTTGAATACGGCTTGAGCGGCAGTACCATTCAGCGAAGGGCAGGACAGCCAACACTTCGTCGACAATTTGACTCAACGATATTGTTCATTCAGTGTGCAGAGGTTTAGACTGCCGTGTTGGGAGCCGCGAAAGGTGCTCTTGAGGAGCAGCAGCTTTCTAGGGCTCAGCACTCCAAACATGCGGAAACAGATCATGTGGCGGGTCGTGGTTGACACGCTGAAAGATGCCTCAGCGCGCTCCGATGTTTTGAGTACTGGCGTGCGCACGGCATCGTTCGTTTCAAATGCCAGGCACTTGGTTTCCCGCGGTGAGTTCTTCGCGGGGCTGTTCATCCTCGGATTTGCGAACGGGATTTTCGGGCGGATCGCGGGGGCGGTCGCTCGGGAGCCGGTTTGGAGCGCGATCTCGACCACATTCGGGATCAGCGTTCTCGTATGGGTGGCGTGAGCTGCTTCACGGTGCCGTAGGGGCAGGTGTCGCGAACTTTCTTTCCCTCGCGGCGATTGTGGGGATCAACTTGATCAGGATTCGCGGTGATAGCCTCGCAGGTTCCTAAGCTCCTTCTAGACTAGGGTCCGGACTCATTATAGCCACCAGATGACGATCGCGGCGAGAG
>VDMG01000111.1 GCA_006514895.1 Beijerinckiaceae bacterium
GATGTGGTAGAGCCTGCGCAATCCTATGCCAGGGACCCGGATTTGCTTCGAGCGATGCCTGTCATTTTCAGGTATGAGAAATGCGCGTTTTACGAGTGTTTCCGCCAAGGCCCTTTTGTTGATCCCTGTATTGTTCGCTCACGCAGATGGATCCTAGCCTGAATTATGCGCCGTAGGTTGACGGATGTCGCGCTAGCATCTGATTTCGATGTGCGGATCGACGTGCGATGCGCGACGCGGAGGGGCGCGACCCGGCGATGGGATCGCAGCCTCGACCACTGGCTTTTCGAGAAATGCGTGAAGATGAACAGCTTGTCGCCCACTTCCTCCAGGCTATTGGCGACCGCGCTGCGGAAGAACGCCTTGCGCTTCGCTTCGATCTGCGGCCTCGAGTCGGCGTAGATCATATCGTTGTAATCGGCGAAGATTTCCTCCATTGGTTGTCATTTCATCGATGCCGCGACGCTTTGGGGCGCGGATTCTTTGTTAAACTCAAGGTTAGCGTAGCAAATTCTCCCGCGCGCCGCATCGGACATAAGGGCTACGCAGCGCCAGCGGCTCGACGGAGGCAGAGTTGGCCTTGATCGAACCGAAGGTGCGAGGACATTGCTCTTCCCAAATGACCGTAAAGGGAAAGACCAAAAGTCCAGACGGAACGAGCGCGAGCGAACCCATGAAGCACGCGCAGTATCGGCTACAGCTTTCGTGACTTTATGTTAGATAGACGAAATTCATTCGGCCGCACGAGGGACGCAGGTTCACCCAGTGAAATACATTTCGACGCGTGGCGAGGCGCCACCGGTTCCCTTTCTTGAGACACTGCTTGCCGGCCTCGCGCCGGACGGCGGCCTCTACCTGCCGCAAGCCTATCCGCAAATCTCCCAAGAGACGATCGCCGGTTTCGCCGGTAAACCCTATGCTGATGTCGCGGAGGCGATCATCGCGCCTTTCCTAACGGAAGAGATCGAGACGCAGGCTCTACGAGAGATGATCGCGGCTGTTTACAAGAATTTTCGGCACCCAGCGGTCGTCCCTTTAACTCAGCTCGATTCCAATCTTTTTGTGCTCGAATTGTTTCACGGGCCGACGCTCGCCTTCAAGGACCTGGCGATGCAGCTTCTCGCCAAGCTGATTGATCATGTTCTTGCGGCGCGGTGTGAGCGCGCGACCATCATTGGCGCGACCTCCGGCGATACAGGCGCCGCAGCGATCGAGGCCTTTGCGGGCCTGCCCCACGTCGATGTCTTCATCCTTTATCCTCATGGCCGCGTCTCGGATGTGCAGCGGCGCCAAATGACCACGGTCGAAGCGCAGAATATTCACACGATTGCATTGGAAGGCACTTTCGACGATGCCCAGGCCTGCGTCAAAACCATGTTCAATCACAAGGCCCTGCGTGACGAACTGAATCTTTGCGGGGTGAATTCGATCAATTTCGCCCGCATCCTTTTCCAGACCGTCTATTACTTCACCAGCGCCGCCGTCCTCGGCGGCCCGCACCGAAAAATTTCCTTTGCCGTGCCGACCGGCAATTTCGGCGATATTTTTGCTGGTTGGATGGCCAAGCATATGGGTCTTCCTATCGACCGCCTGGTGATCGCGACCAATTCCAACGATATTCTTACCCGCACGCTGGCAAGCGGCCAACATAGGATGCAAACGGTCCAGCCAACGCAATCGCCCTCGATGGATATTCAGGTGTCGTCGAATTTCGAACGGCTGCTTTTCGAATCATATGGCCGGGACGCAAGCACCGTCCGCCGGTTGATGGCGGGGCTGCGCCAGTCGCAAGGGTTTTCCATCGAGCCAGGTCCGCTTAAAACCATTCGCGCCGAATTCGACGCGTTTAGCGTCACCGAGGCCGAAACCAAGCAAGAGATCGCCCAAAGCTGGCAGGAAGCTCGCTATCTCACCGACCCGCACACCGCCGTCGGCATAAGCGCCGCGCGCCGGACTAGGCCGAACGCATCGGCAAGCCCGCTCGTCGTGCTCGGCACCGCGCATCCCGGCAAATTCCCTGACGCGATCGCGCGCGCGACAGGCATCCGGCCTGATTTGCCGGGCCATCTTGCCGGTCTTTCCAAAAGAAAAGAGAGATTTACGATTTTGCCTAATAACCAGAATGAAATCGAGCGTTTCATTCGTGCCCGCGCCACGCGCGCGGCGAAGCGAGCCGCGTCATGAGTGTCGAGATCACCACTTTGCCATCCGGCCTCAGGATCGCCACCGAGCGAATGGCCCATCTTGAAACCGCCTCGCTTGGTGTTTTTGTCGGTGCCGGATCGCGTCATGAACGAACCAACGAGCATGGCCTGTCGCATCTTCTTGAACATATGGCGTTCAAGGGGACGCGGCGGCGCTCGGCGCGCGATATCGCCGAGGAGATCGAAACGGCCGGCGGCGATCTCAACGCGGCGACAAGCACCGAACATACCGCCTATTACGCCCACGTCTTGGCGGGCGACGTTCCGCTCGCGCTCGATATCCTCGCCGACATTTTGACCGAAAGCACCTTCGACAGCGTGGAGCTCGAGCGCGAAAAAGGCGTTGTTCTGCAAGAAATTGGCGCGATCGAAGACATGCCCGACGATCTCATCTTCGAATTATTGAACGCAACCGCTTTTCCAAATCAGCCGATCGGGCGTCCGATTCTTGGCACCAGGGAACAAGTTTCGGGTTTCGGCAGGGATGCCATCAGCACCTATCTCGATGCTCATTATCGGGCTGGCGCGACGGTGATTGGGGCGGCTGGAGCGGTTGATCACGCCGCGATTTGCGACGAGGCCACGCAACGATTCGGGCGCCTTTCTTCCCAGGGGATCGTAACCAAGACCGCGCCGGCGCGCTACCAGGGCGGCGACACGCGCTTGAGGCGGCGGCTCGACCAGGCGCATATTGCAATCGGCTTCGAAGGCACAAGCTACGCGCATGAGGATTTCTATGCCATGCAAATTTTTGCCAGCGCGGCCGGCGGCGGCATGTCCTCGCGCCTGTTCCAGGAGGTGCGCGAGGCGCGCGGGCTCGCCTATTCCATCCACGCCTTTCATTGGGGGTATTCGGACACCGGGGTGTTCGGCTTCTATGCCGCGGCGAGTGCCAGGGATGTCGCTGAATTGCTGCGTGTCGCGCTCGACTGTTTGGGCCAAGCGGCGGTTGAATTGAGCGACACCGAAGTACGGCGGGCTAAGGCGCAAATGAAGGTTTCGCTCCTCGCGGCGCTTGAATCACCTGCCGCCCGTTGCGAACAAATGGCCCGGCAATTGATGGCTTTCAACCGGGTCCTCTCCCGTGATGAAATCGTCACGGCCATAGATCGCCTGGATGTCGCCCAAATCCGCGCCGCTGGCGCGCGCGCTCTCCGCTCGGCGCCAACCGTTGCCGCGATCGGTCCGGTGGCCAGGACTTTTACCCCCGAGCGTGTCGCCCTGCGGCTGCGCGGGATCTAAAGGGGAGTTTCGTGGCTCTCTTCCGTCTCTATCCAGCCAGCCATGCCGCGACCCTGTTGCGCGGCGAAGGCATCTATCTGCGGCCACCGGAGATGCGCGACTACGAAGCTTGGGCCGATTTGCGCGCCCAAAGCCGCGTGTTTTTAACGCCGTGGGAACCGACCTGGCCGGGGGACGATCTAACCCACGCCGCGTTCCGCCGCCGGGTGCGCCGGAACCATCAGGAAATCGCCAATGATGAAGCCTACCCTTTCCTGATCTTCCGGGACGACGATGTGCTTGTGGGGGGCCTGATTCTCGGGCAGATCAAGCGCGGCGTCGTGCAGGCGGCGACACTCGGCTATTGGCTCGGCGCGCCGCATGCCCGGCAAGGCTTCATGTCCGCCGCGGTCCGGGCAGTGACCGGCTACGCCTTCGCCACGCTCCGCCTGCATCGGATCGAAGCCTCATGCTTGCCGCATAATGAAGCCTCAATGAAACTCTTGGAACGGATGGGATTTACCAGGGAAGGCTATGCGCGGGCCTATCTGCGGATCAATGGTGTCTGGCAGGATCATGTGCTCTTCGGCCTCTTGGAAACCGATCCGGTGCCGCTTCGCGTGGCGCGGCGCAACAAGACTTGATGGTGGTTTTTCGCGCCGCCGGCTCCCCGCATGGCCGCCGCCATCGCTTCACTACCCAGAGAGTCCAAAACTTATACCAACGGTCATGTGCGGAATGACCGTTGGTTCCACTCTCAAATTTTCGCTATCCCATTGAAGAAGCAAAAATTTGAGAAAGGCCCCATGGGGGCTATCCGCGACACCTGGTATTAGACTAGATCAACGTATTAGGGTCCGGACCCATTAACGGGTAGAGCGCTCTGGGATTCCCAAGATCCCGCGAATCTGATTCCGTTCTCTCATGGAGGACGGCTATGGCAG
>VDMG01000029.1 GCA_006514895.1 Beijerinckiaceae bacterium
TACGGTGAGCATCTCGTCGAGCCCTTCCAGGATCGAGGCGGAAACGCCCTCCCAGTCCTTTTCGAGATGCCGGGCAAGGTTGCGAAGAAGCGTCTCGGCCTTGCCGGCGTCGTCCAGCTCCCATGCCTGCCGCAACACGCGCCTCACTTGTGCGTGCATCGATTTCGGCAAGCGGTCCATGATGTTGCGTGCTTTATGTATCTGACAGCGTTGAATGGCCACGTCGCGTCCGAAAGTTGCTCGGATCGCCTTGGAGAGAGCCTTCGAGCCGTCGATGATGAAAAGGCGCGGCAGGGCGGGATCGAGGCCGCGCTCGATGAGATTATCGATCAGCGCCTGCACGGTCGCTGCGTTTTCCGTGGCGCCCTCGACCAGTCCAAGCGGATGTTTGTCGCCGTTCGCATCAACACCGATCGCCGCCACCAGGGTCATGTCCTCGTCCATGTGAATGCCGTCGATCTGGATCACCAGCAACCCGAGGCCGGAAAGATCACGCGCCATCCATTCCTTCAGTCGCGCCGCCGACAGCGCGACAAAATGCCGGGAGGCGGCTGATTTCGATAGGCCAGAACCTTTGGGTGCCGGCACTTCGCCCTCGGGCAAGCGAACCGAACGTTTGAACTTGCGCGTCGAGACGTTGATCAGCATCTGGTTCATGGCCCATTTGCCGAGCCAGTCTTCTTTCGTCGCCCCTTCCCAACTGGGAAGAGCCTGCTCCTTGCCGTCGAAGCCACGAAGGCGCGGGCGTTCAATCGCCACCTTGCCGCCGTGAAAGCCAATCTTGCCTTTCGTCTTGCCCCAGCGATGCGCCCTTCGGTTCTTGCCGCGCGCGTGTCGCGGGCCGCACGCCGTTCGCGCGTCGTTTTCCATCATCTCGGCAAGTGCCTCGATCCCAGAGGCAAGGCAGAAACTTTCGAAACTCGCCGTCATATTCGCCAGCGCTTCGATCTTGACCGCTCTCGCAGGAATCGCGGTGGATGTGATAAGCCTGTTCATGGCGTTGCTTTCCTCTCGTGGAATCAGCACCCCGAGCCTACAAGCTCAAGGCGAGCAACGCCGCTCCTCCTATTTCAACAATGACCGGGACATCGCGGAATCGGGCCTGTCCGGATCTGTGCGGGGGGTGCCCAGTAATGGGCATCCCTACCGCAATTCTGCTAGATTTTTGCACGAAACCCTCGGCCTCTGCCGCCCAACTCCGTCATCTTTGTATCGTCAAAGGTCTCATGGTTACCCGCAAAGCCGCGCACAGACATTATGAGACGCTGACCGGCAACTGCGCATCAAACCGCTTTTATCCCGTCATGGTTCCGCTTTAGTTAGATTTGACCATTCAGCACAGCACTTGGGAGCTGCGATAGGTTCCGCCTGAGTGTTAATTCGGACTTATGGAGACGAACCGACCAGGAAAAGCTATTGTCTGCCGCCCATGATTCATGGGGCCTGCCTTAATTGTAGGAAGCTGCCAAACAAGTAGACAGGATTGCGGCATGTCGGAAATACCAAACAAGTCCGAAGAGCAGAAAGTTGCTGAGGCCGAAGTCGAGGGCTTTAAGAAAGACCTCGGCCCGTTCGTTGTCGCCGCCGAGACGACGCGAATGGCGATGGTTTTTACGGACCCGAAGGAACCCGGAAATCCGATAATTTTTGCCAATGACAGTTTTCTCTCCCTATCCGGATACGAGCGGACGGAGGTGCTGGGCCAGAGCCTCAACTTTCTGATGGCAGCCGGAGGAGACTCTCAAGCAATAAAACAAATCGAAGCCGCTTTCGACGGCAACTCCGACAGTGACCCGGAAGTTCACCTGCGCCGCAAGGATGGAAGCGAGTTCTGGGCTTCGATCTTCATCAGTCCCGTGCGGAATGAGAGAGGTGCCTTCGTGCAGCATTTCGTATCATTCGTGGATATCACCAAGCATATGCGTGCGCAAACACAGGCGAAGATGCTCATTGACGAACTCAATCACCGCGTGAAGAACACACTTTCAACTGTGCAATCAATCATCTGGCAGGCCTTTCGGAAATCGTCTGATCCCCAGGTAATTCGGAAATCCATAGAGGACCCCCTCTTTGCGCTCTCCCGGTCGCACGACCTGTTGACCCGCGAGAATTGGGAAAGTGTGGGGCTGCTGGATTTAGTGAAGGAAGCCCTGGAGCCGTTCGGGGTTGCAGACGGTCGGACTGAGCGCTTCGTGATCTCGGGTGAAAATATCCGACTTACGCCGAAAGCGGCCTTGGCCCTCGGCATTGCGTTCCATGAACTCGCGACCAACGCGGTAAAATTTGGCGCATTCTCCAATGAGACAGGTTCAATCCTGATCGCTTGGACGATTGAACCGACACCGGAAGCCGACCGACTCATCCTTCACTGGAAGGAGAAGGACGGGGCACCCGTCACACCACCTGTCCGCAAAGGGTTCGGCTCGCAAGTGATAGAACGGGGCCTGGCCCACGAGCTGGGGGGCTCTGTGCAACTCGATTATCCAGCGGACGGCTTGGTCTGCACGATCAACATTCCTGCACCGTGAGGTGGTCGTGGAAAATAAAGTGTTTACCGGCCGTCACATCCTCATTGTCGAGGATGAAATGATGATCCTTATTCTTATTGAAGAAATGCTGGCCGACCTCGGATTTGCATCCGTGACCGTGGCAGCTACGGTTGAACAAGCCCTCGCGCTGATCGATGCGCAATTCTTCGATGCCGCCATGCTGGACGTGAACCTGAACGGAAGCAAAAGCTATCCTGTGGCCGAAGCGCTAGCCGCGCGCCGCGTGCCGTTCCTTTTCGCGACCGGCTACAGCGACCATGGCTTGAGGGACCTCTACCGCGACCGCCCCGTACTGAAGAAACCATACAAACCCGAGGAACTGGTCGACGGCCTTGAACACCTTCTTTCTTAAGTTTGACGAATAACATTACGAGGTCCAGCGCCAAGGCTGAACGCCGTGCGCAAACGAGCACGGGCCGTGTGCGCTTGCAGATGATGAGGTCGCCCTCCCAATGGCCGGCCTCGGTTAACGACACGAAGGCGGACGTGCGGGCGCTCATTAAGGCAACGAACGAAGCGGGCTATCCCTCGTTCCCTTATTCGGAAGGGATGCTATGGCCATGAAAGACCGCGCGCTCATTACGACCGGCGCTGTCGGGGCATGTTGGCCGCGACTTGCTGTGCCGCCCCGCTTTTGGCCGCGGTGTTCGGAGCATTCGGTCTCACGGCGTGGCTTGCCAAAGCCGCTTCTGCCGTGATCCCGGCGCTACTGGTGTGCCTAGGTCTCGTTGCGTACCGGCTCAATCGTCGCCGCACTACGACAGGCTGTTGCCGTTAAGCGCCCTCCTGGCGGCGAAAGTATCAGAAGGTCGGACGCAATGCCCCCGGCGCTCCTTGATGCGCTGCTACCCCGGCAAGGGCGTCCTGCGCGTCCGCCTGCCAAGGTATCAGCCGAGCACGAGATAAGCATAATTATGCTCGCACGCCGCCTCTCACGATGTCCATGCTGCAACCGATCGGCCAAACACAAGCGCCGCAGTTTATGACGCAGTAGTACTAGCGTCCCAACGAACATGACAAGGAGCGGCCAATCGATCTCGCGGTAGACCTTGTCACCTTGAGTCGGCGATTGAACAGCAGCAACACGCCGCCGATGATCGCTACCTTGGCAACGGGCTGGCCGGCGAAGAACAAGACCACCATTGCGGCCGCCAGAAGAACCGACGTGAAACGAGAGGCCTATGGTGACGCGCTGGGCTCAAAACAACGAAGTCAACATCGGGGCCGAGCTGCGTCCCATGTGGGGCTGAATTCGTCGCAGGCAATCGAGCCACAAAGTTGGCGGAACTTGGTTCCACTCGAAACGTTGAGGCTAAAAACGCAAAGGCTTTCATGACGAGACGCCCAGCTGGGTGCGGCGCTTGCGTATATTCGATCTTCTCTCTTGGGACCTTGATGATCATCGCCATTGCGATCGCCGGCCTTGTATTCGGGCAGGAAGCCGTTCGCGGCGAGGTGGGATCGCAGCTCAAGGGACTTCTCGGAGACGCCGGTGCCCAGGCCGTCGATGCCATGCTGGCAGGAGCCAGCAAGCCCCAGCAAGGAATTGTTGCGACTGTCCTAGGAATAGGGTTGTTGCTGTTCGCCGCCGTAGGTCCAGCTCAAGGATGCGCTGAACACCGTGTGGGAAGTGGAGTCTCGAAAAAAAGGCGGAATCTGGCAATTCGTGCGCACCTACCTCGTCTCACTGGCAGGAGTCCTGGCTCTCGGGTTCCTGCTGCTGGTCTCGCTGCTGCTTACCACGGCCCTCTCCGCCAGCGGCAAATACCTTGTCCCGCATCTGCCGGAAGCTGCGTTACAAATTGCAGCGA
>VDMG01000056.1 GCA_006514895.1 Beijerinckiaceae bacterium
GGCGTAAAGCGCTGGTCGTCGGCCGCCGCCGAAGCTTGGCCGGCGGCGAGAATAATGGCCTATTCAACTGCTTTGCCAAAAAGCCTCGACGCGGAGGAATGCGTGCGGCCCGAAGGTCTCGACCCGCACGCCGTCCGAGGTGAGCTTTCGATAAGGTGTCGTGTCCTTGCCGAGAGGGAAGAGTGGATGATACTGAAAGGACATCGTTCGGCTTGCTCGTCTCGCTGGTTTTGGGCGCCGGAATGTACCCTTTCGGGGCAGCCGTCAAAGTGTTCAACCATGAAAGTCCACAGGCGTGCAGTTTCCATTTCCGGTTCTCGTCTGTGACATTGGCGGCACCAATGCGCGGTTTGCGTTCGTGCCCGCTCCGGGCGCACCCCTTGAGGCGGCAGGGCCACACCTCAAGACCAAGGATTTCCCGGGGCTCGAAGACGCTCTCGCGGAGGTTTTCGCTGGGCTCGCTGTCAAGCCGCGTAGCCTGATCGCCTGCGCCGCCGGCCCGGTCAGCGGGCGTACCGTCAAAATGACCAATGCGGATTGGCGCATCGACGGCCTCGTGGTCGCAGCGAAGGCGAGTCTCGATCAGGGCCTGCTTCTCAATGATTTCGAAGCTCAGGCCTTCAGCCTGCCGGTGCTCGAACCGGCATGGGTCACGCCGATCGGCGCGTTTGACCAAAAACCCGGCGTCGAGCTCATTGTCGGGCTCGGCACGGGCCTCGGCGTGGCGGCCCTAATCGAGACCGGCAATCGCCATCTCGTTTTACCGAGCGAGGCTGGACATATGGATTTCGGGCCTATCGGAGCGGAGGAAGAAGCCCTTTGGCGGCATCTCGACACCGGCGCGCTCGGGCGGGTCTGCGTAGAAACTATCCTCTCCGGCCATGGCCTCCTGCGCCTCCACCTTGCCCGATGCGCGGCGGCGGGCAAGACGACGGCCCTACCCAGCGAAATCGCGCTGATCGAAGAAGCGCGGGCCGATCCCTCCGGCGAGGCGGCGCGGACGCTGCGGCTGTGCTGGACCCTCACGGGGCGTTTCGCGGGCGATCTTGCGCTGGCTTTCCTAGCCAAGGGAGGGGTCACCTTCGCCGGCGGAGTCCTGCCGAGGATTGTGGATTTTTGCGATCCGGAAGATTTTCGCGCGGCCTTCGAGAATAAGGCGGCCTATGGCGAAATGATGCGCGCCATCGGCACGCGGCTCATCGTCACCGAGGACGCGGTTTTGACCGGCATGGCCGCGATTGCCGCGGCACCGGAAAACTACGCCATCGATTACGCGGCCCGGGCCTGGCGGTAAGATCGCGCCGTGCCCTGGCCAGGCTTCCGGCGTCCGGAACAATTGGCGGTACCTGAAGCTTTTCGCGAGCGAACAGTGAGGGTGTCATGCCACCTGACCGGCCCCCGGCCAGCCCCCGCCTATTTCGGCGCGAGAACCATTATCATCTGGCGGCCTTCCATCGACGGTTCGGCTTCGACCTTAGCGATGCTCCCCGTCTCGGATTTGACCCGTTCGAGCAGGCGGAAACCTAGTTCCTGATGCGCCATCTCGCGGCCACGAAAGCGTAAGGTGACTTTCACCTTGTCGCCTTCCTCGAAAAACCGGCGCACGGCTTTCATTTTCACGCCGTAATCATGGTCGTCTATTCCCGGACGCAGCTTAATCTCCTTGATCTCGACAATCTTCTGCTTTTTCCGGGCTTCCGCGGATTTTTTCTGCTCCAGGAAGCGGAATTTGCCGTAATCGAGGATTTTGCAAACTGGGGGATCGGCCGACGGAACAATTTCGACAAGATCAAGTCCCGCATCGTCTGCCAATTGCTGGGCTTGAAGAATCTCGACGACGCCCTGATTTTTGCCGTCGGCATCGATTAATTGAACTTCGAGGGCATGGATGTCACGGTTTATGCGCGGCCCGTCCTTTTGCGGAACGGGAGGGGCTTTCATAGGACGGCGAATGGCTAATTCTCCTTGTGTGGACAAATCGAACCCGGCAGGCGCGCGAATCGCTTCGGCGGTCTTCGCGACGGTTGCCGGACCCGAGTGGAACATCGGTTGATTGCGGCACGAAGTCAATATTGCGGCGCGAAGTCAATGAAGGGATCGCATGGGAGTTAGCGAAAAGAACGCCCGCGGACCGTTGCCCCTGGACCGCCGCCGGCAGGCGGAAGGTCTCGTGATCATCCTTCGCCGCCGCGCCGCAGCGCCACATAGGCATCGAGGGTTCCGGTACAGAATTGCCCGGTGGAAAAACGCGTTTCGACATGCTTCCTGGCGCGTGACGAAAGTTTGCCGCTGGCGCTGGCGCCGAGGCTTAAAACATTGGCGATCGCCACCGCCAACGCCGCTCCGTCGCCAGGCTTGAAGAGAAAGCCCGTGCGCGAAGAATCCTCGGCCACGGGCGGCGCGAGAACGGTTTCCGGCGCGGCGCCGGCATTGGCGGCGATAACGGGCGTCCCCATGGCCTGCGCCTGGACGGCGGCGTCGTTAGAGGCTTGCGCCCCGGCCGCGGGCACGACGACGATCGAGGCCGTGAGATATGCCGCTGGCCTATCGCTATGCGGGGCGCGGTACATGATGCCTTGCAGCTTTTCCCTCGCGATGGCCCGGTCGATAGCGCGGTCAAGCGCGCCCTCTTTGCGCTCGCAAGCGAGAATGAATTTCACCCCGGTGAGGCCGCTGCGCGACAAAAGCCGCGCCGCCTCGATCAGGATCTTGTGACCGCTGGCGTGGCTCGTTTGTGCCGCCAGGAGCACGATTTGCTCGTGCGGTGCGACCTTCCAATGCCGCCGCACCGCCTGAACGCGGTCTGGAGTCACCGTGTCCGGCGAAAAAATCCGGCAATCGATCCCTTGATGGATGACACGGGTTTTCTCCGCCGCCGGAGCGTAGAGCCTGCCTGCGAGATCCGCCATGAAGCGTGTATCGGCGAGCACCGCATCGCCACGCGCCAACACCGAATTATAACGCATTGTGATGGGGTTGGAGCCTTGGCAGCCGGAGTGAAAACTGGTGACCAAGGGCGTCTTTGTCATACGGGTTGCGCCAAGGGCGACCCAAGCCAAGGCGCGCGAGCGCACATGAACGATATCGGCGCTTTCCGCCGCGATGAGATGCGCGAGACGGCGCGTGTTCAAGGCCATGGCGAGCGGGTTTTTGGTGTGCGAGGGAAACGGCACGAAGACGCCGCCCTTGGCTTGCAGCTCCCCCGTCATCCGGCCGCCTGCACAAGCAACGAGCGCGCGCGCTCCCGCCGCGCCGAGCGCGGCCGCGATATCGATCGCCGCCCGGGCCGTGGCGTTTGTCTCAAGGTCGGGAATGAGCTGAAGCACAGTGACGCCGGCCAAGGGATGTGTGGCCCTGTCTTGAAATGGCAGACTAAAAACTTGCGTCATCGGACGAGACAGCGTTCAACAAGCGAGAGTGCCAAGAGTAAACCTGAGACTTCTTAATATTCATCAAGCAAGCATAACGGTGAATCGAAAAATGACGTAACTGGGAATCGGGGTGGGCGGAATTGGTACGCACCATTTCCTGGCCGGAAGCGGCCGCCGCCTCATTGAAATTCTGAGCGACGAGGCTGCAACCATCTCCGCGTAGTTATAGAGGGAAAAACGGCGCCAACGCCGCCCTATGGCATGTCTACCTACAAGGACGGACGGCCGCTCAAACCCCTTTCCTTCCGGCGGCATTTGCGCTAGTCCGATCCCCGCGCGCGCCGGACCCAGAGCAGACGGCGCGAGGCCACCGCCTTAGAAGGTGGCGCGGGACGGCGGGCACAACCCGCCCATACGCTCCTTACGGATGGCAGGTCTAAGCGGGTCAGTCAGGCCCCATGTCGCCCAAGGTCGATAGATGGCCGGGCTGCATGGGTGCGCCCGATGACCAAAGCATCAGCTCCTTTCGACGTTCCGCTCCACCTCGAACTTTTCACACAATCTGAAGCCGATCAGATTCTGCGCTGCCGCAAAGGTAAGCGCATGGAGCTGATCCGCGCCGGTAAGCTCGTCGTCGTCGATGTCGCCGGAAAAAAGCTCATCACAGGCCGAAGCATCCGGGCTTATCTCTCCGAGTGCGCCGCTAATCCGCGCCCGAGCGGCCGAAGCCTTAGCGCCCGGCAGCTCAACGACTGGCACGCTCGTAAGGCGCGGGCATGAGCGGCGACCGCGAGGAACTCCCCAACCGCAGGCGCGGCGAGACGCGTGAATTTGTACATCGAGGACAGCTCTACTTTCTGTCCGTCTCGTATTTCCCGAACTCTCGACGCATCGCTGAAATTTTTCTCTCGTCGCGCAAACCCGGCAGCGAGATGGAGGCGATCGCCAGCGGC
>VDMG01000164.1 GCA_006514895.1 Beijerinckiaceae bacterium
CATGCACTGAGAGAAATCTTTGCGCGGATCCCACGCTCTTGAACCCTTGCATCTTCCTCTCCCTTCGTCGGGTCGGTTGATGCGAATTCTCCGCTCGATTGTTGCGCCATCGACCGCGTTCATGGCGTTTCGCGATTCCAAGATCACTGGCTGCAGCAGCATAAGATCTGAGGTCATCTGTGACGAGCTTGTCGGGGACAAAGCCATATTTCTTCAATAGCTTGCGCATCAATTTGAGCGCCGCCCGCTTGTTCCTCCTGGTCTGGACCAGAACGTCGAGCACTTCGCCCTCGGCATCCACGGCGCGCCAGAGGTAGACCAAGAGGCCATCGATCTTGAGATAGACCTCGTCGAGATGCAAGTCGTGTGCGGCTTCGGCCGGCGTTTGCGAAGATCGACCGCAATCTTGGGTCCAAAATGGTTCACCCAGCGGCGCACCGTCTCATAGGAGACCAAGATCACGCGCTCAGCCAGCAAATCCTCGACGTCGCGGAAGCTCAAAGTGAACCGGACATAAAGCCAGATCGCCTGTTGGATGATTTCGGAGGGAAGCGGTAGCCGCTATTAGCTGATCTGGGTCATCATTGATGGTTACGGCCAAAGGTCAAATGGCGACGTGACAATGCCTGCCGACGTAACGGCGCGGCGCGGATTGAATTCCGATCCGCCTTCAAGGCATCACCATAGCATGTTCAAAGGCGAAATTGCCAAAAGCCGCTCGACGGCTATCTCGGCGAATAGCAGGAAAAGATAGAGGATCGAAAAGCCAAACAGCTGGTTCGCGCATCGATCGGCCTTGGGGCCCTCCCGATTATAATAGACCCGCGACGAAAACAACAGCATGAGCGCGCCAAGAGTGAGAGCGAAAATGCCATAGGCCAAGGAGGCAAAGCCGACGAGCCACGGCGCAAGGCCAAGAGGGGCCAGAAGGAGCGAGTAGAGAAATATGTCGCGCCGCGTGCGATCAGCTCCCTTCACGTTCGGGAGCATCGGAACCCCTGCGCGGCGGTATTCTTCGGCCTTCACAAGGGCGAGCGCCCAGAAATGCGGTGGAGTCCAAACAAAGATAATGGTGAAAAGGGCGATGCTCGCGAGGCTTATTTCGCCGGTGACGGCAGCGTAGCCGACGACCGGCGGTAGGGCTCCTGCAGCGCCTCCGATCACGATATTTTGCGGGGTCAAGCGCTTGAGCCACATCGTGTAGACGGCAACATAAAAAAAGATGGTGAAGCAAAGAAGCGCGGCGGCGAGCCAATTGGCCACGATTCCCAAGGCCACGACTGAGAGAACGGCAAGGACCAAGCCAAAGTCCCGCGCGTCCCCCTTTCTCATTCTGCCCGCCGGGATCGGACGATTTTGAGTCCGCCGCATGAGTGCGTCAATGTCGGCATCGTACCACATATTGAGGGCGCCGGAGGCGCCAGCCCCGGCCGCGATGGCGAGCAGCGAGCCAAACGCAATCACCGGATTGACGTGCAACGGCGCGACCAAAACGCCGGTGAATGCAGTGAAGATCACCAGCGACATGACGCGCGGTTTGAGGAGCGCCACGTAGTCGAAGGGCCTCGCGATCGAAAGCGGGAGACTTTCGGTAAGGCCGCTATCACTTTCGCTAACGAAACGCATTTGATCCGACATACCCTTAGAAGCCGTCAGTTTCAGCCTCATCCTGCCTCCTTTCCGCTCGCCTGACAAGGCGGTGCCAGTGCGCTTGGAAGCGCGCCCGTCGGATTTCGAGCCACCGCCCCGTCCTGTGCTGAAAGACGCTGGTCTTTCCGTCATCGAGACGCACCTCTGCCGTGAGTGTTGGCGGACGAAAGACTGCAAGCCCCGACATCATATTTCTCTGGACGATAAATATGGACGATCAGCCGGGCCACCATTGGCCGAACGTACACGGTGCTCGCAGCCTCGCGGCCCTACTGCCCGCGCCAGACAAAATCCGCGCTCGCGCCCCAATGTTGGAGACAAGTCACCGGGTCATGATCACAAGGACGCAGAGCGTCAGAAATGCAAAGGCGATGGCTATGATCATTGCTGTTCCGCAAGACAACGCAAGGCAGCTTACCTCAACCTATGCCTCGCAGATCAAAAAACCATGTGGCACGAAGTCCACATATTCAAGCTCATGCCCCAGCTTTGACCGGGAATTGCGGCGCTGAGCCAGATCGCGTGCTGGATGATTTCGGGCGGAAGCGATAGCCGCTATAGCTGATTTTGAACGTCGTGGACGGTACGGCTATAGATCAGTGGCGCCGCCTACGTGACAAGGCCGTCGACACCGACAAAGTCGAGGCGAACTTCAACAAGGGTGTGCTCACGGTGACCCTTCCCAAGAAGCCTGAGGCGCAGGAGCCCGAGAAAAAGATCGAGGTCAAGCCCACTTGAAGCCTCCGCGAAGGGCGGCAGCAGCAACTGTCCATTTGAGCCATCTGGGTTGCACTCACAGACGCAACTCGGATGGGATTTCGGGGTTTGATCTCTTGGCGTGCCCTCCACCTCAGAGGCGACAACCTCCCCACGAGAGCGTATAGTGTCTAAAAATGCAGCTCGCGGTTCCGTGTGACCAGCCGCTTTATGCGGAGCTTCGCCATGACCTCGTGACCGCTTGTTGCTCGGTTCGGGAGGGACGCCAATGCCGAAGTTTCATGTGGTCGTCGGTCCGGATTTGACCCCGGTCTATCCCAGTGTGCATAAGATCGGTCCAGCGGACCTCAAAGACGTTCTGGCCAAAGGCACCGAAGATTTCTTGACGATGCCGTCATCTCTCATTTTTCTAGGCCTGATCTACCCGATCGTCGGCATTGGGCTCATTGCCGGCAGTCCTCTACCTTTGCTCTTCCCGCTCATGTCGGGTTTCGCTCTGGTTGGTCCCTTCGCGGCAATTGGCTTATATGAGATAAGCCGGCGCCGGGAGCTTGGCCTCGACACCTCATGGGCGCACGCGTTCGGCGTGATGCGCTCGCACTCGATTTTCTCGATCCTGTCGCTCGGCATGTTGCTGCTGGTGATTTTTGTGTGCTGGGAATTCACGGCTCAGTCTCTTTACGTGGCGCTTTTTGGATCCACGCCGCCGGAATCCTTCACACAATTCATCGCCAATATCTTCGGCACGCCACAAGGCTGGAAATTGATCGGACTCGGCACCGTGATCGGTTTTGTCTTTGCCGTGGTGGCGCTGAGCATCAGCGTCGTCTCATTTCCCCTGCTTCTAGACCGTGATGTAGGGGTCCCGGTGGCGATTCAGACTTCCGTCAGGGCCGTATTGACAAATCCTTTCACCATGGCGCTGTGGGGATTGATCGTCGCATCGATCCTGGCGATCGGATTCTTGCTGCTGTTCGTCGGGCTCGCGGTCGCGGTGCCGATCCTGGGACATTCGACCTGGCATCTCTACTGCAGGGTTGTTGATCGCGCCGTCCCTGTCTGACGCCAAGCCGTGCAGATAATCGCGGTCAGCGCTTGATCTGCCGATAGTGCCGCGATTCGAGCGGCGTTGCCTGGTGATGCGCAACATCGGAGACGAGCCAGAACCTCTCTTATTTTAAGTTGCAACTTGCCCCAAAAACTCTGACGACGAACAGGCTTTTACACACGTAACCTTCTACTGTACTTCAATGTCTTCATCACATGTATGGTATGAGCGCTTCGATTCCAGCCTTGATGTCATTGAGAAGAGGTTTGCCGATTTCTGCCATAGCGTCGCTCGAACGAGGGACAGGGGCAAGGGTTCTGAAGCGTTCTACTGCCCATACTGCTATCTCTACCGCATTCCAGTCTTCGAGTGGTAATTCGCGGGCGAGGACTTCTCTATCGTTTTGCCACGCATCCAATGGGAAATTGCGAGCTGCTACTGGCGCCCAACGCTTGTTATCAACAAATTCCGTCACAGCTGTTTGTGCGGTGAAAAAATCGTCCGCGATCAGTCGGGCCGCGGTTTTGAGTTCGTTGGCACGAAAGAGCATAACTCTGGCCGCTTCTGCTTTCTCTTTCCTCACCGCGAGCAAATAATTAGCGCCTGTGGTGATCACGGCTCCGACAAGAACACAAGATCCTGAATCGTTGATCGAGATCGCCGTCCGAATGGAGCGGCGATCGTGACGGAGACCGATCCGCACCGTGCCTGGCTCTCCAACGGCTCGCCACCACTCGCGTTCGAGGAATGGAACGCCCTTCCCTCGGAAGTGAAAAATCAATTTTTGCTGGAGTGTCCGGCGTCAGCGCCTGTGAGACAGATTTAGCGGGTTGAAGAACGGAGGATTTCTGGCTCATCGTAACCATCGAGGAGTGGAGA
>VDMG01000186.1 GCA_006514895.1 Beijerinckiaceae bacterium
AGAGAACCGTTGGCAGAGTGCCAAGAAGTGCTGGCACGAGCAGCCCGCCACGGATGGCGGCCGGTGGGAGATAATGAAAAAGCGAGGTCATGACGACCGGAACGCAAAGACCCGCTTCGATGATCAGCGCGGCAATTACGATGCGTTTCGAAAAATAGAGGAAAAGGAGGCGGGGCATTGCACAATTCCTCTCGCGCCCTTGAGCATGATCTTAAAATAGGTTTCAGAGTTTTGAGCATGCGGCAAAACGAAGTGACAGAGTCCGTGCGTGCGTCACTTTCAAGCGCTCATTGTTCGATGTTCGGTTCCGTCGCGGATTGTGTTGGAATTTGATGACGCGTCTCCGAGCGGCATTATGCTATCCGATCATGCGGCGATGTCAAAGATCTGATCGGAAGGCTTGTCGGCGAGGCTTTGCCAGCCATCGACTTTTCGCATCGTGATCTGACCCGACGCCAACAGCGCCCAGAACAAACATTGCGGCGGTTTCGGCACTTGGTAGAACGGTCTGCGTCTTGATCCGCCGTTTGAACTCCTCGTGCAGCGTTCGATCGCATTCGACGTGCGGATCGATTTCCATTGGCTGGGCGGAAAACGCGTGAAGGTGAACAGCTTGTCGCCAGCTTCCTCCAGACTGTCGGCGACGGCTTTGTGTTTCAACCGGCGTTTGCGGGTGAATGCCTTGCGTTTCGCTTCGATTTCCTGCTTCGTTTGCGCGTAAATCATATCCTTGTAGTCGTTCGAAATTTCCTCGTGCAGCCGCTCCGGCGCATGAGCCAGAAGATTGCGGTGCTTGTGCGCCGTGCGGCGCTGAACCGGCATGTCGTTCCAGAACGCGGCAAGAGCTTCTCGAGGCCGGGCGCGCCATCGACAATGACGAGTTCAGGCGTCTTCAGGCCGCGTTTGACCAGATCGTCTGAACTTCCATTTCGAAGGCCCTGTATGGCTGCTCACTGGAACACAAAGCAGCGCACTTTTACCGTCAGGCCGCCGCGGAGATGTTCGGATTAGATAGCTCATCGTCGTCTAAACATAAAATGGCGTGCATGTGGTGCGACTCTCGCCTCCGGCCGGGGTTGTTTGTCACTCAGGAGGGACTAGATTCTTCTCGCAAGACGCGCAGGGACAGTCGGCATTTTTCGAGAGGGAGACCAAGTAAGATGGCGACCTTTGACAAGCTCATTCAGGAAATCGGCTCGCGATACTGTCTCGGGCCCATGGCCTACCCGCTTGTTCAAGAGACTCTCGGCCTGATCTCTGGAAAGCCAGGCGGTATTGGCGGTTTCGTGAATAGGTTCAAGGCCGCCGGGTTTGACGTCGAGGTTGCTTCTTGGTTAGGAGGACCTGAGCCCGTGCCACTTTCGGGGCAAGAGGTAGAGCAAACGCTAGGCAGCGATGTTGTTAGCGGCCTTGCCAATAAAGCCGGTGTAAGCCAACGCTTCGCCAGAACGATTTTGGGCTATGCAATACCCAAAATCATTGTCCTGCTGGCACAACGCGGAGCTGTCCCATCAGCAATGCGTGCTTCGGCATCGCGTTTCCTCGACTCGGCCATCCCGCTTTCGTCCTCCCCCGTCGAGGAAATGCAGCATGGAACAGAGCAAATTCGACCGAGCAGAACAGAAGACGGTGGCGCCGCTCCCGTGCTCGGTGGGTTGATTATTCCGTGCACCTCTCTGCTGATTATACTCGGATTGCTCCTCGGATATTTCATTGGGGCAGGTGATCGTGTGGCCATCCAGTCCACGCCGATTGTGGCGCAAAATGTGCCGGTGGCGTCCCTGCATGCGCCTTCGATCCTAGCGCGCTTGCCGCTTAGCAATGAGAATCACGCATTCGCGACAATTGCACGTAGCGGCGCGACCGAAACCGCAACGGCGTCATCGGCGCTTTCCGGTGTCAGCGACAAGACCCAGGTTGGCGCTCCGAATCAGTCGGCCCCTAATTTCCCAACCATTTATTTCACTGCCAATAGTGCCGAGGTTCCGTCGAGCAGCAACCCTCTCTTGCGGCAGACCGCCCGTCTGATCAAACAATTGCCTGCTGGAACGTCTGTTGAGATAACCGGTTATACTCATAGCATTGGCAGTCCAACCATCAACATGCAGCTGTCGCAACGGCGTGCAAATGCTGTCCGCCGAGCCCTCGTTCATGCAGGGGTCGATCCCGCCATGCTGACTGCGAAGGGTTATGGCAGCTCTCATTCCCTGGCCCTGGCCAGCCAAAACGGGACGGTAGAAGGCCGTAGTAACGGTCTGATGGAAGATCGCCGACGTAATGACCGACGCGTCGAATTCAGCATAGCTCAGCAATAGAGTGGGGCTATTGGAGCCTCAATGCGCGAATAAGATGTTGACCGCGCTTTTGACCCTCTACGGGATTCTTTGGAACGTCGACGAGAATATGGTTGCGTGGTTCAAATGGGCGGATGGAGACTTTCCTGTAGCGTCAGATACGTGTCGGGACATGTTGTTACGAATTGAATCTCCGAAGCCGGCCGTGGTGGTATGGTCGCTTGACGAATTGATGGAGCGGACAGCGACTTGCCGTCCACCCACAGCACCGGGAACCGAACAGTCTTCGCCGTCCGGCATTGTTTCGGGCCAATGTGCCCTGGGCAATGGTTGGTGGCGGCTTTGTGGGTAGGGCACTTGGTGCAAACCTAAGTTACTGATTAGACTGCGAAGTATGGAACCCTCAGCGGACCCCGTCTCCGCCATATCACTGACCGAAGACGTCAACCCCAGTCCTAAAACATACATGAGTACAGCGGGTTAGGTGGATCAGTCGTCCGAATCATGCCGATGCGGTGCATTGCCATCCAAACGGATTTCGGGGTAGATTCGGGGGTATCGAACACCACGGCGGGGGTATATCGCAATCTCGCGCCGCTTCCCAACGACTCCCATGGCCCGTGACCACCTTACAGACACCAAAATTCAGGCGAAGCCCGGCCCCAAGCCGTACAAACTCGCGGACGGTGGGGGCCTGTTTCTGCTCGTCCACCCAAACGGATCCCGGTATTGGCGAAAGAAGTACCGGAGCGACGGTAAGGAAAAGCTGTTCGCGATCGGCGTCTACCCGGAGATCACCCTCGCCGCGGCCCGTCAAATGGCCCTCGAAGCCAGGCAGGTGATCCGCGAAGGGCGCGATCCGGTTGCCGAGCGGCGGCGTCAACGCGCTGCGGTGGCGTCCTCGGTCGAAACGTTTCAGGCCATTGCAGATGAATGGCTCGCGGCACGGGCGGGTGAGTGGTCGCGTACCTACCGAGAAGCGATCCATTCGGCGTTGACCGCGAATTTATACCCCCAAATCGGGGGGTACACGATCCGCTCTATCTCCGTCCCAATCATGCGCGAATGCCTCCTCCTCATGGAGCGGCGCGGAGCCCTGGCGGCCCTTCGCAAGGTCCGGATGTGGGCATCTCAGGTGTTCCGTTATGCCATTGCGACCGGGCGTGCTGACATTGATCCTGCGGCACCGCTCCGGGGGACCTTCAAAGCCCAGAAGGTCCGGAACTTCGCGGCAGTGACCAAGCCGCAGGAGTTTGGTGAACTGATTGCCAAGATCAAGGTCTATGACGGCAGCGTCGTCACTCGCTGCGCCTTGTTGCTTATGGCCTATACCTTTGTAAGGACAGGCGAACTTCGCGGCGCGGAGTGGTCGGAATTCGATGAGGCTGGAGCAGTCTGGCGGGTTCCGGCGGAACGGATGAAGATGGGCGAGGAGCACGTCGTGCCGCTCTCGCGGCAGGCTCTGGGGGTGTTGTCCGAGCTGAAGCTGCTGACCGCAAACTCGCGCCTGGTTTTTCCGAACGAGCGGAAACCGCAAAAGCCCATGTCCGAGAACACGATCCTCTATGCCCTCTACAGGATGGGTTATCACAGCCGTGCAACCGGCCACGGCTTCCGTTCCTCGGCTTCGACCATGCTGAACGAGTTGGGGTTCGACGCTGACGTGATCGAGCGGCAGCTCGCCCACTGTGAGCGAAACAAGGTCCGAGCGGCCTATAATCGCGCAGAATACATATCGGAGCGTCGCGAGATGATGCAGCGGTGGGCTGACTATATGGATGAATTGGTGCTGCAGAGCTGGCCCCTCGCGTCGCATCATCGGCCGGATGTCCTCGCTTGTCCGAAGTAAGGTAGTGATATGTGCGATATTCCATGGGACGAGAATCATCCCATGTTCGGACTGGATGAGCACGATTTCTACGGCGAGGCGGCGCGATCTGTTCACGCCGAGCACTCGCCAACCTGGAAAAATCTTAAGCTCGGCGCACAATGGA
>VDMG01000100.1 GCA_006514895.1 Beijerinckiaceae bacterium
ACATGGAATTGAGCAATTGCAAAACGTACATAATGAGAAATATTGCAGAGCAACATGAAATATTCCTGTTGACGTCATAACAGCGTTAGAATTATTGTTTGAGTGTTAGGTATTGTCAAGCTGTGACGCCTAAGATTAACTTTTTTTGGGAAGGGAATATCCAACGCTTGTCCGTATCCGCCGCTGTTAGGGCCCGCTAAGCGAGGGATGTCATGTGTTTGATCGCTGAAATAATCCATACGTGTTCGCACGAAAAGGTCGCCCAGGCCGCCGTGGCATCGTTGGGGTCCCATTTCGCGGGCAAGGTTGGCGCCACCGCTGGCGCCTATGGGTTGTCGATCGGCGCCTTCACCGCCCGCACGGTTCGTGAGTTTGAGACGAACGTCGGAGAACGGGAAAAACAAGCGCTCCGGGCTATCATGGCTCGCACGGACCAGCCGATCTTGACTGGTCTTCAGCATATTCTTCTGCCCGTTGTCGAAGTTGACGGTAGAGCCCCGGAATAGCAAGCTTTCTCGCGTTCGTCGAAGCCGCCCCCCGGATCGAGAGCTGTTTTCATCGAAGGTCTCGCGGAAAAGTCCGGAAACCGGCAATGCGTCGTCCAATTGAGTGACAAAGAGGAAGTAAGGCTTGCGTATGCCCAAACGCACGCTGGCCTTCAGGATGCGGCGCGGCGCGCCCAAGGTCTTGTCCGCTCCGGGATTTCAGACCCAAGCCCCGGCTGGTAGAAAATGCCGAGGCGAGGCCTTCGGCCAGCCTCAAGCAGCCGGATTGTCGCGGCATCCTTTATATCGAAACTATCGAAGCCGCAGCGCGCGAGAAATTGCAGCTGATCGAACAAAGTCTCGCCGCTGGCTCGTAATTCCCCCGTAAAGCCATAAGTGCCGCGAAGCTGATGTGCGAGCGAGTAGCCGCGCCCATCGGTGAATTTGGGAAAGGCAACCGCGATGAGCACGAAGCGGGAAAGGTCCGGCACGATCGCTAGCAGCTCCTGCCCAGGTTGAAGGAGCAGGCCAAGCGAATTATCGCTCTGCGCTTGCGCCCGGATCGCCTGCCATTGCGGCAGCGTCAGAATGACCTTGCCGCCGGGCGGCAGTTCTTCTGCTTGCGCCAAATCGCGCCAGTCATCGGGCACAAAATCATCGCCTTTGAATATCGGCATTGTCAAATGTCCGCGCCGGCGTAGAGCGGCAGCGTATGAAGCCCGCATTCGACTTTCCCGCTCCCGCGCCAGCGCCCGGCGCGAGGGTCTTCGCCAGGCTTTACCGGCGAGGTGCACGGGATGCAGCTAATCGAAAGATAGTTTTTGGCGACGAGCGGATGGCGCGGCAAGGCGAAGGCATCGAGATAGTCGATAATCTTGGCTGCCGGCCAGTGCGCGAGGGGATTCACTTTGACGCGGCCAGCTTCGGTTTCGAACAAGGCCAAGGAGCCACGCGTTTGGGCCTGAAACCGTTTACGGCCTGTGATCCAGGCGTCATAGCCTTCGAGCGCTTCCGCCAACGGCATCACCTTGCGGATTTCGCAACAGCGATTGGGATCGCTCGCCCACAGGAAATTTTCAGGATCCTCCGCCGCGAGCATCGCGGGTTTTGGGCCGATGGCAATCACTTTTTCAAGATCAAGATACGCGACAAGCTTGTCGCGATAGGCGAGGGTTTCCTCGAACAAAACCCTCGTGTCGATGAACAAAACCGGCGTCGCCTTGTCGATTTGCGCAACCATGTGAAGAAGCACGGCGGAATCGGCGCCAAAACTTGAGACGAGCGCGATCCGGCCCGGGAAAAGATCCTCGATCACGGCACGCATCAATTCTGGCGTGTCCATTCCCTCCATTTCCGCAGTGAGCCGCGCGGCTTTTTCCGTGACGCCAAGGACAGCAGCCTCATTCGTGGCCATATAGAGCCTCCTTGAACGGCCCCATTCCAATCCGCCGGTAGGCGGCGAGAAAATCTTCCGCCGGGCTCGCGCGAAACTTCAAATAGGTGTCGACGACCGTCTCAATCGCGTCAACGATCTCGTCGGACGAAAACCCGCGTCCGGTGAGCGAGCCGACGGCGCATGTCTCGTCGGCGGAGCCGCCAAGCGTGATCTGATAGGCCTCGGCACCGGATTTCTCCAACCCGAGAATGCCGATATGGCCAACGTGGTGATGGCCGCAGGCATTGATGCAACCGGAAATATTGATCTTGAGTTCGCCAATGTCCTGCGCCCGCGCACCCGCGCCGAACCGCTCCGAAATACGCTGCGCGATCGGGATCGAGCGCGCCGTCGCGAGCGCGCAATAATCGAGGCCGGGGCAGGAAATAATGTCGGTGACAAGGCCGGTATTGGCGGTGGCGAGGCCGTGGCCGGAAAGCCGGTCGAACAGATCCGGCACATCATCGAGCGCGACATGCGGAAGAACAAGGTTCTGTTCATGCGCGACGCGGATCTCGTCAGCCGAAAATTCTTCGGCGAGATCAGCAATTGCTTCCATCTCTTCCGCACTGGCGTCGCCTGGAATGCCGCCGATGGGCTTCAACGAGATTGTGACGATCCCATAACCAGGCGTCTTATGCGCCACGACATTTTGCGCGGCGAAGCGGGCGAACGCGGGGTCGGTTGCCTTTCGCCGTTCAAACGCGAAGAAAGCGCTGCCCCGCGCGGGTAAGGCCGGCGGCGCGAAATAGGCCTGGATGCGATCGATTTCCGCCTGCGGCAAGGTCAGCGCGGAGTCGCGATGATTGGCGAACTCGGCCTCGACCTCGGCGCGTATGGTGCTGGCGCCTTTCTCATGCACCAGGATTTTAATGCGCGCCTTGAATTTGTTATCGCGCCGCCCTTCGAGATTATAGATCCGGAGGATGGCATCGGTGTAGGCAAGAAGATCTTCTTTTGGCAAAAAATCGCGGATCTTATGCGCGACCAGGGGCGTGCGGCCGAGGCCCCCGCCGACATAGACAGTAAAGCCCACCTCGCCTCTCGTGTTCTTGACGATCTGATAGCCGATGTCGTGCACTTTTATCGCGGCGCGATCCTTGGCGGCGCCATTGACCGCGATCTTGAATTTGCGCGGCAGAAATGAATATTCGGGATGCAGCGAAGACCATTGCCGCAGAATTTCGGCATAGGGGCGGGGATCCTCGATTTCGTCGGCGGCGGCGCCGGCGAATTGGTCGGCCGTGACATTGCGGATGCAATTGCCCGAGGTTTGGATCGCGTGCATTTCGACTTCGGCGAGTTCATTCAAAATCGCCGGGCAATCCTTGAGGGCCGGCCAGTTGAACTGAATGTTCTGGCGCGTCGTGAAATGGCCGTAGCCCTTATCGTAGCGCCGCGCGATATAGGCGAGCTTGCGCAATTGCCGCGACGACAACGTGCCATAGGGGATGGCGATGCGCAGCATATAGGCGTGCAATTGCAAATAGACGCCATTCATCAGACGCAGCGGCCTGAACTTTTCCTCGTCCAATTCGCCGGAGAGACGGCGCGCGACCTGGTCGCGAAATTGCGCAACGCGCGCCGCGACAAAGCTTTTGTCGAATTCATCGTACCTATACATGCCAGCACCGCACCGCCCGGACACCCGCCCCCGATACCTTGAGCGGCTCAAGTCGAAACGCCCATGCTTTGCGTTTATTGCTTCATCGCGCGATATCATCCCGAGAGCCAGCCATAGCTATCAGCTCATGCTCCCGCGCGTCTTCCGATCGCGGAATTCGCAAAAGCGCTTTCGTCTTTGGCTTGGGCCCGTTTCCCGGTGGCGGATCCGCCTCAAATGCGAACGCTCGCATTCGAGGCAAGAAATCGATCGTCGGACCCCGCGCGCGAATCGTCTCCCGCAATGTCACCGCCCGCAGTCCGCTTGCACCCTCAATGACCTCGACCACGCAAGGTTCGACGACGAGATTGCGTTTCGTGTCGTCCTGGGCGAGGAGGAGCCCGGCCTCCGCCTCGGCCGGGCTTACGAAAACCTTCGCCTCGCTCAGCCGCCCGGACCAGGAGCCGTCGCGGCCAGCATAGACCACGATTCCATCGGCAAGGCGGTTTGCGGATATGATTTTGGGCATGCCGTGAAACTCGCGGGCCTACAACGTTGATCCGAATATAATCCAATTAACAACAGTTGGCGAGTTTTTATACTAAAATACAAATTATTGATGTGAAATAGACGTCTTGTCGAAATTAACGGTGGCTTGGGCACCGGTCAGGAGGAAAGGCGATCGGAAAGAAAGAGTAAAGTCAAGGGCTGGAGGCTCATGGTTAGGGGCAAGGATGGCAAAGCTTCTGCTAGAGCA
>VDMG01000226.1:0-2015 GCA_006514895.1 Beijerinckiaceae bacterium
CTCCAAGGCGCCCTCGCAACTCCTGGCGGATCGCGCCTCGCAATGGCTGGTCCTGGCCGCGGTTGGTGTGGGTCTGCTCACCTTCGCCGTCTGGTACCGGTGGATCGGCCAGTCCCTGCTGTTCGCACTCAGCCTCACGATCACCGTATTTGTGATCGCGTGCCCCGATGCGCTTGGGCTGGCAACCCCGATGGCGATCATGGTCGGAACCGGCCTCGGTGCCATCAACGGCATCCTGTTCAAGAACGCGTCGGCGCTGGAGGACGCAACCAAGCTGAATGTCATCATCTTCGACAAGACCGGTACGCTGACGATGGGCCAACCCGAGGTGGTGGACCTCGCGATGGCTGCCGGCGCCTCCGAGGGTCAGCTGCTGGCCGCGGCCGCGGCCGTGGAAGCAGGATCGGACCATCCCCTGGCGCAGGCAATCCTGCGCCGGGCCACCAACGTGAATGCGCCCAAGGCGACCGGGTTCAAAAACCTCGAAGGCAAGGGTGCGCAAGCCGAGATCGACGGCAAGACGGCATTGCTCGGCAACCAGCTTCTGATGACGGAGAACAACATCGACCTCGGCGAGCTTGGTAAGAAATCGCCGGAATTGCAGGGCGCCGGACGAACGGTCGTTCACCTTGCAGTGGACGGCAAGCTCGTGGGTTTGATCGCCATCGCCGATGCCGTAAGGCCGACCGCGGTGGAAGCGGTTAAAGCGCTTCGCGCGCGTGGCGTCGAGGTCGCCATGCTGACCGGAGACAATAAGGGAACTGCCGAGCGCATCGCGAAGAGTCTCGGGATCGACAGAGTGTTCGCCGACGTGCTGCCCGGCGACAAGGCGAGCAAGGTCAAGGAACTCCAGGCGCAAGGCAAGAAGGTCGGAATGGTCGGCGATGGCGTGAACGACGCCCCGGCCTTGACCCAGGCCGATGTCGGCTTCGCAATCGGCGCTGGCACGGACGTCGCGATGGAGAGCGCCGACATCGTGCTGATGAAGAGCGACCCTTTCGACGTCGTGGGCGCCATCGAACTATCCCATGCGACCCTCAGAAAAATGCATCAAAACCTCTGGTGGGCGGTCGGCTATAACGCCATTGCCTTCCCGCTGGCCGCCGGCGTGTTGTATCCCTTCCTGCTTTCGCCGAGCATCGCCGCACTGGCCATGTCCGGCAGCTCGGCGCTCGTCGCAATCAATGCGCTTATGTTGAAGCGGACCAAGCTGACCGGTATCCGTCGTCAACGCCCGGCTGCGTCCCCCGTCGCACTCACCTCTAACGTGGCGGCACCATGATCGGCCGTGCCTCATCCACGGGCGTGCCACTGAGCACAATAGCTGTGCTGATGCTATCGGTCTTCACGGTGTCGATGGGTTACGGTGTCATACTGCCGCTCCTCCCGTTTCTGATCGAGCGGCTGCTCGGCACGGGTGTCGACGCGGCGCAACTTTGCCGCTCTGCTTCGCCCCTTTTTGCGGTTACGTCCGTGACCGCGCTGGTCAAGACATCGGCCAACGAAAAGTCGTCCTTTTCCATGTCAACCATGGCGGAAATTGTAGCTCCCCTGATGACAATGCTCGATTTTTCCCGGTCGAGATATTCTACCCTTGGGCACGCAAGGTGCATGACCATGGCGATCGGCTCCGATTGCGTGGCACGCTGCCTCGTCAGCAGCGTGTCGAGGCTTTCGCCTCCTTGGCCGAGATTGCGAAACGGGTTCCCGGTGAGGCCGTTGACCAGTTGACGCCCGTGACTATGCGGCGCTCTTCCGGTCCTTTGGGGCAGTACCCGAAAGCCAGCTCGGCCAGATAAGGCAAGCATCATGCTCATGGTCTACCAGCTTGTAGTTGAAGCTCTCTGGCGCGACGCCGCAGCTCTCGAACTTGGCCCTGTTTTCATGTTCTGTAGGACGGCTTGCGAGATGTAGTAGCGGTAGCGGACGCCACACTTGTTGGCATGGCTTGGGCTCATACGATTGTCCCGATCGTCGTAGATGAGACCTGATAGGAAGGACGGCGAGCGGGACCG
>VDMG01000226.1:2025-4278 GCA_006514895.1 Beijerinckiaceae bacterium
TGGATGCGCTCCGCGACAGCGTCGTTATCACGTACGGGGGCTTTAGCTTCATCGTCATCGCACTGCTGCTGGACGACAGCCGCCGTGTCAATACGATTCTTCGGTATTATGGGACGTTTCTGAGCATTTTCATCCCAGTGATTCCTTTCATAATCGCGTTATTAGGCGGAGGCGTCGGATCTCTCTTCCGTGCCGAATTAGCGTTGAGGCGCTTTTTGGCGCGGTTTCGGGGGCTTGGGCTCATACGATTGTCCCGATCGTCGTAGATGAGACCTGATAGAAGGACGGCGAGCGGGACCGCCTGTCTCACCGGGATCGGTTCCCGCACCACCTTGTTGGTGTTCGCGTCGATCACCGAAACGTTGTTGTCGCCTAAATTCGTGACATAGACGTATGCACCGCCCGTTCTGGGAGCAGCATGCCCATCTAACGCGGATGATCCTGTGACACTGCGCCGCTCCAGCCGCTCCGGCCCCATCTCGCCCTTCAGCGTCTCAAAGAGCTCCTGTTCGACGCGGTCGGCGCCCTGGCAAGCGGCCAGGACCAACGGAAATTCCTGCTCGGACTCGTCGTCGTCATCACCCGTTACAGTAGCGTTACCCACTCCTTGCAACGATGTGCCGCGCCTGAGCGCATAGACGCGGCACTTGCTCGAACAAAACCGCGCGGTCGATCTTTGAGCGGCGAACTCTCTGCCGCAATACTCGCATTTCATGGTTTCCTCCTGTGTTACCGTTACTAGGAGTGTAACGAGTGACCGCACTCGATACCGGACACGGCTGCCCTTCTTATGGATAGGACTGGGGACGGTTCAATCCGCCAAATGGTATTTTTGTTAAATCAAGCAAATATAGCTGATGTGGCGGACAGCGCATCCACCTCGATCAGACGAACGCGCCCTTGCTCGATGAAGATAGATAAATTTTCGCGCGCCTGGCTCAGCATGGCCGGTTCGTTGTCGGCGGCGAGGATCAAGAGATCCCCGCGCGACTGGAGCAGCGCCAGCGTGGTTATTCCGGTGCCGCAGCCGATCTCGAAAACGCTTAAGGAGCCTGGGTGCTTTCTCACATCCGCCGGAAACCCCGCGACGAAGCCGCCGACACGCTTGCTCATCGCCGCCGCCGCCGGACAGATCAGATCAAGCATTTGGTATTCGGTGCCGATAGGGCCGGAAAACAGGCGTTCCGCTTGGCTGGTGGACAGGTTTGGGTCCGGTATGAAAGCTTGCTGGGTCACGGGAGATTTACCCACAAAGATTTTCGCGTCCGGCCGATGCCGGACGTTCCGTGGAAACGGCCTAGATCACATCGGGTGGCCGCTTGGCGCCGGGGCATCTTCCTTGGGTGCCGTGTCATCTGGTTCGACCATGAAATGGATCGGCACGCTATGCAATTTCTCGAACACGAGCGTACCATCGACCATCGAATCTTCGATCAAGGGTTTGCTGATATTCTTGAATCGAAATTGATAGGTGCTCGGGCTCAGCTCGATACTGCCATGCGGCTTGATGAGCAGCCCATGCTCGAAAGGCTTTGAACTGAAATGGCCATCTTTTTCGATGATCTGATACAAAACGCCGGTGCCGGCTCCGTCCACCGTCGCGCCAAGCAAGGTCTCCGGCTCGTCACCATCGTTTTTGATTTCGATGATGCAGGCGTAGGTGCTGGGCGCCCCTGCCGCCGCCTCGCGAATCCAAGGGTGCCCGATCTTCAAATTGCCAGCGACTTCTTGATGCGCCGAGCCAGCGGAGGCAAGGCCGATTGCGAGGGCGGCCGCCATAGCAAACAAAGAAAACGCAATCTTCATGCGCTTTTCCTCCAACTTTAGATTTAAAACGCCAAGCTTATTACAAACAAACTGGCCTGCATGACGGTAAGCAACAACGTGCTGCGACCAACATGTTATGCAGATTGATCACGCTGGACATGGCCATATTGGACACCAGTTTTAAAAACCCGCCTCACCAAAGCTCCTCAATGGCAAGACCCCCTAGTCAATAAACAAAATAACATTAATCTTTAATTCGAAAAATCATGCAAAATTTTTATGGAGGGCATGTCCCGGTGATTGTTGAAATAGGAGGAGCGGCGTTGCTCGCCTTGAGCTTGTAGGCTCGGGGTGCTGATTCCACGAGAGGAAAGCAACGCCATGAACAGGCTTATCACATCCACCGCGATTCCTGCGAGAGCGGTCAAGATCGAAGCGCTGGCGAATATGACGGCGAGTTTCGAAAGTTTCTGCCTTGCCTCTGGG
>VDMG01000169.1 GCA_006514895.1 Beijerinckiaceae bacterium
CCTCCGCGACGCCTCCGCGTTCTGGGTCGGCTTCTTCGCTTATGGCGACGGATTGGGCGGGGTCGCCGCGGCCGAGCCGTATCAATGGGCGTTGGACAAATCTCGACCACGCATCGAACGAAGCGAGCTTGACGAAATCAACGTTTGGGTCGCCGCCGGCGAGATAGGCCCGGACGACGGTCAGGATGGCCGCGATGAATTTGCCTCGATCCGCGAGAATTTCCTGATATGGGTTTCGCTTGAATGTCCTCTTTTCCGGCGCCTCTTCGTTTGGATCGATCGAGCATAGGATCGTCCGGCGGACCATATCGCCGCGGACTGCCATGTTGCAGCCGGTGGAGAAAATGCAGGCCTTATTTTCAATATCGACAGTTTTTGAGAGGCCGAGGATTCGAACGGTTATCATTGCCTGTTCGACAGCGACCGCGAGCCGATCGGAGCATAAGACATCGTTCACGTTGTCGAGGGAGATAATCGGCTGGCATTTGAGCAACGCTGCGTCGAGCCGCTTATCGGTTTCTGCCTCGTCCCGGGCGGCAGTTGTGACGGGGCAAGGCGCACCCGTTGCGATGGCTGAGACCAGATTTACAAGATAGCTTTTGCCGGATCCATACTCTGGCGCCTTGACGGCGTGCATTGGGGCGACATCGATCGCGGCCTGAATTACTGGCGTGATGAGCGCCGAAAGGGCGACTGCTTCGTCTATTTTTTGATCCGCGAAAGGAAATTCGGCAAGGAGGCTTTCGAGTAAAGCCAGCGCGGCCAAAGCTTCTTTCTTGGTTGGCTTTTCGGATATGGGCGGCAGCCTCAAGTCATGGTTCATCGCGTGGAAGAGCTGAGTCGCCGGATCAAATCCTGGCTCGGACAAAATCGATCCGTCAGGCCTCAAGGTGGGGGTTGTGATGACGCCGGATATTCTGTGGAACGACCAGTGGCCAGCGCGGGCGAGAAGTATGTCGGCAGCGAGCGCGGGCGGCGATGTCGCAACAAAATCGTTTTCCCGCAGGCTGTACTTTTCCCAGCGCGCCGCTTCGGACATCAAGTCAAGGAGGCGAGCTTTTTCCACCGCGCGCAGAGTAATGATTTGGGTCTTGCCGCCGCCATAGGTCGGGACATGCTCAATAATCGGCTCGACCAGCTCTCCCCCTCGATGGAACACCTTTGCTTTAGGGGCAATGATTGCGCGCTCAGCCTCGGTCGCGGTCTCATGTGGAGCTGCCGGATCAAAGCGCGCAATAGGGCCATTGGGTGGCTGCGGCCGGTTTTGGCGTTTTTTCTTTGCCCGCGATACAAAATCGACGATTGAATCCGGCGGCGGTGTCGTGTCATCCATGGCGGCACTCTCGCCTTTGGAAGGCGCTTGCGAGCGTCCTTTTGATTTCAAACATTGGGAGGCCGGCTTGTGTGGTCGCCTCGACAAGGCACGCTTCCCCTTCGGGGACGGCCACCCTGCCTTCAGCGGCCATGGCCGCAACTTTGAGGGCACCCAAAAAAGAAGATCGTTGCGCTTTCCGCGCGGGGCGCTGGCGACAACTCCGATCACGCCCTCCAAGGCACGCCCCCTGCCCATTAAGCTCATCCGGCGCGCCGACATCGGTTCGGGCAGCTGTTCCGGTCTTTCATCCGGCATTGCGAGATCGACGAGCCAGCGCGGGGCAGGGGCGATCGACAGGTCTCTCGCGATCGTGTAAACGGCCCCGCTGGGATGGATGGACGGCGCGGCGACCACGTAGCCACCATCGCCTCGAACATCGACATGAGGCGCAAGCCTTGATGCGGAATTAGGGATTTCGAGGCGCGAGGAAAAAAACAGATGGAAGCCGCGGGCCGTCTTGACGGTCAAGGTCCGCTCGGGGGCGCCGTGCCGCCCGCACATGTTGATCCATGCGCCTTTGGCTTCAGCGCCGTCCAGATCGACAACGAAGTGGCCGCCGCCGGTCGCAATCCCGATGTTTGCTTGCGGCTCACGGCGCCACCAATCGCGGATGACAGCGAGGTCGCGCGACGCATCCTTGGCACCATGCGGTACAAGCGCGCCGAGCGGGATCTTATCGCGGGGCTTGAGCGGGAAGACAGCGAACCGGCGATCGACCCATGCGAGAGCTTGGTCGATCATCGCGGCGCCTCCGCCATGGCCGCCAATACTAGCGGCAGCACTTCTTCTTGCAACAAATACTTGGATTTATTGTCATATGAATCGACAATATTCTCCCAAGACTTTGTGCCGTCTTGTTTCTCGTAAGGCTTGGCGTTCCATCCGATCCACCGTTTGCCTTCTTTCTCGTGGAGGCAGCAGCCGCGCAGGATCATGCCTGCGAACGGAAGCTCCAGGTCGAAAATCCCATGCAATGTATTCTTCTGGAGCTTCTTGAAATTGAGGATTTTGCCGCCGCGAAGATCGGTCATGAGCGGCGCCCCCCGTCGAGGGCACGGATCGCTTGTCGAAAATTTCCGCCCCCCATGATGCGGACGATATCGCCATCGAGGGAGGCATATTCGGCGACGGCTTGGCGAGGATCACGGCCAGCCGCTACTTCTTCGAGCAAGCACGCGACCGCCGGAGCCCCGAGCCTAAATCGCGGTTCATATCTTGGCGATTGCAAACACGAAGGGTGAGTGTTATTTCCAGGGCTGTTCTCGCTTCGCCGCAAAGAACAAGTGACCCCGAGCCCGGCCCGCGATGCCATCGCGGCCGGGTTCTTTGCGAAACCCATCTGTCATCGCGCCCCCTGCGATTCGAGAGGAGCGCCGACCTTTGCAGCCTCGATCCGGCTGCGTCTGTGATAAACGTTTCGCTTAAGGAATATGGGCTGATCGAAGCCAAAAACCCCGGCCCTCTCCCACCGCGTGATTGTTCGTGCGGACCGGCCGAACTCCTTCGCGACCTGAAGCCGCGGAACAAGTTCTTCGTGATCGTGACTATCCATTTTGCGTCATGCCTCGATACGTTTCGACATGAAGCAATCTGGCACCGGCCCCCGCCGGTGTCGCCCGACATAACTATCCGATTTTTGGCCTGTGAATTGTCGGTCTTTGCGCGCGCTCCCACAGCTTATCTAATGCGGCATCGCGAGGAATCTCCAACCGTGCAGCGGTTCAGCGCACGCGTGAAGAAAGCGCGGCCACCCGCGCGCTGGGGCCTTCCTCGGCAAATGGATTTCGGCCCAAATCTCGCGAATAGCAATCGCCCAGCGCCGTGCTGCATCGTGCGGGTGCGGACCGCCGGGCTTCTTGTAGTCGGGGGGAAGGATCGTGGGGCGAAATGGCAGCCTGACTGCCCCGTGAATGCGCGACAAAACTCTAATCGTCTCGTCAGTCACCCCCACACAGCGCCGGGCCTCGGGACTAAGATCTTGGAATCTCCTAACCTGCTTGAAGGAGACGCCAAGCCCGCTAAGTTCTTTTCCGATATTGGGGGGTGCGGGCGCCAGAATGCGGTCGATATATCGCTCGGCAGCACAATGCACCCGATTGATTGCCGCCCGTCTCCGTAGGCAAGGAGGGAGCGCCTCCGCGATGGCTTCAATCTGTTCTTTCGAATAGAGATCCGCCAGACATACGAGGGTCTCATCGTCCATTGCGTGCGCTCAGTTGGCGCTGCGGATCTGAACCACGTTCGGCGGGGCATCAGTCACAAGCGATTCGACGAAATTCGCCCACGCCTGCATCGCGCTGCGCTTTTCGTCCGCGAACGAATGGCGCTGGTAAATGCCGACGATTCCGCCGAATGAGCCGCCCACATGGTTGATGCATTTCTCGATCACAGGCAGATTGACGCCCAGCCGGGCCATGCCGCTCGCAACCGTCCTGCGGATGTCATGGAAAACCCAATGCAGCGTGCCGGGCGGCATTGCAGCGTCGAGCCGATCCTTCACATCGCCGTGCGAGTTGATTGGTATTCCGTTAATCGACGGGAGAACAAACTCGCGCGTGCGCGGCAATGAGCAAATGATCGCGAGCGCCTGATCCGAGAGTGGGATCGTATGCTCGTGACCATTCTTTGCCCGGCTGCCCGGCAGCGTCCAGAGGCGCTTATCGAGGTCCAGCTCGTTCCACGGCAGGCATGAGACTTCGTTCCGCCTCTGGCCGGCCAAGATAAGGAGATGAACGAATTCTTTATAGGGCTGTTCCAGGCCGCCGGCAGCATGCCATAGTGCCTTGAGTTCGAGGTCGGTCAACACCCTATCGCGAGGCCGCTCTGGCGAGGGCGGC
>VDMG01000028.1 GCA_006514895.1 Beijerinckiaceae bacterium
CGCGGCGCCTTCGGCGGCGCCCAGCCGAAACCGGCGGCGGAATTCGACACGCTTGGGGTGAGCACAAGACTTGTCGCGCGCAACAACCTTGGCGACGACACGGCCGGCGCGGTGACGCGTTTCATGCTAGCGGCGCGGCTCGCCATAGCGGCGCGGATTCCGATCGCGAACCGCATCGAAGCGCCGCCCGCGGACAAGGGTGCCGCTCTCCCTGTGCATCCGGGCGCCCTGGCTTTTCTCGACGACGAAGAAGAAAGCTTTTTCGATAAATACAGCGATGCTTTCTATATTGGCGCGATGTGTCTCAGCGTGCTCGGCACGGGGCTCGCGGCGGCCGCGGCAAGGCTTGCCCGTCACACCACCACGGATGCCGACAAAATTTTGCGCCGCTTGATCGAAATCACCAAGGCGGCCCGCGGCGCCGAGCACGCCGGCCTGCTCGATGAATACGAGGAGGAAGCCGATGAGCTTCTGGCGTCGGCCCTGGCGCCTGCGGCGGTCCACGCCTCGAGCGTCAACCGGATGGGCGCCTTGAGCCTGGCGTTGAACCAACTGCGCCACGCTATCGCCGACCGGCGGCAAACTCTAGCGACACCGGTGCGCGCCCATTTTGCTCCGAGGATCGTCCGCGATTAGGCGCGCCTTTGCGCGGCCCTTGCGAGGCCGCGCCGTCAGGAGAGCAGGGTTCTGGATTCCTAAGGGGAACCCGGGGGATTTGGCTTTGCCGGCGGTACCCTCTCGAAAACGGTTACGGCTTCGGTGCCGGTTTCAATGAGATCAAACCGGTTGGAAGCCGTGGGCACCAAAGCCCCCGAGGGAGGCGCCAAAGCCGCCGAGTAGATCCTGCCGTTTTTTAGCGTGACCCATAGGTTGCCAAAATAATCCACCCTGTATGCACCCGGTTCCGAAGTCCAAGCTTGCGAATCACCTGGTTGCTCAGGACCCGTGGAGCTCACGACTGTCTTGTCCGGCCGAAGCTCGATGCGCCAGGGCTTGCCTTTGGCTTGCCACTCCCCGGCAACCGGGATTGTCGATAATTTGATGTTGCCGGAGAGACTCCACGCGCCTATGGCGATGAGACCAGCGATCCCGATAACCCCGAGGACGCCGACCAATAGGCCGACCGGGATCCCGGAGCCGGTCCCTTTTATTGGCGAATTCATCGTAACCTCCCTAACTGCGGGCCAGAGCGCAGCGGTTTATTTTTATAGCCGGAGAGATATAGGTTAACAGCGCGGGGTGCTCAAGGGGCCCACAAGGCGCCCCGTCCGCTCATAGGTGAGTTTCAAGGCTTCGGCCATATAGATCAAGGCGGCCTTGGTCGAGCCATAGGCTAGCGATCCTTCGATGCCTCCGGCCTGCAAGGGAGGCGTTGAGCGCAACCTGGCCGCGCCCGCGACGTTGCATGGCGGCGAGAACGGGATCGAGACAATTGACCGTCCCGCTGACATTGATTTCGAAAGTGCACCAGACGACATCGGCCGAAAATTTCTCTTGTTCGGCGACGAAATAAACGCCCGCGTTTATGAAGGCGAGCGCGATTTGTCCGTGCGAAGCTTTGATCTCGCCGGCGAGCCCCGCCATGCCCGCGCGATCCGTTACGTCGCCGGGAAAGCTGAAAATATTTTGCGATTCCGCCGCCAACGCTTCAAGTTCGGCGCCCCGGCGCGCCGTCGCCGCGACTTTGTAGCCGCGCCGGGCAAGTTCGAGCGCCACCGCCCGGCCAATGCCGGAACTCGCGCCCGTCACCCACGCAATGCCGTCCATTGGATCTGCGCGATACATGAATTTTCCTCTATCGAATGCCATCAAGTCAGCGCATCGGAAAGCCGCGCGAGCCGCGCGCCTTTGCGGTCGAGCATGTCTGTGAAAGCTGGGGATAGAACAAAGCTGAGTTCGCGTTCGCGGCTGAGGGTGACGGGATCGGCCGTCACCAGCTCTTCGTCGCAATAGCCCGGATGACACATGATGAGATGGCGCTGGCCTGGCGCGCGGAGATAACGAGCGAACTCAGCGGCGTAATCCTGGCCGGGATCGAACGCAGAAAAGCCAGAGAACCCATCGTTTGTGAGGAAGCCGCGCGCCGCTGCCTCTCGTGCAAACCCACGCCCAAGCCAAGCAATGCCGAGCGCTTTTGCCACTTCGGCGCCGCGCCGCAGGATTGCCGAGGGGCGATCGGCACTCGTCCGCACCCAGATCTTGCCGGAAAGCCCCCTTTGTTCGAGGCACGCGAATAATGCCGTGCGGATTTGCGGGAGAATCTGGACATGCTGATGCCCATCGACAAAAGCTGGAGCGGCGCCGAAATGCTCGTAAAAACGATCGAGCTGGCGTGAAATTTCGCGCGCGATCTCGTCTCCCGGCAGATCCTTTTTCCGCGCGGCCTTGACCAGCTGGCGAATTTCCGGCAGCCTTCCGGACGCCGCGAAGGCAGGCATGTCTCCAAGCGCGTTGCCCAGCGTCAGATTGAGGTGGAGCCCGATTTCGGCCTTGGCCTTGAAGGGGCGAAGTTCACGCGCGCCCTTCGGCCATGACGGGCGCGTTGTCATCACGCTTACCGCGCTCACGCGGCCGGCGGCAAGAGCTTCCAGAATTCCGCGGCTGACGCCAGGCGATAGCGCGAAATCATCGGCGCAGAGGCAGAACGAAAAAGACGCTTCGGCCGTTTCCATAATGATCTACTGCTCTCGTGACTGCAAGATGTCCGGCATTTTCCGTGCGAGAAAGTCAGGCTTTAGACCGATTGCTCCGGGCGATCCTGAAAAGCCTGCGAGCAGCCGAATGGCGCGTCTTTATCGCCCCCGGAAAATACGCGATTCAGCGCACTGGCGATAGAGAAACGGTTTTCAGCATGGTGAGAAATGGTGATCAAGACCCGATTTGTAGTTGGATCAGATTACAAACGTGCTCGCAATTTGAAAAGCGTTGGGATTTTCCAATATGTAGTTTTTGATGTTGTCGAACACGGTATTTTCCTTATCTAAGATCAAACGCGCCCTAGTGTCCTGGCTCGCAAATATCGACTAATATTTGCTTTGCAACTTATTGTCCGTTTTTTGGATATGAACTTACCGGCGTCAGCCGGTAGCTATTCAGTTGCGGGGAGGATTTCCGGGATGGCGCGGCCAATCAAGCAACTTTACGCGGAGCCGGATGTCGCGAAAGAACTTCGTCGCCGTGCGCGGTCGACCGCCATCGGCGCGCGAGACAAGGAACGCGCCAACATCATTCTGCTGCGGCTCGACGGCGTCGGCGTCGAGGCTGTTGCGGAGCGCCTGAAGACAACGCCCAAGCGCGTTTCCCTTTGGTCTCGGCGTTTTGAGACTTTGGGCCTCGTAGGCCTCGACGACAAGCCAGGTCGCGGCCGCAAGCCGTCGATCTCGAATGCAAAGGTGGCGCGTGTCGTCACCGAGGCGACACGGCCGCCGCAAGGCAAGACCCGCTGGAGCATCCGCTCGATGAGCCGTCACGCCGGCGTCTCGCCGAGCACGGTTCAACGCATCTGGTCGAAAAACGATTTGAAGCCGCATCGCGTGAAAACCTTCAAACTCTCGAATGATCCGAAGTTCGAAGAGAAATTCTGGGACGTGATCGGGCTCTACCTCCATCCGCCGACCAAAGCGCTCGTGTTGTGCTGCGATGAGAAAAGCCAATGTCAGGCGCTCGAACGCACGCAGCTCGGGCTTCCGCTGGCGCCCAGACGCACACGCACGATGACGCACGACTATACGCGGCATGGCACAGTCACTTTGTTCGCGGCTCTTGTCCAATTGACGGGCGAGCTGATCGCTCGCACTGAGGCGAGCCACACGCACGTCGAATGGCTGCGCTTTCTCAAGCAGATTGATCGCGACACGCCGCCGGACCTCGAACTGCATCTGATCGCAGACAACTACGCCACGCACAAACATCCAAAGGTGCGAGCGTGGCTAAAGAAGCATCCGCGCTTCAAGATGCACTTCACCCCGACGTCTTCATCCTGGCTCAATCTGGTCGAGCGTTTCTTTGCCGACCTGACAGGCGACGTGATCCGCGCCGGCAGCTTCACCTCGGTCAACGAACTGGTGCGTGATATCAAGGCTTATCTTGCCGAGCGCAACGCCAATCCAAAACCCTACAAGTGGAAGGCCGCGGGCGCTGAAATCCTCTCCCAAATCAACCACGCCCGCACCAACCTCGACAAAGCCGAGGCCGCATGAATTATTTGAC
>VDMG01000306.1 GCA_006514895.1 Beijerinckiaceae bacterium
GAATATCCCCATTGCATTGACGATTGCGGGAATCACCGGAGCGCTGGTTTACGGCCGGGGGTTCCATCGTCGCTTTGCGCGCTTTGACGACATCGGGTTCGTTCTTCTTGCCGTGATCCTCGGTGGCGTGCAGATCATCCTGAATCAAGGCAACGATTTCGAGTGGTTCCAATCGTCCTTCCTTAGCGGCGTGCTGATAATCGTTATTGTGGACATCCCCGCTTCCTACGATCAGATTTTTTGGCCCATGCTGCTCCTGGGCTTCTGGATGGGCTGCTTCTTCACGCCCTTGACCGTGATCTCCCTGCATGGTTTGTCCGGCTGGCAAGTTATGCGTGCTGCGGAAGAGGCGACGATTTTGCGGATCACGGCCGGCGCCTTCGGTATCACCCTGCAGGGTGTGATTTTGTACCGGCGTACGCCTTTTCACCAACTCGATCTGGCTGATTTTTTTGGGGGAAGGCGGTTTGCTTCCCTCGACTTGTTTCAACAGTTCTCCAGAAAGTTGGAAAACTCCGGCCTCAGCTTGTCCGATGCCAGGCGAGAAGTTCCTTTTCGATCATCCTGATCTGTAATCTGAGTTCCATCAGCTGCGCGGCGCGGGGCCGAAGAGCTATGCGCGCCAGGGCAGGAAGATCAATGATATCCTCGCCGAAGACTTGCTCGATCAGTATGCGCACATGCCTGATGCCTTGTGCGACCACGATCCCGAATTCGGCAAGATGCGCCCGGAACGCGTTCGCCAGCATCGTCTGCTGCCGGATCAGCAGCGCCCGCGTGCGATGCAGCATGAGAACAGCTTGCTGGTCGGCGCTCTTGACCGGCACAAACCGCATGTTCGGACGCGTGACCGCCTCGCAAATCGCCTCCGCATCCGTGGCATCGTTCTTCCCACGCTTGACATAGGGCTTCACGTAAGCTGGCGGCATCAGCTTTACGGTTTGTCAGTTCGCGCGCCCAATAAGAACAAGGTCTTTCGCAGCATGATGCCGATCGAGCCGAAGGATGTGATCCGCGGCCAATACATCGGATACTTCGCAGCTGCGCCGAGTGCTTACTTCGGTCGGCTCTCATCGAGCAGCAAATGGCAGCTCCGGGCCATCCCGAGACGAAAACCACGTCAGCGGTAAGTCGGCACTTCATCCAACTTCTTAAGAATCCGCGCGCGGCCGGCACCGCGGCCTTGCGCCAAACTCAGACATTGGCCGGGGTTTCACAAGGCACCACAGATTTTGACGAGCTCCTCTACGAGTCGATGTCTGGCTGCGCACATGCAAGCCTCTGTTCGGAACGTCAGTATTCAAGTCGGCCGACCTGTGTCCGCCGCCCTTCTTGTGTCTCCTTCGCCGAGCCAGCCAGGCGGGATTCGGCGCGAGGCCGGCACTGGATACACAGATCAGACCCCGGCTAACAGGCCCGACCAAGAACCCTCGAACGGGCGCGCTGAGATGATCGTTGACCACGACACCGGTACCCAGCGGAACGGCAACGCGCCGGCAACGAAAGCGAGTGTCACGCATGCCGGGAGGCAACCCAGCGCACCGCGCCTGATTCCGATAGGCCGCCGCTTCGAGCATGGCACGCCTGCCTGGTGAAGCCATCACGCTCGAGGCTGACCTGCCCCGGCGCCATGTAGCAATTCTGGCTGGCCCGGGGTCGGGCAAGACCGTGCTACTTCGCCGGATCGTTGAGGAGGCCGCGCTGCTCGGAATTCCATCAATCGTGCTCGACATCAATAATGATCTCGCAAGACTTGGCGATCGCTGGCCGGCGCGGCCGGATGGATTCAGCGATGAAGATGAGGCAAAAGCTGGAGCCTATCATAATCGCGCCCACGTGGTGATCTGGACGCCGGGCGTAAGCAGCGGCAACCCGGTCTTATGAATCTGCTTCCGCATTTTGGGGAGATCGGCCGGAAGCAGGACAAGCAAGCCGACGATGAGCGTGCGCAGGCGGTCGAGATGGCCCGGGCCACGCTTGCGCCATATCTCGGCGGAGCCGGCCAGAGGGGGTTTCTCAAACAGGGGGTCCTCGCGCAAAACAGCGGCCCGCACGCTCGAAGCCGTCATCGCAGCCATCGGCCAGCTTCTTCGAACCTACACCACCCAGCAATGCGCTAACTATTTCAAAAACGCAGGCTATGGACTAACCTAAAAGCATCCCGCTCTAAAGCGCTTTCGGATTCAGTGGACTCAGAAAGCAGCTCTAGATCTTCGCATTTTCATGACGCGAACCGGTATCCGCTTCACTTGAAAATGCTCAAGAGCGCTTGCCCACCACGTGGAATCATATGATCGAAAAAGGAAGCTCTCAAATTCAAAGAGTTGGAGCATGTCCCTATCGAAAAAGCCGAGCTTTTTTTTAAGGACATGCTCCATCGCGCCGTTCTTACGCGGCTTTCGCAATCCCAGGCTGCGCTGCCTTGACCGTGTTATCGACGAAGGGCTCGAATTTTACGAAATTCTTGCGGAACATTTCGACAAGCTTTTTCGCGGTCGTTTCAAATGCTTGCTTGTCGGCCCAAGTTTTGATCGGGTCGAGAATATCCGACTCAACGCCTGGAACAGCGACCGGCACCGAGACCCCAATATGGGGATCTGTGCGGAAGCTCACCTTCGCAAGCGACCCGTCGAGGATGGCGTTGAGGAGCTTGCGCGTGACGCGGATCGGCATGCGTTTGCCTACTCCGTATATGCCGCCGGTCCAGCCGGTATTGACGAGCCAGCAATTGGCATGGTGCTTGGCGAGCAAAGCACGCAAGAGATTGCCATAGACCGACGGGTGGGAGGGGAGGAAGGGGTGGCCAAAGCAGGTCGAGAACGTTGCTACCGGCTCGGTCACGCCTTTTTCCGTTCCGGCGACGAGTGCCGTATATCCCGACAGAAAATGATACATCGCCTGTGAACCGTCGAGCTTGGCAACCGGAGGCAAAACGCCGAAGGCATCGCAAGCAAGGAACACAACGTTTCTGGGATGGCCGGCCTGCCCGGTCGTCGAGGCGTTTGGAATGAAATCGAGCGGATAGGCGATACGCGTGTTCTCGGTTTTCGTTTGATCGGCGAAATTGGCCAGTCGTGTCATCGGATCGAGCAAGACATTTTCCATGACCGTACCGAACCGCTCCGACGTCGAGAAGATCTCCGGCTCGGCTTCAGCCGACAAATTGATGGCCTTCGCGTAGCAGCCACCTTCGAAGTTGAAGATGCCTCGTGGACTCCAGCCATGCTCGTCATCGCCAATCAAAGTGCGCGATGCATCGGCGGAAAGGGTTGTCTTGCCCGTGCCGGAAAGACCAAAGAAAAGCGCGCTACCTCCATCCGGGCCAACGTTCGCCGAGCAATGCATCGGCATGACGCCTTGCGGCGGCAGCGTGAAGTTGAGATAGGTGAAGACCGATTTTTTCATCTCCCCCGCGTAATTTGTGCCACCGACCAACACAATCTTGCGACTGAAATTGATGGCGATGACGGTCTGCGACCGGCAGCCATGGCGTGCGGGGTCGGCGTTAAAAGAGGGCAGATCAAGGATCGTGAGATCCGGGGTAAACGAGGCGAGTTCCTCGGCACGAGGGCGGATCAGAAGGTCGCGAATGAATAGGGAGTGCCACGCAAATTCGGTGAATACGCGCACCTTCACCCGAAAGGCTTCGTCGGCGCCGCCATAGAGATCCTGAGCGTAAAGCTCCATCCCCTTGGCATGGGCGAGCATGTCGGCATAGAGCGTATCGAACGCCTGCGGAGTCATTGCCTTGTTGTTGTCCCACCAGACCGCCGTCTCAGTGGTGGCGTCGCGCACAGTGAATTTGTCGTTTGGCGAGCGGCCGGTATGGATGCCGGTTTCGGCGTTAAGGGCACCTCCTTTGGCCATCATGGCCTCAGCGCGCCGGATTGCGTCCTCAACCAGACGGGGAGTCTCGAAATTGTAGGAAATGCTCTTTAGATCTTTGAGGCCAAACTTCTCGGCGCCAAAGGCAGGATTGAAAGGACCGGCCTGGTTCATCGTTTTCTCCCTGAAATTGCCATGCGATGGTGGAACCCTAGCTTATTATACGAGGCCGGGCGACAGGGCTAGAGTTCAAATACGAGCCAAATTCTCGTGCGCCGCCACGCCCTCAAGCATCTGGTGCCGGGCCGCTTGGCGTGCGTCGCGCCGCCTCGGCAAGGGGAGGGACGATCTCGATGAGCTCTTCTAGGGTACGAATGCGCCGCGGGAACACGATGCGGGCGGTTTGATCGCCACAGGCGAGATCCATGCCTTCGGGGTCTATGCCCGCCGCCCGCCATGGCCCATCGGGTTTGCCTGCGAGCGCGGCCGCACATCGTTCGAGAGCGTCTTGATGACGCGCATTCATTTGCGCAAGCGCTTGCACCTCGGCCGCGGCCAAGGCTTCCGCGCCTTCAGGTTAGGAGGGCTCGCCCTTGAATTTTCCCGCTCGCGCGAACCCGCCGTTCAAATGCGCCTCATCCATTGCCACCCGCCAAAATGAAAAGTCGGCGAAATCCGCATAAAACGCCGATTTCGGATGTTTTGCCAAAAAGCGCGCCTTCAGCACCGCGCGCCGGTCCGGGTCGAAAATACATTCGCCGATTCCCATGATGGTGACGCGGGGATGCGTCAGCGGATCGCCCGCGCCGGTTTGCGCAAGCAGCAGCGAAAGCCTGGATCGGCTTCGAGATGGCGCGTATGGGCGGCAAGGCGCGACAACAACAGGATCGGGCTGCCGTCCGGCGCGGTCGCGACGTTGACGAGGCTAGCAAAAGGGAAGCTTGTCCAGGCATCAACGTCGCAAGCGCCCCGGCGCGAACCGAACGGACAAGCTCCTTGGCTTGCGCCAGGGCATCATAAGGCTCACGCGAAAAGCCGGCGGTCCCGCTATCCGTCATCGGGCAAGGCCTCTATTTGACGCCCGTTCCTGCGACCCCGTCTGCCGTCGAATCGAACGATCCGGCCCTGCGGCCCGCGACCATTCACTTCATGCCGGCGCGTGGATTATAAGGCTTTTGGGTTTCCCATTTGCGCATGAGGCCCGCAAGTTCGGAATCCGCCTCGTCGGGAAGGACAATTTTCAAACTTACCAGCAAATCGCCGGCGGAACCTTGGGGGTTCGGCAAGCCCTTGCCGCGCAGGCGCAAGGTGCGCCCGCCATTCGAGCCGGGAGGTATCGTAAGCTCCACCGTGCCATCGAGTGTCGGCGCGGTGACCGTCGCGCCGAGGACCGCTTCATAAAGGGTCACCGGCAAATCGAGCCGCAGATCGTGCCCCTCGACCCGGAAATAAGGATGTTTGGCGATTTGCACGGTCACCTTGGCATCGCCCGGTTCGCCGCCCAAGGGACTGGGCTGTCCCTGCCGCTTCAGGCGTATTTGCTTGCCATCCTCGATCCCAGCCGGGACCGATACTTCCAGGGTGCGGCCGGTCGGCAGGCTGACGCGGGCGGTGGTTCCTTTTGCCGCCTCGCCGAGGCTTATCGTCACGCTCGCGCTGACATCCTCACCGCGTGGCGGCGGCGCGCCGGGACCACGCGCTCCGCGCCGGCGCCCGCCTCCCGTTCCCGCACTAAAAAGATCGGCGAAAATATCGCTCGCGTTCAATCCCTCCGCGCCGGGATGGCCGCCGCCGAAATTGAACTCAAAATGCTGGAAACCAGGGCCGCCTGCTTGCGAACGCCGGCCAAAGCCCGGGCCCTCCGCGCCGAATCCTTCAAAACCATGGAAACGGGGCTTGCCTTCGGCGTCGATTTCGCCGCGATCGAAAGCGCCGCGTTTCTTCTCGTCGCCTAAAATCTCATAGGCAGCGTTCAACTCGGCGAATTTCTCCTTCGCCTTCGGATCCTTGCTTTGATCTGGATGAAACTTTTTGGCGAGCTTGCGAAAGACCTTCTTGATCTCGGCCAGGTCGGCGGATTTCTGAACTCCCAAAACCGTATAAGGATCACGCATCGATCAGCCCGTTATCGCGCTTGCCCACTGGCGCAAGCGCAAGTGTCTTCCCACAACTTGGGATGGCGGCACGTCGGCCGCAAGGCTTTTTTTGATGGAAACCCCTCGCTATCTTAAGGCCAATCCGCTTTTTAGATTTTTTTCCAAGGCTTCGCTTCGGCGATTATCCAATCGCCGCCTTTTTCCGAGCAAGCGGTCCCCTGGATCGACTGTTCATCGCCCTTGCGATTGAGTTCGGCGAGAAAAACCCGGCAAATCCCCGCGTTCAAGGGATAAGCTTTTCCGACTGGAATGAACGAGCCTTTGTTGCCCGAATCCGGATTGTCCCAACCGACAAGCGAACCATTGCCTTGCGGATCGAGGGCGGTCGAAAGCGCCGCCTTGGCGCGGCGCCAATCCTCGGGTTCGAGCAGCTTGGCGATCGACGGCTGCGGGACCACGGCAGTCGAATCTTCCTTGGAGTTCAATAAGGGGGAGATTGGAAACGACATGGAACATCCGGCAAGGACCGCCGGCAGGCAGCCAAGGATGCAGGTTTCGGCGAGCCGCGCGGCGATTTGCTGGCCAAACGGCCGAAAATAGGGAAAACGAAAAACGGTTCGACGCCAGCAAGCCATGCTAAAAGGCCTCGCACCAAGCCAATATCGGCGTTCGCGGCGTAAGCTATCCCCTGTCACGTCTTGGCAGCTCGTAAAAATTGACCCTTCCGGAGCATTACGTTGAACGAGTTAACGAGTCGTGACTTTGCCAAGGCGGACGATCCTTTCGCGCTCTTTGCAAGCTGGTTTGAGGCGGCCCAAAAAAACGAGCCGGGCGATCCGGACGCCATGGCGCTTGCGACTGTCGATGCCAATGGCCTGCCGAATGTACGCATGGTCCTGCTCAAGGCCGCCGCACCGTCCGGATTTGTCTTCTACAGCAATTCGGAAAGCGCCAAGGGCCAGGAACTTCGGGCAAAAATGCAAGCGGCGGCGGTCCTGCACTGGAAATCGCTGCGGCGGCAGGTTCGTTTGCGCGGGCCGGTGACGCTTGTGGACAACGCCGAGGCGGACGCCTATTTCGCGAGCCGTCCCTTGCAGAGCCGGATCGGCGCCTGGGCAAGCCAGCAATCACGGCCGCTCGAAAGCCGTTTCGCGCTGGAGGCCGCGGCCGCCAAATATGCCGCGAAATTTGGCCTTGGCGAAGTTCCGAGGCCCCCGCATTGGCTCGGCTACAGGATTTCGCCTCTTTATCTCGAATTCTGGTCGGAAGGCGCCTTCCGTCTGCATGACCGCATCGTTTTCCGGCGGCAAACGGAGCGGGACAACTGGCACAAGGAGCGCCTTTATCCATGAGCCCTATTGGATCTTTCGCCGCACGAACCGCAACGAGGCGGGGCTTTCCGCGCGAATATCCCGATCGTCCCTATTTTGGCGTCAGCCTCGCTGTGTTCCAATCGGGCCGGGTTCTCCTCGCAAGGCGCACCAGGCCGCCCTTCGCGGGGGCTTTCTCGCTGCCCGGCGGCCTCGTTGAGGCTGGCGAAACAATGGAGAGTGCGGCATTGCGCGAATTGCGGGAGGAAGTCGAGATCGATGCGCGGATCGTCGCGTTTAATCAATGTATCGAATTGATCGGTCGCGACGGCGCGGGCAAGATCCGCCATCACTTTGTGATCGCGTCTTTCGCGGGCGAGTGGATCGCGGGAGAAGCCAAACCAGGACCGGAAGCAAGCGAAACCGTCTGGGCAGAGCCTTCGAGCCTTGCCGCTCTCGGCTGCACGCCGAATATCGCAGCCGTGGTTGAGGCGGCGGAAGCTTTGCTGAACGCGCGTCTGCGCGCGCATTTTCCTTGAGAACCGGCCGGTGAAGGGAGCCTTGATGTTCAAAGGCGCCGGAAAGCTTCCAGGCTGCACCCTTCGCGCCCTCGCGGCGGCGGTGTTTTGCGTTGTGGTTTCGACTGCTCCGGGAGAAGCTCAATTCGACTTTCTTAACCGGCTTTTCGGTCATGGGCCGGAGGCAAAACCGCCTCCCGCCGCAGCCAAACCATCTGAGCATCCCGCCAATAGAACGAAACAGGGCAAGGCCAAGCACGACAAGACCAAGAAAGCGATGGCGGCGAAACCATTGCCCGATGCGAAATCAACTACGCCGGAGATGGAGGTGCCGCCGCCTTATGATCCCGAGCTTTTGAGGCTTGCCGAAATCCTCGGCGCGCTGACCTATCTCGACGAGCTCTGCGCCTCCAACCCTTCCGGCGACTGGCGCGCGAAGATGCAGTCGCTTTTGGAAGCCGAAGCCAAGACCGCGGCGCGGAAGGAGAGGCTGGCCGGCAGCTACAACCGGGGCTTTCACGACTACGAGCGGACCTATCAAGCGTGCACGCAAAACGCCCAAGTGGTCATCAGCCGATTTCTTGCCGAGGGCGGCAAGATCGCTCATGAGGTGGTCAACCGTTATGGCTCATCCTGAGAACCGGGGCGGGCGGCAAGATTGAAAAATCTCATCACCGCTATCCCCGGCCTTCGCGTCGGCCACGCGCATGACGAAAAACTCGGCTCCGGCGTCACTGTGCTGATTTTTGATTCTCCCGCCGTCGCCTCGATAGCGATTCATGGCGGCGCGCCGGGTCTGCGAGACACGGGCTTGCTCGAACCCGAGATGACCGTCGAGCGGGTCGATGCCTTGGTCCTTTCGGGCGGATCCGTTTTCGGCCTCGATTCCATGGGCGGAGCTGTTGCTTGTCTCCGCGAGAGCGGCCGCGGCTTTGCCATACGCGACATCAAAGTGCCGATCGCGCCGGGCGCGACGCTTTTCGATCTTTTGAATGGCGGCGACAAAAATTTTGGGCGAGAGCCGGTTTATTGGCATTTAGGTTACAGAGCCGCGGCCTCGGCGGCGATTGATTTTGCGCTCGGCAGCGTGGGCGCGGGCTTCGGTGCCACGACCGAAAATCTCAAGGGAGGCCTCGGCTCGGCAAGCGCTGCGACCTCCGGTGGGTTTCTTGTTGGCGCGCTTGTCGCCGTGAATGCGGTTGGCCGCGCGACCATCGGCGACGGCCCGCATTTCTGGGCCGCTCCTTATGAAAAATACGACGAGTTCGGCGGCCTCGGCTGGCCCGCGCCTTGGCCCGCCGACGCGCTCGCCTTCCGCATCAAGGGCGGCGCTCCCGAAAACACCACCATCGCCATCGTCGCGACCGACGCGGCGCTGAGCAAAGCGGAGGCTAAGCGTCTCGCCATCATGGCGCATGACGGCATGGCGCGGGCGTTGCGCCCCGCCCATGCGCCGATGGATGGCGACACGGTTTTTTCCGCCGCGACGGGTACGGCGGTCAAAGTCCCAACGATTGTCGACATGACCGAGATCGGCCATTGCGCCGCCGATTGCCTGGCCCGCGCCATCGCCCGCGCGGTTTACGAGGCGACGCCCCTGCCTTTTCCGGGCGCCTTACCGAGCTGGCGCGGGCGTCATCGCTTGACAGGATAAGTTTAAGGCCACTCACCTGTGGCCAGTCGCGTTGGGAGAAGTAAGATCGGTATGACTTTCATCCGCATAGGCTTCACCGCGTCGATGGTGTTCTGCGCGTTCCTCGCCGCCGCAGCCGTGGCTCAAAAGCAAGACCAGAAGAATGACAAGACAAGCCCCCCGGTCTGGACCGTCCCCGACATTAACGCACTGCCGGATGATGCGGCCGGCCGGCTTGTGCGGCACGGGCGCGACCTCATTACCATGACCGATGCCTATATAGGACCGCACGCAGCTGATCGGGACACACGGTTCGCGGGCAACAATCTCGCCTGCGGCAATTGCCATCTCGAAGCGGGAACCAAGAAATTCGGCTTGCCGATTTTCGGGCTCGCCTCAGATTTCCCGCGCTACAGCGCCCGGACAGGAGCGGATATCTCGATCGAGGAGCGCATGAACGGACGCCCGCTTCCTGTGCAGTCTCCCGACATGCAAGCGCTGGCTGCTTACGTCAAATTCCTCTCATCGGGAGTCGTACAAGGCGAGCAAGTTCCAGGTCACGGCGCGGGCACTATGCCCGAACTCGATCGCGCGGCGGACCCCAAACATGGCAAGCTCGTCTATACACGCGCCTGTCTGGGCTGCCACAATACGAACGGATCGGGCATTGCGCGAAGCCCGCAGGCAATGAGCCTCGGTTACGCCGTTCCTTCGCTTTGGGGAGGCGACAGTTTCAACGATGGCGCCGGGATGGCGAGGCTCATCACGCTCGAGAATTTCCTTCATTCCAACATGCCGCATGGGGCCGATTATCGGAATCCAATGCTGTCAAACGAAGCGGCCTGGGATGTGGCGGCCTATGTCGAATCGCAAGCGCGGCCGCATAAATCAGGACTTGATCGCGATTTCTCCTCGGACTTGTTGATAAGCCCGTTGACGCGCCCTACGGACCCTACGGCTTCACCGAAGAGCAACATAAATACGGGCCGTTTGAGCCTATCCGGGCGGCAGTAGCACGTCTGAAGGCCGAACAGGACAAAGTACCAAACAATGCGAGATAAATATCTTCGCGGCGATGAAAGGAGTGGCGAAGGTTTTTTCCTTGCGAAGCCTCGAATGCGAACCGGATTTCGCGCCGTTACCCTGTTTTGCGCAAGCCGCCGTGGCGTGTTAGGCCTGCTGGATATTACGTCTGACGAGCCTGGCTCATGATCCCGCGCTATTCCCGTCTCGAAATGGCCGCCATATGGGAGGCGCAAACAAGGTTTCGCATCTGGTTCGAGATCGAGGCGCATGCCTGCGATGCGCTGGCTGAAGTCGGCGTCATCCCGAAAGAAGCCGCCAAGGCAATATGGGAAAAAGCCGGCCATGTGACGTTCGACGTAGCGCGGATCGACGCGATCGAAAAGATCACGCACCATGACGTCGTCGCCTTTTTGACCCACCTCGCCGAATTCATCGGGCCAGAGTCGCGCTTTGTGCATCAAGGTATGACCTCTTCCGACGTGCTCGACACTTGCCTTGCCGTGCAGCTCTCGCGTGCGTCCGACATTCTTTTGGCCGATATCGATGCCCTGCTTGCCGCGTTAAAACGCCGCGCGTTCGAACACAAGTTCACCCTCGTGATCGGCCGCTCGCATGGCATCCATGCGGAGCCAATGACCTTCGGGCTGAAGCTCGCGCAAGCCTACGCCGAATTTTTACGCGCCCGGGAGCGTTTGGTGAATGCAAGGAAAGAAATTGCCACTTGCGCGATTTCCGGCGCCGTCGGCACTTACGCCAATATCGATCCGCGCATCGAAGCCTATGTCGCGGAAAAACTCGGGCTTGCCGTCGAGCCCGCCTCGACGCAGGTTATTCCGCGCGATCGCCACGCGATGTTTTTCGCGACGCTCGCCGTCATCGCGTCCTCGATGGAGCGGCTGGCAACCGAGATCCGGCATATGCAGCGCACGGAAGTGCTGGAAGCGGAGGAGTATTTTTCGGAAGGCCAGAAAGGCTCTTCCGCCATGCCGCACAAGCGCAATCCGGTGTTGAGCGAAAACGTAACGGGGCTTGCCCGCCTCGTGCGCTCCATGGCGATGCCGGCCATGGAAAATGTCGCGCTTTGGCACGAGCGCGATATTTCGCATTCCTCCGTCGAACGGATGGTCGCGCCGGACGCGACGATCACGCTCGATTTCGCGCTCGCCCGTCTGACCCAAGTGATTGAAAAGCTCATTGTCTATCCCGCCAATATGCAAAAAAACCTGGATCGCTTGGGCGGCCTTATTCATTCGCAGCGGGTCCTTCTCGCCTTGACCCAAAAAGGTGTAAGCCGCGAGGATGCTTATGCGCTGGTTCAGCGCAACGCCATGCCGGTGTGGCGAGGCGAGGGTGATTTTTTGGCGCTCTTGAAAAACGACAAGGACGTGCGCAAGGTGTTAAGGGGCGCCGAACTCGAAGAGCTGTTCGATCTTGGATATCATCTGAAGAATATCGATTTCATTTTCAAGCGCGTCTTCGGCGAAAGTTGAGGAGCGATTCTCAATCCAGTGGAAGACTTGCCGAGTGGAAGGCTTGCAATGCAACCAGAATCGTTTGGAAGATTTGGTGGAACGGATCGTCGCGGATCCCGCCCTTTTAACCGCCGCGATCCTCGGCCATGCCTGCCAGGAAGGGCGCCATGCGCTTGGTCTCAAGAAGCTCGCGATCAAACTGGGCGGCGCCAGATTTGACTCCTACGCTCCTGAAACTCTCCTCCGCGGCGAGGAAACGGAAGCCTATTTTCAGGACCTCGACCAGTTTTGCGACGAAGCCTTCGCGGATCGCTTGCCGGAAGAGCGCGCCAAGCTCGCTTATGGCTACGTGACATGGCTCGTCGAGCGCCGCGCGCTTGACGTCTATGGGATTTACAAGAAAGCACTCGGAGAGTCGGAAATCGCCAGAAAGCTCGGTAGCCTGCTCGCCGAGGAAACCAAGCATCTCGCTGATGTCGAGGCACTTCTCCAGGCGGCCGATCCCGGTTTTTCGGCAAGGTCGAAAGAATTCGAGGCGGTCGAAAGTTCACTTTACCAAACTTTCATCGACGCTCTGACCAAGGAGCTGTCCCAGAGCAGCCAAGTTGCGGCGGCGGTTGCCACCTGAACCATGTCCGCGAGCCGTTCCCCATGCGCGCATCCGAAGCCGATATTCTCGTCATACCCGGGCTCGGCGGGTCCGGGCCGGACCATTGGCAGAGCCGCTGGGAAGCCAAAATCCCGGCGGTGCGCCGCGTCGTTCAAGCGGATTGGGACAACCCGAGGCTTGACTCCTGGCGGGGGCGCATCGTCGAGGAGGTGGCGCGCGCCTCGCGCCCGGTCGTTCTCGTAGCCCATAGTCTCGGGGCGCTTGCGGCCGCGCATGCCGCGCCCTTCTTGGCCAAAGGCGAAAACAGCGGCAAGGTCAAGGGCGGCTTTCTGGTCGCCCCGCCGTCAATCGAGGCTCTCGCGAAAATGGACGCGATCGATTTAGCTTTCCTGACCCTCCCTAGCGAACTGATCCCCTTCCCTGCCCTCGTGATCGCGAGCCGAGACGATCCTTATGCATCCTTTACCGACAGCGAGGATTTGGCGCGTCTGCTTGGCGCGGAGCTGGCCGACGCAGGGTTTTCCGGCCACATCAACATTGAAAGCGGCCACGGCCCCTGGCCGGAAGGTCTGATGCGTTTCGCCGGATTTTTGAAGACGCTCTGAGGCCGCGCAAACCCGCCGTTACAAAGCCTGGCAGAAGCGCAACGCCTGGCCCTGCGCAGGTGTGACGAGTTCGCCCTCCCACATGACGCGCTGGCCGCGGATGATGGTGCCGGCGGGCCAGCCCAGCACTTCCTTGCCGTCATAGGGCGTCCAGCCGCAGCGCGAGGCGATCCAGCGGTTTTCGATTGTTGCGCGGCGCTTCATATCGACGATCGTCAAATCGGCATCGTAGCCCACCGCGATGCGGCCCTTGCCCGCGATTCCGAAGAGCCGCGCCGGACCTGCGCTCGTCATGTCGATGAATTGCAAGAGCGAAAGCCGCCCCTTGTTCACATGATCGAGCATGACCGGCACGAGGGTCTGCACGCCCGTCATGCCGGAAGGGCTTTGCGGATAGGGCTTCGCCTTCTCTTCGAGCGTATGCGGCGCATGATCTGAGCCGAGAATATCGGCGATGCCTTGGCTCACCGCGAACCAGAGGCGGCCGCGATGGCTTTTATCGCGGACAGGAGGGTTCATCTGCAATTTCGTGCCGAGACGCGCATAATCATCCGCGCTTAGGGTCAAATGGTGTGGCGTCACCTCGACGCTCGCGATGTCCTTATGGGCTGCCAAGAGATCCATTTCCTCGCCGCAAGACACATGCAGCACATGGATCATGGCGCGCTTTTCCCGCGCGATGCGCAGGAGACGCTCCGTCGCGCGCAGCGCCACGGTCTCGTCGCGCCAAACGGGATGCGAGGACGGATCGTTTGTCACGCGGAACATCTTGCGCTCGTCGAGACGAAATTCGTCCTCGCTGTGGAAGGCCGCGCGCCGCCGTGTCTGGCTTAGAATGCTGGCAATGCCCGCGTCGTCGGCGACGAGGAGCGAGCCCGTCGAGGAACCCATGAACACTTTTATGCCGGCCGCGCCCGGCAACCGTTCGAGCTCTGGGATGTCGCGCGCATTGTCATGTGTGCCGCCGACCCAAAAGGCGAAATCGCAATGCATGCGGCCTTTGGCCCGCACCATTTTATCTTCGAGCGCCGCGGCACTGGTGGTCAAGGGGCTGGTATTGGGCATTTCGAAAACGGCGGTGACGCCGCCGAGAACTGCCGCGCGGGATCCGGTTTCCAAATCTTCCTTTTGCGTCGCGCCGGGCTCGCGGAAATGGACCTGGGTGTCGATCACGCCCGGCAAAATATGAAGGCCCGCGACGCTGATCGTCTCTCCGGCGCTGGCACCGGAGAGATCGCCAACCCCGGCGATTTTTCCGCCAGCGATTCCAATGTCGCGCGCGCTACAGCCGGTATGATCGGCCACCGTGCCGCCCTGCAATATCATGTCGAAACTTCGCGGCACGGATTGATCCCTTGCAAAAAGAACTGGCTTGCGCCTCGCTGGGGCTGGATTATCTACGAAGAGGCGGGGCGAGAGTCGAGGGTTCGGATGGACGGCAAGGTTTATGTTCTTCGTGATCGCGGCGTTATCGAAGTGGCAGGCGCGGACGCGGCGGGTTTCTTGCAAAGGCTCATCACCAATAGCGTGCTCGATATTCCGAAAGGAGAAGGCCGCTATGCCGGGCTTTTGACGCCGCAAGGCAAATTGATGTTCGATTTCTTCGCCGTTCCGCTTCCGGAAGGTCCGGACGTGGGCTATCTCATCGACTGCGCGAGGGCGCAAGCTGGCGATCTCAGCAAGCGGCTCAATTTGCATAAAATGCGGGCGAAAATCCTGATCGCGGACAAGTCAGAAGAATTTGCCGTGGCCGCTGTTCTTGGCGGCGAAGCGCCGGCGGGCGTCGAGGGCCTCATCTATCGCGACACGCGCGCGCCTGGCATGGGCCTGCGAATCATCGCGCCACGCGAGGCCTTAGCGCGCTTCGAGGATGCTTCCGAGGCCGCTTATGAAGCGCATCGCATCGCGCAAGGCGTGCCAAAGGGCGGCATCGATTTTGTCTATGGCGATGCCTTCGTTCATGACATAAACCTCGATCTGATGAACGGCGTCGATTTCAAGAAAGGCTGCTATGTCGGGCAAGAGGTTGTCTCCCGCGTGCATTTCCGCAAATCGGCGCGCAAGCGCATCGCGAAAATACATTTCGATGGTCCGGCCCCGGCCTGTGGGACACCCATTATGGCGGGAAACACAAGCATCGGCCAGATTGGCTCGACGTCAGATGCCGAGGGGCTTGCGATGCTGCGTCTCGACCGGTTCGAAGAGGCGCGCGCGGCGGGCGCCGCCATGAAGGCCGGAGATGTCGCGGTTGCCGTGACCGTGCCTAAGTGAGGAGCCCATTCATGGCCAAACGCCAGCCCTTGGATTTGCCGCCGGCGTTTCGCGATGACAAATCGCGTTGCCCATGGCCTGGCGTTGATCCCCTCTACATTGCCTATCATGATGACGAATGGGGCGTGCCGGAGCGCGACAGCGGGGCGCTTTATGAAAAACTCATTCTCGACGGCTTCCAGGCCGGACTGTCCTGGATCACCATTTTGCGCAAGCGCGATGCTTTTCGCGCCGCATTCGATCAATTCGATCCGGAAAAGATCGCCCGCTACGATCGCGCCAAGATCGACGCGCTTATGCAAAATGCCGGCATCATCCGCAACCGCGCGAAAATCGAAAGCACGGTGACCTCGGCGCGCGCTTTCCTGAAAATCCAAGAAGACGAAGGCTTTTCCAATTATCTTTGGAATTTCTTCGACGGAAAAAGCGTGCAAAACACTTACCGCGACGTGACCGAGATCCCAGCGCAAACCCCGCTGTCGGCACGTATCGCCAAGGATTTGAAGAGCCGGGGTTTCAATTTTTGCGGTCCGACCGTCGTTTATGCCTTTTGTCAGGCAACCGGCATGGTGAACGACCACCTCGTCAGCTGTTGGCGGCATACCATTTGCCGGGCTCATGCAAGCCGGCGCACTTAGCGTGACGGAGCCTTGCCACCCGCCCCGGCGCCCGCGCGAAGAGGACGGTTTGCGATGACGAATGCCAGGGCGTGGGTCCGCTTGCCGTCCGGCAAACGCCTTGATCTCCTCAATCCGACCCCATTCGACTGGGAGGATAAGGACTTAGCCCTGGGGCTTGCCCGGACCTATCGCTGGGGCGGTCACTCGGCTTGGCCCTTGCCGCTGTCGGTGGCGCAGCATTCGCTTCTGGTTCTTGCCTTGCGCCGGCGTTGGTCTCACGGCGCCGCAAATGCCGTGGCGGAGCTGCGCGAATTGCTGCATGACGCCGACGAAGGCCTGCTTGGCTTTGATTGCATTTCTGTGGTGAAGCCTTTCCTTGGCGAGGCCTATCGCACGCTGACCGCGCGATTGGAAAACGCCGTCGCTATCCGCTATGGCTTGGCGCCGTGGACGCCCATTGAAAAAAGGGCGCACAAAAGGGCGGATCGCATCGCCGCCGCCTCCGAGGCCGTTCATGTGGTGGGCTGGACGCAGGGCGAAGTGCGCACGACTTTGCGGATTCCCTATACGGCTCTCGCAGACGATCCATTGCGCGATATTTATGGCGGCACAGCCTGGGAACCCTGGCCGCCGGCTCTCGCGGCGGCCCGTTTTTTGGCCGAACTCGAAAACCTGTACCGTGGTACGCCTTGACGGATCCGGAATCCAACATGTCTAGGTTTACGGCAAATCGGGATGGAGTTCAGCCTAATCAACGATTACTTGATTTTATTTGCATCTTGACTTAATTTGTATATTATGCCACTTTTTAAATTATTAACGCGCTACCTCAATAGCTAGCCAATTGTCTTGGAATATGCGCTATTGTGATCATGGTAAAGCTTCGTTCAAGACTTTCTATAAAATATTGATTGAGTATTGATTAAGAAATTAAGCCACGCTGAAGGTTCTTCGATAATTTATAGACATCCGTTGTCTCGGAAATTTTTTATATTTGATGATTTTGAGGTTGTGAAGAGTTGCTGTTCTGCTAATCCAAGATTGTTCTTTCGCCAATCTTAGTGAGAGTCGAGGCAATTATGGCGATTGTCGATGTCCCATCAACATTTCACGAAGCGCCCTCGTTCCCTAACAAGGCGCCGCCGTTCCTCAATGATCCAGACGGCAAATTCGAACGCTACTGGAACCGCGCCAGTTTCCGTTTCTCCCACAAGCTTGCTGGACATCCGCTCTTCGAGCTAGACAGCCTCGTCAAACTTTCCCGCCGTATGCCAAAATGTGCGGATTTCGCCTATTGGTCGAATGGTACGGAGGACCCCGGCAATCAATGGGGAGCCCGCGGCAAAAGCCTGTCGCTGCAAGATACGATCGCTGGGATCGCCGACAATAACTCGCTCGTGCTCATAAAACACGCTTGGCATGATGAAATGTATGGGCCGGTGCTGCAGTCCTGCCTCTCTGAAGCGGTGAAGCTTTGCGGCGCGATCATGCACGATGACGTGATCCTCGGCAATGCAACGATCCTGATCGCATCGCCGAACCGCGTCACCCCCTATCATTTCGATTGGGACTGCAACTTCCTGGCGCAAATCAGAGGCAACAAGAAGCTGCATGTGTTCAATGACACGGATCGCACGCTGCTTACGCAGGTCGAGCTCGAGCGCTTTTGCGCCGGGGATATCAACAGCGCCATATACCAGCCGGCGCGGGAAAAGGACGCGGCGGTTTACGAGCTCCAAGCCGGGGACGGCGTGCACATCCCGTACCGCGCGCCGCACTGGGCGCAAAATGGCGACAACGTCTCGGTGGCGCTCAGCATGAACTACGAGCTCCGCTCGGAAAACCGCAATTTGGACCTTTACCGGGTTCAACATTGGGCGCGCCGCGCCGGCCTCCATCCCCCTGATTTAGAACGCGCCGGCATGGCTTGGCAGGCTGCGGCGCTCGCGCTGGGGACGGCACGGGAGCTGCGCAACTTCGTCCGGCCATCTGATGATGGCCTGCCCACGCGCTGGCGGCCGTCTTAGCGCCGGTGGCGCTCCAGCATGAGTGACCAGCGCGTGAGAGAGCGGCTCGCACGCTGTGCGTGTCAAACCGCGTGTGCTTTCCAACACGCGAATAATTGTAACTTCCCGCAAGCTAAGCCGGTTCGCGGGCGCGCTTTTGCCAAACTTCGGCTCGACAACTGGGCGACATAAATTCTTTTCCCGGCTCCCGCGCGGAACGCGCCAACGGTTCCATTCCAAATGAGGCTCCTATATACTTGGCCGGCCGGCACGCGGGACGCAGATCCATTCAAGCAGTTCCATTCCAAGGGAACCAGATCATCGTCCGAGGGCTTTGTGCCCGCGAGATTTTTGCGTGGCCGTGCTTCATTTTCGCGAATCGAGTTTAGGCAAAGGAAAACGTGTCCGTCCCGCGCATCCATGTTTGCCCACTCTCCAAAGTGCCTGAGACGGTCCGCGCGATCGGGGCGCGAAGCCTTGTCACTTTGATCAACGAGGGAACGCCGGTCACGCGGCCTCCCGCGATCGCCGCCGAAAAACATCTCGTCGTCGCCATTTCCGACATCGTCGAGGAAGCCCCGGGCCATACGCTTCCGAGCGAATCCCATGTCGAAAATCTGCTGACCTTCGTGCGGCGATGGGACCAGGAAGCCCCCTTGTTGATCCATTGCTGGGCGGGTGTGAGCCGCTCGACGGCGGCGGCCTTTATCGCGGCTTGCGACTTGCGCCCGCATCGCGACGAAGCCGAAATCGCGCAGGCCGTCAGGACCAATTCGCCGACCGCGACACCCAATGCAAGGCTCGTCGCAATCGCCGACGCCATGCTTGGGCGCAACGGACGGATGGCCGCCGCCATCGAGAAAATCGGCCGGGGCCGCACCTGTTTCGAAGGGGTTCCATTCGCGCTGGAGTTGCACTGAATTCCATCCCCCACTACAAAATTCTCCCATTCAAAGGCTCGCCCGCGTCAAGAACCCGCACGGGTGGATAGACTGGAGCTTATCCATGGGCCAAGCGATATGAGAAAACTCCAGTGAATGCCGCCCGACCCTTTAAGAAGTGAGGCAACCTTGCCCGCCACCGATGCAGCAAACGCAGACATCGCCGCCATGTCTTTCGAGGCGGCCCTCAAGGAGCTCGAACAGATCGTGGACAAGCTCGAAAAAGGCACGGTCGATCTAGAAGAATCGATTGCGATCTACGCGCGCGGCGAAGCCTTGAAGCGTCATTGCAACGATTTGCTCAAAAGCGCCGAACAGAGAATCGAAAAGATTACTTTGGGCAGCGATGGCCACCCGGGCGGAACCGAACCGCTCGACGTGGAATGAGCGCCGGATTGCTCGGTCATCCGTCTGCCGCATGGATTTCGCGGCACACCCAAAAACATCATCTAATCGAGGTTTGACCCCATGAGCGATTATGCCTTCGCCACGCCGCCGGCCGTCTCGCTTCCCGTCCTGTCGGCAAAACCGTTTCCGGTTCGCCGTATTTTTTGCGTCGGACAGAATTATAGGGACCACGCCAAGGAAATGGGCGGAAATCCCGAGACCGATCCGCCATTTTTCTTCATGAAACCCGCCGATGCAATCTTGCAAAACGGCGGAACCATGCCCTATCCGCCGGGCACGGGCGATCTGCAGCATGAGGCCGAGCTTGTCGTGGCGATAAACATGGGAGGGCGGAACATTTCGCCCGGACGAGCCAGTGATTTGATTTTCGGCTACGCCGTGGGCCTCGATATGACGAAACGCGATGTCCAGGCCACATTGAAGAAAAAAGGGCGGCCATGGGAAATGGCCAAAGCGTTTGATTTCTCGGCGCCCTGCTCCGCGATAACATTGAAGACGCAGACCAGCGCGATCATGAAGGGAAAAATCGAGTGCCGTGTGAATGGGGAAGTGCGGCAAAGCGGCGATCTCGGCAAGATGATCTGGCGGGTTCCCCAAATTATCCATTATCTTTCACAACAAGTTGAAATCGCGCCGGGCGATCTCATCTTCACCGGCACGCCGGCCGGGGTCGGGCCTGTCGTCAAGGGCGACAAGATCGAAGCCACGATTACTGGGTTGACGCCGCTTGCGGTCGAGATCGGGTAAGTCTGCCTCTCGCTCGGCTTGCAGCGCTGGCGATCGTTCAAAATTTGAGAAAGCGGCGGCGACCCGGACGCTAAAACCGCGGCCCGATTGCGCGGCCTGTCAAAGCTCGCCCAATTGCTCTGTGAATAGCCGGCGGCTATTTGAAAGTTAGAATCCATGGAGCCGCGTAAAGCGCGACCATCGTGAATCCTTCATCGAACCATTGCATAAAATCGGCGATGTGCATGACTTTCCCCTTCTGCGAAAGAGAAAAAAAAGCGAGCGCCCAAGGGCGCCCGCCAAGGTTGCAGCCGGAAATGGCTGGGGAGGTCGAATTCTGCAACATGCGGTTCCATTTAGAGCCTTCGTGGTCTAGTCGAGATTGCTCCCAGTGTGCGTCTTGGCGGTAGCGCCCGGATTGGCGTCGAGCGCCTGAATCTGTTTCCACGTATTCGACTGCGCGATCATCTGCCGGATCGCCGCCACATTGGCGCTCGCATCCTTGGGGTCGAGATCGCGCCGCGCCACTTCCTCGGCGCTCGCGAATTTGCCCTCGAGAGCAAGGACGAGGGCTAGATTCTGACGCACAGGCCGATCGGCATCGGGCTCTGCCGCAGCTTTGCGCAGTGCGGTTTCGGCCTCTGGCAATTTTTTTGAAAGCGCGTAGGAAAGCCCGAGATTGGACAAAACATGCGGCTGCGCCGGCGCGATTTTGAGGGCCGCCGCATAATAGGCTTGCGCTTGCTCATGATCGCCGAGCTGATCGGCCACCGAACCTTGCGCGGAAAGCACGGACCAATTCGGCCGCTCGGGGGTATGCGCACGTTCCAACACCTCTTCCGCCTCGCGCGGCCTGCCAGCATCGGCCAAAGCTTTGCCATAAGCGGCGAGCACCTCCACGTCGCGCGGGAATTTGATCGACAGCCGCTGCAAAATCGCGACGGCCTGCGCATATTCGGACATACCGCGCAGGGCCCGCGCGTAATTCAACGCGACCACCTTGTCATCCGGTTGGCGTACCCATTCCTCCGTGCTCCGCCGCATATCGGTTTCGGATGCGCCACTGATCGAACCGGTGATATCTTGCGGACCGCTCGACTGGCAGCCGCCGAGACAAAGCGACGCCGCCAAAATCGCCCCACGCAGGGCGCCAAGCGCGGCGGGCCGTCCTGCCGGCAAGTATTCGAAGAGGTTCGCCATGCTAAACGTCACGCCCTGATTCGCTGGTTTGCTTTGAACATGATCAGCGATTAACGCTTAGCCTGGCTTACGTGGCGCCGCCGCGATTCTAACCATTGTTTTTAAAGGAGTTTTTTATGCTGGTCCGGCGTGAATCCTTAGGCGAGGCGGCTCCCATCTGGTTCGCCGCGAAGGAAACATGGCCGAAAATCCGCGCTTCTCTCCCCGAACCGGCGCAAGCTTTTGCTACCGCCTGCGGTTTCGAGCCAACGCCCGGCCGCTCGCAAATCCTGCCCGGCGCCGATGGCGGTATCGGCGGAGTTCTTTTCGGGATCGAAGGCGAGAGCGCCCGCACGCGCGACCTTTTTCTTCCAGGCCAGCTGGTGGCATCGCTACCGTCTGGCCTCTACCGGTTCGCCAACGAGCCGCATGATGCAACACTTGCCGCGCTCTCCTGGCTGCTCTCCGGCTATCGCTTCCGCCGCTACAAAACCAATGGCGGCGAGCTGCCACGCCTTTGTGTTCCCGAAAACGTCGATGCGGCGCGGATCGAGCGCATCGCGCGGGCCGTCGTGCTCGGGCGCGATCTCATCAACACCCCCGCCAACGACATGGATCCGGATGGGTTGGAGGCGGCGGCTTTGTGCCTCGCGGCGCGGCATCATGCGAAAGCGGCGGTCACGCGTGGCGACCCTCTTTTGGATGCCAATCTGCCGCTCATTCACGCCGTCGGCCGCGCCGCCGAAAAGCCGCCGCGTCTCGTCGATTTCAGCTTTGGCGATGAGGCCAAGCCGAAAGTGACCTTGGTCGGCAAGGGTGTTTGTTTCGATTCGGGCGGGCTCGATATCAAATCCGACACCGCCATGAGCCTCATGAAAAAGGATATGGGCGGCGCCGCGACTGCCCTAGCGCTGGCCGCGATGATCATGGAGGCCAGTCTTGCCATTCGGCTGCGAGTGCTTATTCCGATCGTCGAGAATGCCATCTCGGGCAGCGCTATGCGGCCAGGCGATATCTACAAGAGCCACAAAGGTCTCAGCGTCGAGATCGGCAACACCGATGCCGAGGGACGGCTCATCCTCGCCGACGCGCTGGCGCTGGCCGACGAAGAGGCCCCCGAGCTTCTCATCGATTTCGCGACTCTCACGGGCGCGGCGCGTGTTGCCCTCGGCCCCGACCTGCCGCCTTTCTATACAATGGACGAAGCGCTCGCCGCCGAGATCTCCCAATTTGGCGTGGCCGCGCAGGACCCGGTCTGGCGGCTGCCTTTATGGGACCCTTACGACAAGCTGCTTGAGGGCAAGGTTGCCGATCTTAGCAATATTTCAGGTGGCCCTTTCGCGGGCTCGATCACGGCGGCGCTCTTTTTGCGCCGCTTTGTCGAGCGGGCAAATTCCTGGGCGCATTTCGATATTTACGCCTGGACGCCGAAGGCAAAACCCGGAAGGCCCGAAGGCGCCGAAGTGCAGGCCGCGCGGCTCCTCTATGATTTGCTCGAAACGCGTTATGGAGCTGGGGCCGACCAGAGTGGGAAGAAAACGCCCAGAGTCGCGCACCATGTGAAAATCACGAGCGAAGATCTCGCCATCGATGAAGAGGCCGGATTGGAAGACAAGTCGCCTTAGGAACGCCGATGGCTGCTCTAGAGCGCCGGACATTCAGGTTGAATCGAAGGGATTCCGGTTAGGCGGGTTTCGTGATTCACTTCCGCAAGGAGGTGATTTGCGATGCCGAAAGCCTATTCGCTCGAT
>VDMG01000157.1 GCA_006514895.1 Beijerinckiaceae bacterium
ACTTCAGCTACTCGACCTTCGTCCTTCACCCGTCCGCCGGTGGAAGTACAGCAACTGATTGTCCGAGCCATCGGCGATCCAGACGTCGCCGTTCGCCGCGACACCGATGCCCATGAGTCCGAGGAATTTCTCTTTGAAAGGGAAGTCGCTCTCTTTGCCGATTGGATGACCGTCGAAATCCATCACCAGGATCTTCCCGTTGAAGCTCGAGGCCCAGACTTTGTCGTGCGTCACTGCGGTGCCCCACCCGACGCCATCCAATCCCATGCCGGTGAAGCCGGTGATCGCCGGCGATAGCGCGGTCCCGTTGGGGGTGAACTTGACCACGCCGCCACCGATGTTGTGGCTAACGCCGGACTGCGAGCTGGGCAGCCAGTTCTGCCCGCTCCAGAGGTTGCCATCCACATCGAACATGAGCCGGGCGGCGGAGTACACCCCGCCGCCCGCGAAACAGAGCATGAGGGCGAAGTCGGGCGGAGTGTAGGCGAGGTACGGCACGAATGGCGCCGCGCGCCGGGAGCCGTCCTTCGGCTGCGGGTAGGCTTCGTCGAACAACGTGTAGAGGTCCTTGGGGTCGGCCCACGGCTCGCGGGCGATGCCGGCCATCGCCTCGAGCGTGTTCTTGGGCGTCGCTCCGTCGGTCGGGGTTGCGGCCTTGAGGAAGCGAGCACGCCAATTATCGTCGGCCACGGTGGCGAAGGCGGTGATGAGCGAGCCGAGCGTGTCCAAGTTCGCGAGCGTCGTGGTCTGGGTGCTATTGATCGGGTCCAGTATCACTTTGCCCCACCCGCCGGTCGCGGGATCCACCAGGTTCGGAACGTTTCCGGCAGCGATGCGCAGCCCGAGCGGATTCCCGGACATCGATTCTCCGTTGATGAATCGCGCGGTAGTGAACGCCGAGGCCACGGTCGTGAGCTCGTTGATCGTGACCTTGGCCGGTGGCTTGCCGCCAAGCACCGTCAACAGCACAATGGCCGGATTGTCGCCGCTGCCCTTGTTGACCGTAGGTTCGCCGCCTTTGGCAATAAGATACAGGACGGCATCCTTGTCCGGCGTCTCTTTGGCGCGAAGCCAAATCGCCCATCGGCGCGCGTTCTTGTTTGGGCCAGTTGCTTGGGTTCGCCCGCACTCGCGGCCCATAGTGTCACGGTGGACCTTGCGAGCCGACCACCGCCCGCTTGGACTTCCCCTCGATGCGAACGGCAGCGGCGGCCGGGCCAGATGCCAAGCCAAGCAACCCTACTGTCAACAGTATGGCGATGATTTGCACTTTGTTGTCGTTGCACATTTTCGCTTTCCGTATTCGAGAATTGAGCATGGATTGATTGAGCAATATTCCGTCGCCCAGCAATAATAAACGATTTTACACTTTGGTACAAAATGGCGGTGTAACAGTTCGGTGGAATTGACGCAGGTCAACCGACGCGTCGTCGCGGTATAATATAAAATGGAATCCATTTTTCGGGGCGCAGGATAAACGCCGCTACTAGAGATGCGGGCATAGCCGTCAATCATACGATGCCCAAGAAAAGCGCAAGAGCCCGATTGACCCGCAAGAGTAAAGCGTCGTTGGCTTCTCCGATTACGTCGCCGATTTTGGCAACCGGAACGACAGTGATTTTGTCGATGGCGATCTGCGAAACTTCACGCAGTCCATTGCGCTTCGAGGGATCGACTTCGAGCCGGAATTGATCCGCATCATCGCGAAGCATCGTCGTCAAACCTTGCATCTCTGGCCGCCTTCGGCAACGGCGCGGGCCATCGAACCGGCGGCGGCGCTCTCCAGGAGTGGCCACGAAATTTTGGTCAATCCTACAAGACTGCAGGAGGGACCGTTGTCTGAAGCCTTGTAAGGTTTTTGGCCCCAATCGGACCAAAGTGTTTCACGTGAAACACTTTGGTAAGGTCGAGACCGCCACCTTCGGCCTATGCCGAACACCGATCCGCGCTCATCATCTGGATTAATATGCCGTCGCGCAAACCGCGGTCGGCGATACGAACGCGATCGGCGGGGAACACGCGTCGGATCGCCTCAAGAATGGCGCAGCCGGCGAGAACGAGGTCGGCGCGCGCCTGTCCGATGCAGCCATTGGCGGCACGCTCCGCGTAAGTCATCCTGCGCAAGCTTGCCACCGTATGATCCACCTGGCCACGCGACATCCACAAACCATCGACGCGGCGGCGGTCATAGCGGCAAAGTCCAAGAAAGACCCCGGCGACCGTCGTCACCGTTCCGGAGGTGCCGAGCAAATGGAAATGACGGCAGCGCCGCTCGGCCCCCGCCATCGCGACAAAACTCTCGAGTTCCGGCACGACATAATCGACCATTGCCTCAAATGTCGCGCCGGAAACCTCGATGCCGCCGAATTCTTCCGCCAAGGTGACGACGCCAACCTTCAGGGAAACCCAAAAACGGATGCGCTCGTCGAGCGCCACATCGGCCGGTCGAGCGCAAGGGGGCGCGGCCCGGGCAAGCCAGACGAGCTCGGAGGAGCCGCCGCCGATGTCGAACAAAACCGCGCTCTCGGCGGCGGAATCGACAAGCGAGGCGGAGCCGGCAGCCGCCAGCCGCGCCTCGGTTTCACGATCGACGATTTCGAGTTCGAGCCCGGTCGCCTCGCGCACCTTGGCGAGAAATTCGGCGCTGTTGCTGGCCGAGCGGCAAGCTTCCGTCGCAATCAACCGCGCCCTTGTTACGCCGCGCGCCCGCATCTTGTCGCGGCATATTTCGAGCGCGCGAAGGGTGCGTTCGATCGCCGCCGCGCTCAATTCGCCGGTTCGCGACAGACCTTCCCCCAGCCTGACAATCCGGGAAAATGAGTCGATGACGCGAAAGCCGTCTTGGCCTTTTCCTGCTGGCGCCGCCCGGGCGATCAAGAGACGGCAATTATTGGTGCCGAGATCCAGGGCCGCGTATGTGTGCCTTTGTCCGGGCCACTGCCCGAGGCCATTAAGGGACACCCCGGCGCACGCGGCCGCCTCGCCGTCGCCATATAAGCCCGTAGCTAGAGCGGCGTCCGCTCCAGTAGACAAGCTCGCCCGAGGAGGGCAAATCACGAGGCCGCCGGTTCCGGAGCCATCCGCTGGTCCCACGTCACACCCCCGGAGCCCCTAACAGGCATTCCTCTAGCTCAATCACAATTAAGTGTAGCAAGGCCGACGCTAAATACCAAGCGTCGCGTATGCGACAAAGCATCGGTTTAGCAACGCCCGAAACCGCGGGGATATCTCTAAATCCCAATAGCTGGACCGGGTAAGCCCAGCGCCGCCACCTCTGTGCGAACCGGTCAAAAGATCCCGCCAAAAAGACAATTTTTCGCGCCTTTCAAGAGGAGGTTTCTCCCGCGCGTCAATCGTACCAAAATGTTTCACGGGGGGTCAGGGGGCGTATCCATCACAACTAATAGATGGGGCAGGCGGAGCCAGAGCCCGCGTCTGGCCCGCCCAGGTCCGCCGCGGTGGGCGCGGAGCCTTGCGCCGAGTCTGTCGCGTAGCCTGCTCGCGCATCCGCGGGCGTTCCGCCATAGTAGCTTTGGAGCTGTGCATCAGTGAAGCCGCCCAGCGAGGGGGAGGGACCACTATCAGAGGGAACAGACCCCGCGCCCGGCCCTACCTCGAAATGTGCCGGGTCATAACTCGCCCCATGCCACGTTCCGCTCCAGGTCAGCCCGTTGTTCTGTGCGATTTGGTTGATGTTGTCCGGCAAGTTCGCGGTCGTCATCCGTCCGTTCGGATCGACATCAATGGCAAACCCAAACGCATGAGCCGACAGCGTGCTATCGGAACCGCGCACGTTGCGGAAGTTGAAGATTTGCACATTGCTAAGATCGACGCCCGCATTGTTCAAATCGTTCAGGAACCCGCTAAAATTCGCGGCATAAGCCGAATTGACCGGGATGGAATAGCCTTGCCCCGGCGTCGTTTGTATTCGCTTATTTTATTGCCGTCTCGATCACCATCTTAAATCCCTTCCGCAATATCGGCCTGTTCTCTCAAATCATCTAAACGTTCGCTTTGCGGCTCGACGCCTTCACAATCATTTGGATCAACTCCGCCATTAGATGCGTTTACCCAATCCGGCCAGTTCGGCAGACTCGGCACTTCAGGCGTTGGATTCGGCGTCGGCACACTCGGCACAAGTTCCATGCACCTGACCGCTTCGACTCCCTTTTGCCTTACGCGCCTTTCGCCC
>VDMG01000027.1 GCA_006514895.1 Beijerinckiaceae bacterium
AGCGTTTTCCATCCAAGCGTTTTCCATCCAAGCGTTTTCCACCAAGCGTTTTCCACCAAGCGCTTTCCGCGGCCGCGCTTTCCATCAGGACCAGCAACTCCCCTGGGGCACCGGCGCCGCCGGAAAACCAATGCGGCAGCGCCGGGCGGATATTGGCCCGGCGCGAAGAACGCAATGATCATAACCCACACAAAACATGCGCTGTGCAAATCTTAACTGCCGGTCTCCCCGGCCGGGCCGCCCATGTCGGCTTCATCAAGAATGCGGTCGGCGATGAGCCCGGAGTTTTCGCGAATCTCTTGCTCGATGCGTGCCGCGATCTGCGGATTGGCCTTGAGAAAATTCTTTGCGTTTTCCCGGCCTTGACCGAGCCGCTGGCTGTCGTAGGAGAACCAGGCTCCGGATTTTTCGACGACGCCAGCTCTTACGCCAAGATCGATCAGCTCTCCCGTCTTGGATATGCCCTCGCCGTACATAATATCGAATTCGACCTGTTTAAACGGCGGCGCGACCTTGTTCTTCACGACTTTGACGCGCGTTTGATTTCCGGTGACTTCGTCGCGCTCCTTGATCGATCCGATCCTGCGGATGTCGAGCCGGACGGACGCATAGAATTTCAGCGCATTGCCTCCCGTCGTGGTCTCCGGGCTGCCATACATGACACCGATTTTCATCCGGATTTGATTGATGAAAATCACCGTCGTTTGCGAGCGCGAGATCGAGGCGGTGAGCTTGCGCAGCGCCTGGCTCATGAGCCGCGCCTGGAGGCCCGGCTGGCTATCGCCCATTTCGCCTTCGATTTCGGCGCGCGGCGTGAGCGCCGCGACGGAATCGATGACGAGAACATCGACCGCGCCGGAACGCACCAGCGTATCCGTGATTTCAAGCGCCTGCTCGCCGGTATCTGGCTGCGAGATCAAAAGATCCTCAAGATTGACCCCAAGCTTCCTCGCATAGACCGTATCGAGCGCATGCTCGGCGTCGACGAAGGCGCAAACGCCGCCCTTTTTCTGGGCCTCGGCGATGACATGCAAGGTCAAAGTGGTCTTGCCGGAGGATTCCGGACCGTAAATCTCGACGACTCTTCCGCGCGGGAGGCCGCCGACCCCCAAGGCGATGTCGAGCCCAAGCGAACCTGTCGGCACCGTATCGATCTCGACCGCCTTCTCGTTTTTCCCGAGCCGCATGATCGAGCCCTTCCCGAAGGCCCGTTCAATCTGCGACAGCGCGGCGTCGAGCGCCTTGGTCTTGTCCACGGATGTCCCTTCCACGAGACGGAGGTTTGCTTGAGGCATGACGATGTTCCCTTCTGGCATGAGCGAGGCCCATGCGCAAATTTTGCTGCGATGGGTGAATTGTACATGCTTTGTTCTCAGTGACAAGTTCTTTTTTTGTTTAACACGGGGTATAGTGATAGCTAGAAAATATACCAACCAGAGCGTGACCACGTCAGCGGTTATTTCCAATCCGATTTTCCGAATAGTTGCGGAGAACCTGGGTCGGCAGCTGACGCCCGGTCGTCCAGATCCAATTCGACCTCACGACTTCATCGCCGAGCTGACAAGTGAAGCTCATGCTGGCCGGCGAACAGGGTGAAAAGGCGTGAAATGCGCAAAGGTATTTCTGCAATGCGCCACAGCCTGACGTGCTGGCGCGCTGCGGGATCATCCGTTTTAACTATGTCTTGATTACGCGCTCGAGTGCCACCCTTCGCGCTTCAAGTGCGGCCAGTTTCTCCCTGAGATGAGCAATTTCCTTGTTGATAGCTCGCAATTCAGACTGGACTTTTTATTCATCAAGTATTCTGAACAAAGCTGTTCAATAATATACAGTTCCAGCTGGCTTCTAAGGACCCTGAGGAACGGGTTGCCCCATACCGCTCCTTCTCGGTATTCAAGTTTGCCGGCTTGGATGCCCTTCACGACGAAATCGCGGGTCACCCCATATTCCTTCTGGGCCGTCACATCGCTGAGGACTGCGCCCTTGGGATTCCAGTCGCCATATTCCGCCATGTGTGACCTGATACCATCACAACTCTAGGTCGTTCAAATGGGACGAAAGTCTTGATTGACGGATATTTTTGGTCGGGGCCGCTCAGGCGTCCTTCACACAGTTCAGCAGGCGATCGAGAATCAGCATCTCGACCTGCGTAAAACCAAAAAATCCAGGCTGCGCGACGCCATTTAGAATCGGTGGATATGGTTAGTCTGCATTTGGCGGCTCATGCGGATTTGGCTAAAGATCGAGAGAAGACGGGCGGGAATCTGTGGATCGGATCGATGAAGAAGGCGACTAAAGCTAGTAAGCCATCGAAAGCGAAAGCGTCGACCCAAAAGGGTAAGGGGCAGGCCAATCCCATCTTGGACATGTTAAAAAATATGGATGAAGACCTGGTCGCCATGCTACGGCAGACCATGCAAAAAGAGACGGGTTTCGATTCCGAAATGTTTGGTCAAGAGGACCCTGTCGATTTATTCGCTGAATATCTCGAAAGTTGTGCGCTGGATAACGAACGCTTGACGGATTTGGTTGTTGAGCTGAGCGACCTTAGAGTAGACTCCAATGGAGGTGACCCGAAAGCCCGTGAAAAAATCCAAGCCATCTATGATCTATTGGACAACGCAATTGAAGGTCATTCTCTGCATCCAATTGATATGATGATGACCGGCAAAATTTTTAGCGATGCCGGATTGGCTGTTCCCGATAGTTTGAGGAAGGCAATGGCGGAGGCGCTACAAGCGGCGCCGCCGGATACGCAAGGTGTTGCCGGAAATGGTATCGTATCATCGCTGTTGGAAGTAGCCGACCAGGCCGGACAAAATCCGTTTGACGTCTATGAATATATGAATTCCCTTTTGGCAAGCTTTCCGCCAGAGGCAAGCGTCGTGCTGTTGTTTGAGCTCATCGCCGGTAAGAATGCGGTCATTGATCAGGCTGTCGCTGGATTCGTTTTGCATCCTGATGCTGTTCTCGCGCAGTCGGTGGCTGAAGGCTTGGCCGCATCCGCTACGCGAACTCCCGTTGAGAGTTCGCTGATCGAACGGCTTGTCCGAATGCGGCCTTGGCTGCCGCAGACCCGACAGGCCCTTCTCGACGCAACCATAAGGGCCATGCGGTTAAACACCTTACCGCCTGTCAAAATGGAGTTGCCAAGGGTCATCAAGTGTTATGTCTCAGTCTGCGATGGGTCGGGCACGAGAAGTCTCTTCGTCACACAAAGAGTGGGCACTCATTACCAACTTGTAAGCGTCATGATGAAACTTGCAGGTGTTGCCGATGTCGTGGTTCTTCCGGAACTATCAAAATCCGGGATAGACGACATGGTTCGTCAAATGAAGTCCTCCATGCCGGTGATGGAAACAGATTTAGCTGGCATCACTCGGATGTTGAGACTGGCGATTGCCGACAATTTCACCTCTGGAAATCTGCCGCCGTTCAAATTGGTCGAGGTGGTGGAGACTCTCGGCCTTGGCCCGGTTCATCCCGATCATGCTTCGCCAATGGAAATCGTTACGGGCCTCTTGGCTGGTCTGCCACCTGAACAAACAAATCCTACTGCCGTGGCAAGAGCGCACGCCGATATACTGGACAGTGAATTTAAGTATCAATGGTTTGAAGTTGGCGAGGCGTTGGAGGATTTGCTCTATCTTGTCAAAGGTTCCAAACAGCGCGTCGCCAAACTTATGAAAGCTTATCTGCCTGAACGACGGTTTTTTTGGGCGCGGCTTTGCGCGATTTCGGCCCTTGCGATGCGCGGTGATGACAAAATGCGTCATTCGCCTTGGAAGCAATTGGCTCTCGTCGGTCGCGACATTGCCTCGGACTTGCCGCTTGATCAGATACCCCTGATGAAACAGGTAGCAGAAATCTCCGTGCGGGCTTTTGGAAGGCGTGACGGGGTGTAATGCGGCCCGGTTTGAAACATCCTTGTCCGGAAGCCGAATTGCACACGGATGGAGCGGACCGGAATTCCATTCGATGTTCCGCTTTTCCGCAGAATTAGCATAGAACCGAGATCAAGGACACGTTGCTGGCCGATCTCGACGCAACCTATAACGTTTACGAAGGCTATTCTCTTTCAAGAGAAAGGTTTGCTC
>VDMG01000244.1 GCA_006514895.1 Beijerinckiaceae bacterium
CTCCCGTTCACTGCGCCAGCCGGCAAAACACTGGAGACGGGTGTTACTTTTTCTTCTCACACTCGCATTGGCATCAGCACATAAAGCGCGCTAGCGCCATCGCGGTCTTGCACAAGAGTGGGCGAACCGGGGTCGGCGAGCTTGAACAGCACCGTGTCACCGTCGAGCTGCTCGGTAATATCGAGGAGGTAGCGGGCGTTAAAGCCGATGTCGATCGGCGAGGAATCATAATCGACATCGAGCTCCTCGATCGCCGAGCCGGAGTCGGGATTGATCACGGAAAGAGTCAGTTTCGCATCGGCGAGGGCAAGCTTGACGGCGCGGCCACGCTCCGACGAAATTGTCGAAACCCGGTCAACCGCCGCCGCGAAAGGCGCGCGATCGACAATGAGGCGCTTGTCATTGCCGGAAGGGATCACGCGAACATAATCGGGAAAGGTGCCGTCGATCAATTTCGAGGTCAGCACGATTTGTCCCGAGCTTGCGGAAGGATCGCCGAAGGTGAAGCGCGCCTTGGTCGCCGATATTTCGACACCGACTTCCGCGCCGGGATCCTCGATGAGTTTTTGCACCTCCGCCACGGCTTTGCGCGGTAAGATGACGCCCGGCATGCCGGTCGCGCCTTTGGGAGCGGGAATTTCGACCCGCGCCAACCTGTGCCCATCGGTCGCGACGGCGCGCAACATCATATTGCCCTCCACATCGATCGTATGCAGAAAAACGCCATTCAGGTAATAGCGTGTCTCTTCATTGGAAATCGCGAATTGGGTTTTGTCGATCAGCCGTTTGAGGTCGAGGGCGGCGAGGGTGAAGCCGTGGCCGAGTTCGCCCGTGGCGAGGTCCGGGAAATCGCCCTCTGGCAAGGACTGAAGATTGAACCGCGAACGCCCGGAGCGCAGCTGCAATTGGCCTTGCTCGCCATTCGATTCGAGCGAAACCTGAGCGCCGTCCGGCAATTTGCGGACGATCTCATAAAGGATATGAGCGGGAAGCGTGGTCGCGCCCGCCGCTCCGACGTCCGCTGCCAGCCGCTCGGTGACTTCAAGATCGAGATCGGTCGCCTTGAGGAGCAGCGCTTGATCTTCAGCGCGTAATAGGACGTTCGACAGGATGGGGATCGTGTTGCGGCGCTCGACGACGCGATGCACGTGGCCAAGAGACTTCAACAAAGCCGCTCGTTCGAGAGTCACTTTCATGGGGTGGTCCAATCGCGCTTTAGACCATGATCGCTTTCAAGATGAATTGATCACGGTCTCTATCTATTTGTTTTTTCGCATGATCTTATCCAAAAAGTCTGCAACTTTCTGGGATCTTGCTCTGGTTCGGTCCATCCCGTGCGCGCCTTGGATGCGCCCGGGGGCGGACTTTGGCGCGGCCGCCGCCAAATCGCAAGTCGCCGCGATGATCCACCAGAAGTTGTACACGGGCAGGCGCGAAGCTTCCCGCAAGGTCGCCGGCCCTTTACCTGCCCTTAATCCGCCGGAATTAACATAAAAAAAATTGCCCCGGCCGGGAAGCAATGCTCCGGAAAACTGTTCCACTCGATTTTGGCAGCGCGCGGCCCGTTTGTGATGGCAAAGCGCAAGACGGCGGAGCGCCGCGAGCCGGTCTTTGGCCAATCTCCGGGAAACATCGGCCATTCGTTCGAAAACCAAATCTTGCTAAAACGACGTAAGGATCGGTGAACGCGTGCCCCGCCGTGCCGGAAGATCGCGAGCCTCAAGCCGGAAACGCCGGTCGCCGGTGGCTTTTCTCATCTATTGGGGCATGATCGCAACCGTCTGGGCCGCTGTTGCGGGCGCCGGCGTTATTGCCTATCAAGCCACGAAACTGCCACCCATCGACGCCCTTGCGGTGCCGAAACGGCCGCCAAACATCGCGATTCTCGACGAGACTGGCGCCTTACTTGCCAATCGCGGCGACACGGGCGGCGCCGCAGTGCGGATCGCCGACCTGCCCCCTTACCTGCCAAAAGCCTTTATCGCGATCGAGGATCGCCGCTTTTATTCGCATTTCGGAATCGACCCTTATGGAATTACGCGCGCCCTTTTTCGTAATCTCGCGGGCGGCGGCATGGTGCAGGGCGGTTCGACCTTGACGCAACAGCTCGCCAAGAACCTCTTTCTGACCCAGGAAAGGACCGTTTCTCGCAAAATCCAAGAAGCGATCCTTGCCCTCTGGCTTGAACACAAATATTCGAAAAATCAGATTCTCGAATTGTATCTGAACCGCGTTTATTTTGGCTCCGGCACCTATGGCGTCGAAGCGGCGGCGCAAAAATACTTCGGCCACGGCGCCCGCAACGTGACGCTGCCGGAGGCGGCCATCCTCGCCGGGCTCATGAAGGCGCCGACGCGTCTGGCGCCAAATCACAATCCGGCTGGCGCCGCCGAACGAGCTGGGCAAGTCATCGAGGCGATGCGTGAGGAAGGCTTCATCACCGAAGCGATGGCGAAACTCGCCCTGGCCCATCCGGCGCAAGCCGTCCGGGACCAAAACGCGAGTGCGACCAATTACGCCGCGGATTTCGTGATGGACACGCTCGACGATACAATCGGCGCCATCGATGAAGATATTACTGTCTCGACGACGCTCAACGGCGGCCTGCAGGCGCTGGCGGAAGCCGCGCTCACTGAGGCGCTCGATCGCAAAGGCGCCGCCTTTGGCGTCGGCCAGGGCGCGCTCGTCGCGCTCGCCCCCGATGGCGCGATCAAGGCGCTGGTCGGCGGCCACAATTACGCCGACAGCCAATTCGACCGAGCGGTTGCGGCGAAGCGGCAGCCTGGCTCCGCTTTCAAGCCTTTCGTTTATCTCGCCGCGCTCGAAAGCGGCCTGACCCCGGACACGGTCCGCGAAGACGCGCCGATCAACGTAAAAGGCTGGCAGCCGGAAAATTACTCGCACGAGTATTTCGGCCCGGTCACCCTCACCAAGGCGCTGTCGCTTTCCTTGAATACCGTGGCGGTGCGCCTTGGCCTCGAAGTCGGCCCCAAGGCGATCGTCCGGGTCGCGCACCGGCTTGGAATTGAGTCCGATCTTTCCGCCAATCCGTCGATCGCGCTCGGTACTTCCGAAGTCACACCGCTCGAAATCGTGACCGCCTACGCGGCCTTCGCCAATGGCGGCATCGGCGTTCAGCCGCAGATCATTTCGAAGGTGAAAACCGCCTCCGGCAAGCTCCTCTATCAGCGCAAAGGCACCAACAACGGCCGGGTCATCGATCCCAATTATGTGGCGATGATGAACACCATGATGCAGGAAACCTTGTTGACCGGCACGGCGCGCAAGGGCTCGCTGCCGGGCTGGCAGGCGGCGGGAAAAACCGGCACGAGCCAGGATTGGCGCGACGCCTGGTTCATCGGCTATACGAGCCATCTCATCACCGGCGTCTGGCTCGGCAACGATGACAATTCGCCTACGAAAAAAGCTTCTGGTGGCAATCTTCCCGTAGAAATCTGGTCGCGTTTTATGCGGGCCGCGCATCAAGGCGTGCCGCCGCAGCCGCTTCCCGACGGCATTTGGCAGGGGTATGGCCGGCCACCGCCCGGTACCGCGCCCGTGGCGGAAAACAGTGGGTGGTCGCTGCCTGGCTTGCCTGGCGGGCCATTCTCAGGCCAGGCGCGGGAAATCACAGCTCCCCCTTCCCCACCGCCGGAGGGGTCACCAGTTCAACGCGACGATGCGATGCGCGCAGCTTCGCATGTCCCCGACGATGTGCCGGTGCCTCCGGCGGACATTCCCAACGCCAGGGCTCCGGGACAAAAGCGCGGGGCTCAATCCGGAAAGCAAAACTTTTTCGATACGCTGTTCGGTAACTAGGGTCCGGACTCATTATAGCCACCAGATGACGATCGCGGCGAGAGCGATTGCGGCCATGAAGCTTTTAAGGTTGCGATCGAAGCGCGTGGCGATGCGCCGCCAGTCTTTGAAGCGGCAGAACATGCGTTCGATGATGTTGCGCTGCTTGTAGATGGCCTTGTCGTAATTGTACTGGGTTTTGCGGGTTTTGCGCGGTGGGATGACCGC
>VDMG01000266.1 GCA_006514895.1 Beijerinckiaceae bacterium
GTATTTGCTTTCGCCTGGAGGTGCTCTACGCTGCGGCCTGATATTTTCCACGCGGCTCTACCGGCGATGCGTGGAAGAAAACCAGAAACGAAAGCGGCGTAATGATTTCTGTCATCGTGGCTCTCGTGGCTTTCGCGGCGGGCTTCATCAATGCCGTTGCCGGAGGGGGCTCCTTTCTCACCTTTCCGGCGCTCATCGCCGCCGGATTGCCGCCGATCGATGCCAATGCGTCGAGCACCGTAGCGCTGTTCCCGGGCCAGATCGCGACGGGCTATGCCGCGCGCGACGGTCTCGTGGCGGCGTCGGCAGACAACCGCGTCAACGTGCCTGCTCTCGGAGCGATCAGTCTTGTGGGCGGGTTCGTGGGCGGCATTCTGCTTCTCGTCACGCCGCAATCCGTTTTCAGCCGGATCGTGCCCTGGCTTATTCTTTTCGCGACGGCGGTCTTCGCGGGCGGAAATTTCATGCCTATCAGCGGGAAAAAATTCAGGTTGAATCGAGCCGGGATTTTCGCCGTTCAGGGTTTAGTCGCCGTCTATGGCGGCTATTTTGGCGGCGGCATTGGCATTCTTATGCTTGCCGCGCTCACTCTTTTCGGGCTACGCAACATCTGGCTGATGAACAGCTTGAAAATTCTTCTCGCGGTGCTGATGAACGCGGCAGCGGTCGCCACCTTCATCACTGCCGGTCTCGTTCATTGGCGATGGACGATCATCGTCGCGGTTGGCGCGATCGCCGGAGGCTACGCCGGACTGCACGCGGCACGGCGGGTGCCCGCGCAAATCGTCAAAGGCTTCGTCGTCGCGGTTGGCATCGTGCTGACCGTCTATTTCTTCATGAAACCTGCCTAACTGGAATTCGTTTCTGGTTTGGAAGTAGCGTGGCGGAAAAATCAAGCTCATGATGCGGCAGATATATTTCGAAGGCCATGGAGGCCCGGGCGTCATAAGAATGGGTGAGGCGCCGGTACCGACACCAGGACCTGGCCAAGTTTTGATTGAAGTCGCTGCTGCGGGCGTCAATCGTCCCGATTGCCTGCAACGCGCAGGCGTCTATCCGCCGCCCGCGGGCGAGAGCGATATTCCGGGCCTCGAGATCGCCGGCCGGGTCGCCGCGCATGGGAAGGGCGTGAGCACGCCCGCTAAGGGCGACGACGTGTGCGCTCTCGTCGGTTCGGGCGGCTATGCCGAATATGCGCTTGCGCATGCCTCGCTCTGTCTGCCAGCCCCGAAAGCCCTGGGGGTTGTCGCTTCGGCGGGACTTCCGGAAAACTATTTCACCGTTTTCGACAATGTTTTGTCGCGCGGCAAGCTAGCTCCAGGCGAAACGTTTCTGGTGCATGGCGGATCGAGCGGCATTGGATCAACCGCGATCCAATTGGCCAAGCAGCATGGCGCGCGCGTTATCACCACCGCCGGCTCGGCCGCCAAATGTGCATTTTGCAAGACGCTTGGCGCCGATTTCGCGATCGACTACAAAACCCAGGATTTTGTCGATGAGGTGAGAAAAATCGCCGGCAAACATGGCGTCGATGTCGTGCTCGACATTGTCGGCGGGACTTATCTTCAATGCAATCTGTCCGTAATGGCAATGGAAGGCCGGCTCGTTCAGATCGGCTTCTTGCAATCGGCGACAGTCGAGAATTTCGATGTGCGCCCGATCATGCTGCGCCGCCTGACCTTGACCGGGTCGACCCTGCGGGCGCGCACCGTGCAGCAGAAAGCCGAAATCGCCACTGCTTTGCGCGAAAAAATCTGGCCGCTCATCGAAAAAGGCTTGGTGAAGCCAGTGATCTTTGCCACTTTCCCGCTTGAACAAGCGCGTCAGGCGCATGAAATGATGGAATCATCCTCGCACCTTGGAAAGATCCTGCTTGTCACCGGCAGATAATGAGCTGGCAATGACGGCGCCTTCGTTACTCCGGTATCCCGACGTGCAGCGCCTTATTTCTTTCCATGATCTCGTTGCGCATCTTCTTGCGCATCTTGCCCGCTTCGAAGAGCCGCCGTTCGATCATCACCTTCATCCCGATCTCCATCGAGGTCCGGCCGACATAGTTGACATTGGCCCTGAAGGTTACCAATTCGCCGACCTTGATCGGCTCCTTGAAGATCACCTGGTCGAGCGAGGCTGCCACCACATAGTTCTTGCAGTATCGCGCGGCGCAAGCGTAGGTACTTGGTCGAGCAGTTTCAAGATTGTACCCCCGTGCACATGACCGGAAAAATTGGCCATGTCAGGAGTCATCAGAAAGGTCATGAACAGGGATTTTTCTTGTTTGCTCATGGGGCTTCCGGCCGGAGGCTTATGCGGGGACGCCCTTTGGAGGCTTGGACGCGTTCGGGTCGCTAGAAAATGATTTTCACTGTCGAGTATGAAATACACCATAGTGGGAATGATCCCAACTCCCACCAGCGCCGTGTCGGGGAGCCTCTTTATTCCTTGTATATTTCGATATGTCGGATATTATAGACAGATGGAATCCGGGAAGGCTATTCAGGCCTTGGCCGCGCTGGCGCAAAAAACCCGTCTCGATGTGTTCCGCCTTTTGGTCAAACACGAGCCGGAGGGACTGCCTGCGGGCGAAATTGCAAGGCGGATCGGCATCGCGCACAATACTTTGTCGGCGCATCTTGCCGGCTTGACGAGGGCAGGGCTGACCAACGCGCAGCGGCACAGCCGCTCGATCGTTTATCGCGCCGATCTCGCCGAAATCCGGCACCTCGCGGCTTTTCTCGCCGAGGATTGCTGCGGCGGCGAGTCGGCAGCGTGTAAACCGGTCATGGCCGATCGCGCGGGTTTTCCGGCAAAGGTGGCCGCCGATGTCTGAACACGTCATCAATGTCTTATTTCTCTGCACCGGCAACAGTGCCCGTTCGATCCTCGCCGAAGCGATTCTGAATAAGGACGGAGCAGGGCGCTTCCACGCCTTCTCGGCGGGCAGCCAGCCCAAGGGCGTAATCAATCCCTTCACCATCAAGGTACTTGAAAGCCGGGGTTATCCAACCGATGGTCTGCGCTTGAAGAGCTGGGAAGAATTCGCGGGAGCGGGCGCGCCGGTCATGGATTTTGTGTTCACTGTCTGCGACAATGCGGCGGGTGAAACCTGCCCGGTCTGGCCGGGCCAGCCGATGACGGCGCATTGGGGCATCGAGGATCCGGCCGCCGTGCAAGGAACGGACATCCGGAAAGAAGCGGCCTTCGATATGGCATTTTATTACCTCGAACGGCGAATTTCCTTGTTTCGCAACTTGCCGCTGAAAAGCCTCGACCAATTAACACTCGCCGCGCGGTTGCGCGGAATCGGCCAAACCGAGGGCGCGGCGAGCCGCAGCCCGCATGTGGCATGACCCGATGGATGTGATTATCTACCATTACCCCCGCTGCGGCACATCGCGCAATACGCTCGGCCTTATCCGTAATTCCGGCGTCGAGCCGCATATCGTCGAATATTTGAAGACTTTTCCCACGCGTGTCTTGCTGCGCCAGCTCGCGGCGCGAATGGGCGTGCCGCTGCGTGCCCTGCTGCGCGACAAGGAATCCATTTTTCGCGAATTGGGCCTTAACGACAAGAATCTTTCCGAGGACGCCTTGCTCGACGCGCTCGAAGCGCATCCCATCCTCCTCAACCGGCCGATCGTGGTTACGCCAAAAGGGGTCAGACTCTGCCGGCCCTCCGAACTTGTGCTCGACCTTTTGCCGCCGCAGCAAGGCGAATTTTTTAAGGAGGACGGTGAGCGCGTTGTCGACGAGCACGGCCGACGTGTCGCAACCGCTTGAGGCGGGAGAATCCAAGATTAGTCTAATATGAATTGACCGCCTGCCGGATCCGTCATAGATGCGGATCAAAACGAGCGGGGTTCTCGCGTGCCGCGCGACTTCGAATCCATGAGCGAGCCCCCAGACTCTTCTGGCAAGCAGCGGCTGCGCTCTGCGAAAACATTTCGCTCGCGAGAACAACAAGATTAAAGTTGATGTTCTTCCATGGCGCACGCCTCAACAAATAATTCCATGACCATCACAT
>VDMG01000258.1 GCA_006514895.1 Beijerinckiaceae bacterium
TTCGATTCAACCTGAATGTCCGGCGCTCTAGAATGCGTGCTGCGCGCTTGGCCCGACAGAGATGCGGAAAATAGAATTACCGGGTCTCCTTGGCCCTTTTTCACTCCGCTCGAGGTGAAACCAAGTCTTCGCCATACGAGGTCCATCCCTGTAGCAGATAAACATGATAGTAATTTTGCGTGGTAAAGGGACTTAAACGTCCGGCAATGTTTAGGTCGATCTTCCGATATCGATTTCTTTGGAGAAGAATATTCTCTGCGAAACCTTAGCAGTTATCTGTTATTCTTGAACGCAACAGTTGTGTCGATGGGCGCGGATCTAGGGCGCTCATCGAAGATTTGGATCGTATTTTCTTAGGATTTGCTTCAGCCGGGCCATGTCGCCGCCGGGGATCTCAAACCGGCGCGCGTGCCACGAACAGGTCCTTAAAAGTCTCGCGCAAAAGATTTTTTTGCACCTTGCCCATCGCATTGCGCGGCACGTCATCGACGAAGATCACGCACTTGGGCAATTTGAATTTGGCAAGCCTTTTTGCGAGGGTGTCCTGCACAGATTGCTCGTCGAGAGAGACGCCGGGCACGGGCACAACAACCGCTACGACCGCCTCGCCAAAATCGCTATGGGGCAGGCCGATGACCGCGCTCTCGGCGACGCCTGCAAGCGCGTCGATTTCGGTCTCGACTTCCTTTGGGTAGACGTTGAAACCGCCTGAAATGATGAGATCCTTGGCGCGCCCAAGGATATGCACATAGCCTTCTGAATCTATCTTGCCGAGATCGCCGGTGATGAAAAAGCCGTCGCTGCGAAATTCTTGCGCGGTCTTTTCAGGATTGCGCCAATAGCCCTTGAAGACATTGGGCCCGTTGACCTCGATGACGCCGGTTTTCCCTTCCGCGATAACCGCGCCGGTGTCCGGTTCCGCGATGCGCACGGCGATTCCCGGCAATGGCAAGCCCACGGTTCCGGCCCTGCGCTCGCCGTCATAGGGGTTGGAGGTGATCATGTTGGCTTCGGTCATCCCGTAGCGTTCGAGGATGGCATGCCCTGTCCGCTCAAACCAGGTGCGGCGGGTCTCTTCGAGAAGGGGCGCGGAGCCGGAAATGAAAAGCCGCATATGGGCGGTGCGCTCGCGCGACAAATCCTTATGTTGCAGGAGCCTCGAGTAGAAGGTGGGCACGCCCATCATCGTGGTCGCGCGCGGCATCAGCGCCAAGCACAGGCCGGGATCGAATTTCGCCATGAAGAGGATTTTGCCGCCGCTCAAAAGCAGCGTGTTGATGGCGACGAAAAGCCCATGCGTGTGAAAGATGGGAAGCGCGTGAAGCAGCACGTCGTCCGGCGAAAAGCGCCAGAAACTTGCGAGCACCTCCGCGTTCGAGGCAAGATTGCCGTGGGTCAGCATGGCGCCTTTCGAACGGCCGGTGGTGCCGGATGTGTAAAGGAGCGCGGCGAGATCGTCCGGCCCGCGCGGGACATCGCTGAAATCTGGAGGGCAGGTGGCGCTTCGATCGGGCAACGAGCCTTGACCATCGGCGCTGAGCGTTTCGAGCGATCGCACACCGGCCCTCGCCGCGACCGGCGCCAAACCGTCGCGCCGCGACGGATCGCAGACAAGGATTGTGGGCTCCGCGTCGCCGAGAAAATAATCGAGCTCGGTGCTTGTATAGGCAGGGTTGAGGGGCAAGAAAACCGCCCCGGCACGGATCGCGCCGAGATAGAGCATGAGTGCCTCGGGCGATTTCTCCACCTGCGCGGCGACGCGGCCGCCGGGTTTAAGCCCGAGCCCGGCGAGCGCCGAGGCATAGCGCGCGGAGAGCGCTTCCATGGCGGCATAAGTCCAGCTTACGCCCGCCGGGGTTTCAAGGAAAGTCCGGCTTTCCCGCCCGCGCATCGCGTCGCGGATTTTTTTAAAAATATGGTTTATCATCGGCGCGGCAAGATTCCCTTTTTTAGCCGCTCCGCGACACCATATATGCTGAAAATAGGCAAGCGGCGATCGCGGCACGCCTTTTGCTCGTCGTGCCGTAGGCGTTCGAGCCGTGTATCGGCTGCTCCGCCTCACATAACGGCCAGGGCGTTGCGTACTACGTAACTTTTGTTTCGAGCAAATCTAATCTAGCGAGAGCGGCCATTCTAATTTGGAATTGTTGTAATATGCCATTCTGGTCTTGCTTATTATTAAACGATCAGTTAGCTAGCCGCGTTCCTGCGCATCCTTTGGTTTCCTGTTTGGTGCCTTGATGATCGTTTGTTCTTGCAACGTCCTTACAGACTCAGAGATACGAGCCGCCCTCGCCAGCGAGGCCTGTCCGCGGACGCCAAGTGCGGTCTACAAATGTCTCGGGTGCAGTCTGAATTGCGGGCGTTGCATCACAACCGTGAGGACGGTCATCGACGAGACCTTGGCGAAAAAGACGCCATCAGCCAAACCTTCGCGTCGGGCAAATTGCGAGATGGACACCGTGTCTCTCTGCCCGCTGTAGCCTTTTGCCGCCAGTATCACGCCGTGGCTAACCGGCTCCGTCTAGGGCCGTCTTTCTCGCGGCGGCTTATCCGTTTATAGTGCTTGTGTGGCGGTGCCGGGCTACTCGCCGCCAGCGCAGCTTGGCCGGCATAAGAAACATATCAAGGAGCTCGGCATCATGAGGGGCGACGACAGAGTTCTCGACTATCTCAATCGCAGCTTACGCAGCGAACTGACATCCATCAATCAATATTGGCTGCATTATCGCATCTTTGATAATTGGGGATTTAAGGAATTAGCGAAGAGATGGCGCGAAGAATCGATCGAGGAAATGCGCCATGCCGATAGCCTTGTCGCTCGCATTCTTTTTCTGGAAGGGTTTCCCAACCTCCAAGTCCTGGATCCCCTGCGGATCGGACAAACGGTGGAGGAAATCATCCGCTGCGACCTTGCCACCGAAGTTTCCGCGCGCGCGCTCTACACGGAGGCGGCGGAATATTGCGTATCCGCCCACGACCTTGTCTCCAAGGAACTCTATGATGATCTCCTCATCGACGAGGAAAAACACATCGACTTTTTGGAAACGCAATTGGAACTGATCAGGCAACTCGGCGTGCAGCTCTACAGCCAAAAGCATGTTGGCGGACTCGAAGACAGCAAATAAAGCATTTTAAGCGAAGAGCTTCGGCGCGAATGTGATGTTCGCGGAAGGGTGGCCGAGTGGTTTAAGGCAGCGGTCTTGAAATTCGTTCGCGACCGTCCCGGCGGGTTACTACAAGTCCCCTAAGGTCCCTGTTTGTTTAGTCTTTTTGAACCCCGAGTGGTTCTTCGCTCGTTTCCGTCCCGAGCCGTGCTACCGAGTTCGGAAGCAATTTCGATAGCAACGTCCATCAAACGTTCTGCACGAATTCGCCGCAACGTGAGATTGGTGAGTGAGCGCGAGAGCCGCGATTAATACGTTAATCATTTCTCTCCGTAAAATTCACGACGGAACGCCTTGGCTTCGACCTTGACTAGCTCAGATGAGCTTTGGCGGCGGCGGGAGCCACGTTCGGCGGCGCCTTATTTCAAGCGAGCAATCGATGCGAAGGATCACGCATTTGACCGCGAACGCGACGAGAAAGTCCCTGCGTCCTGGCTGAAATCACATGGCCGCAGTCTGGTCAGATACCACCTTCATCAGGAAACCAAATTCTGGGGCGGCGAATATGATCAGCGTGGACCGCTCCGCCGCCGCCACATATTCGCTCTCACACATCTACCGATTGGGAAGGAGGCCGCGAGTACATCGGGGAGGAAGCCGCCACGAAACTGAGCCGGTCGCGGCGGTAAACTCGAAATGGCTTCAAAGTGCGCGGGAGCTTCTGAGCCTGGTGGGCAGTCGAAACAAGCTGGCAAAGGTGCTGGGTGTCAGTCGCCTTATCTCGGGCGGGTGCTGAACGGGGAAAAGCCAATCACGGGGAAGATGATTGAGAGGCTGAGGGTGTCCGGCGTCAGCGCCTGTGAGACAGATTAAGCGGGTTGAAGAACGGAGGATTTCTGG
>VDMG01000054.1 GCA_006514895.1 Beijerinckiaceae bacterium
CAATGGAAGTGAGCGAATGGAGAGAAGCCCGAAGGGCTGTCTTGAAGGGCGAGGGCGCCCCTCGCTTCTCTCCTTCGAGACGCAGGCTTTGCCTGCTCCTCAGGATGAGGACGGCGATTTTGATACGGGCGCTAAAGCCGGGTCCATTGTTCAAGAACCGAGGCAACCGCGCCGGTGAGGCGTTTGAGATCCTCCTCGCCGATCGTAAAGGCTGGCGTCAGATAGACAATATTTCGAAAAGGCCGCACAAAAACGCCCGCCTCGACAAACCGGCGTTTTAATTCGCCGAGATCATCGATGCGGTCGAGTTCGACGACGCCGATCGCGCCCTTCACCCGCACGTCGGTGACATGCGGAAAATTTCGCGCGGGTTCGAGATCGCGGGTAAGCGCCGCTTCAATGGCCGCGACTCGCGCAAGACGCGGTTCGCTTTCAAAAAGATCGAGCGAGGCATTGGCGGCGGCGCAGGCGAGCGGGTTGGCCATGAATGTCGGGCCATGCATCAGCGCATGGTCTGGCGCATCGGAAAGAAAAGTCTCAAACACTTTCTTCGTGGCGATCGTGGCGCCAAGCCCCAGCGTTCCGCCGGTCAAGGCTTTTGAGAGCGTGATAATGTCCGGAACAACGCCCGCGGCCTCGCAAGCGAACATCGTTCCGCTGCGTCCAAAACCGGTGAAAATCTCGTCGAAAATCAGCAGCAGGCCGTGCCGGACCGCCGCCGCCCGCAAATGCCGCAGCACGTTCGCATCGTGAAACAGCATGCCGCCCGCGCCTTGCACCAAGGGCTCGACGATGATGCCGGCAAGATTTTCCGCGTGCCGCTCAAGCAGCGAATCGAAGACTTGCGTCGATGAAGGATCGACTGGAAGCTTCGCGATGATTTGTCGCGGCATGACCTTGGCGAAGAGGGCGTGCATCCCTTCCTCGGGATCGCAGACCGACATGGCCGCAAATGTATCGCCATGATAGCCGCCCTTGAATGCAACAAAACGGGATCGTTCTGTAACACCATTATTTAGCCAATACTGCACCGCCATCTTCATCGCGACCTCGACCGCGACCGACCCACTGTCACAGAAGAAAACGTGGTCAAGCCCCGGAGGCAGCAGCCCCACAAGCCGCCGCGCCAGAGTGAGCGCCGGCTCATGCACCAGCCCGCCGAACATGACATGCGGCATCACTGCGAGCTGCTCTTCGACCGCCGCGCGAATATGGGGGTGATTATAGCCGTGGCAGGCGGTCCACCAGCTCGCGATTCCATCGATGAGCTCGCGGCCATCGGTCAGAAAAATCCTGCTTCCCTGCGTGCGTGCCACCGGAAGCGGGTAAGCCGCCGTCTTCATCTGCGTATAGGGCAGCCAGATATGCCCCATGGCGCGCGTATACCAGTCCGGCGGTGCGCCACTCATTTTTGTTCGCCTCCAAGTCCATGGCGGGGCCGCGGTGTCCGGGGGCTACCCAAAGCACGCGCGGCCGCTTATGGTGCGCGCGTTTTCTTTTCCACGACCCTGGACAGATCATGGCCACACATAGCACGCCGCATTTTCACAACCAGCCGGGCGTTCCGCAAGTGCGGGTCGGCGCCAAGGAATTCATGTGCGTCGGGGCTTTGCCGCCCTTCGACCATCCCCATATTTTCATCGACATGGGCGAGGACAATGATGCGATCTGTCCTTATTGCTCGACACATTTCGCCTATGACGAAACTCTACACGGGGGCTGCGAACCGCGGGAATGTGTTTTTGAGCCGACAGAGCCAGCGGTTGCGCACGGCTGAGACATCGCGATTGTTAGTATGAACCCGCCGCATGCGGTGATCGCCGGCGCCGGCATCGGCGGCCTTTGCACGGCCTTATGCCTTGCGCGCGCGGGCTGGCGGGTGAGTCTTTTCGAAAAAGCGAAAGTCCTCGACGAGACCGGGGCAGGGCTTCAGCTTTCGCCGAACGCCAGCGCGATTCTGCGAAGGCTCGGCGTGCTGGTGCACCTGGCGCCCTTCGCGCTTGCCCCGGAAGCGATCAAAATCCGCCGCGCGCGGGATGGCGCGACCCTTGCGCGCATGCCGCTCGACGGCGCGGAGGCGCGCTGGGGAGCGCCCTATCTCGCCCTTCACCGCGCCGATTTGCAGCGCGCGCTTCTGGAAGCGGTTGCGCATGAGGACGGCATAAGGCTGCAGGCGGGAGCCGCGGTCGCGGGCTTTGCCTCCGGAAAAGACGGTGTCGCGGTGGCCATCGCGCATGGCGCCGTCCGGCTGAAGGAGGCGGGCGATTGCCTGATCGGCGCCGACGGCTTGCGCTCTTTTGTGCGGCAGAGGTTTTGCGACGATCATTTGAGATTTTCGGGGCGGACCGCCTGGCGCACGACCATAGAGGCCGATCGCGTCCCGGCCGCGATGCGCCGTCAAGAAACCAATCTTTGGCTCGGGCGCAAGGCGCATCTTGTTCATTATCCCTTGCGCGGCGGCACACTCGTCAATGTCGTCGCGATCGTGGACGAGGATTTTCGCCCCGATGATGACGAATTCTGGTCGAGCCCCGGCGAGGCAAAATTTCTCGAAGCGCGTTTTGCGCGCTGGGACAAAACCGCGAGGGATTTGCTGCGCGCTGCAGCCGAGTGGCGGAAATGGCCCCTCGCGGATCGCGATCCGATAGCGCGCTTTGTATCGGGGCGTGTCGCGCTGATTGGCGACGCGGCGCATCCCATGCTGCCGTTTTTAGCCCAGGGCGCGGCCCAGGCAATTGAGGATGCAAGCGTTTTGGGCGAGGTTTTGGCGCACGGGAAAAACATCGAGGCGAGTCTTCTAGGCTACCAAGAAGCCCGGCTGGCCCGCGCGGCGCGCGTGCAAAAAGAGTCACGCAGGCAAGCCGCCATCTATCATCTTGGCGGTCCCGCCGCCTTGCTTCGCGATACAGCCTTGCGCGCGCTTGGACCTGAAAAGATGCTCGCCCGTTACGATTGGCTCTATGACGCGCGGGATGTTAATGCTCGCTAGGACTGACCGATTGCGCCGTCCAATCGGTCAAAAGTGTTTCACGTGAAACATTTTTGTCCGGTTGGGCCCGAGAACCTTACAAGGCCTCATACGTCCGGCGGCTTGAGATGAGGGGGATTGCGCGATCGCTGACGCCGTGAGCCTTGCGAACGGCAGGGATGCTCCGCCTTTTCAAAACGGTCAAATGGAGAGTACTATCTAAGCCTAATTGGTGCTTACGCCGTTATCTGGACAAGCAACCCATGGACCCGGAACTCGTTGATCGAATCTACGAATGTTCCCTCGTGCCGGAGTTTTGGCCGGGCGTACTTGACGAGCTTGGACGAATTGCGGAGGCCACCGAGGGACGCTGTTTATCACCAAAGCCGACCTTCAATATTGACCGCTTCGCCTGAGAACTATGACCGCGCGGAAAGAATGGCGAGCGAAGGTTGGCTCTGGCGTGGACAAGCCGCAGCTCGCTCGTTTGCCGCACGCCATGCCGGATTTTTGACCACGCTCGACGTTTTACTCCCGATGAATTGAATCTAGAACCGCTCTTCCGCGACTTTTGGCGTCCGCTGGGCATCGGATGGGTTGTGGCCACGGCTATTCCGATCCCAAACGGGCGAAAACGTGTCTTTCGCCATGACGCGACGCACCGAACGCGGACCTGTGGAACGCGCCATCGTCCAGAAACTCGACGAACTGCGTCCCCCCCGTAGCGCATTGATGTCGGCGCGCCTGCAGCTGGAGCGGGCGCGTATCGCCAGCGAAACGCTCGCCGCTCTAGGCCTCCCGGCGCTGGTGCTCAATGAGCAAGGCAAGGTCCTTGCTGCCAACCCTTTGATCGGAGCACTCACCGGCTATGTTCAGCCATCTCGGCAAGTGCCTCGATCCCAGAGGCAAGGCAGAAACTGTCGAAACTCGCCGTCATATTCGCCAGCGCTTCGATCTTGACCGCTCTCGCAGGAATCGCGGTGGATGTGATAAGCCTGTTCATGGCGTTGCTTTCCTCTCGTGGAATCAGCACCC
>VDMG01000129.1 GCA_006514895.1 Beijerinckiaceae bacterium
CTCGTCTGGCCTTGGCTGGCAATGGCGCTGGCCTCCGTCGTCATCCCCTGGCTGCTGTATCCCGCCATCGGTGGCGACATCGCCGATGCACTCACCCCTGCAACGGTCCTGGAGGCGCTTTGGCCGGCGCTGAGCGGCGCCGCGCTGGCCCTCGGATTGTGGCTCTGGGGGCACCGCCTGCCGCGCATCCCCGAAGGAGACATCATCGTCGCGGGGGAGGCTGCCTTCGACGCGAGCACCGCCTTCGGCGCCGCGTTTGAACGAATGGATTTGCGACTCCGGCAGTGGCCCGCGGCGGGCCTTTCGCTTTTAGCGGTCGCCCTGATCCTGGCTGCGGCGGTGCTGTTCGAGCCTTGAGGGGCGCTACTGATCTGTCGCCGAGCCGACGGTTTCATCGACAGCACGGCCTAATTGCCCGACCTGCGCGTCATAGGTTCGTCGCGTATTGGGATCAAGAACGGCAATCGGAGCACTGAGGGCAACGCCCGCCGCGCCACCTACAGTCTCGCCGACACCCGTGGCGAACTCACTGATTCGCTCGCCGAAACTGACATCGGAACCCGAGATGGTCTGGCCGGCGATCAGCCTTTCGCCGATAAGCTGGCGACCTCGGGGTTGTCGGCGAATTTCGCGTGATTGAGAGGGTCGGCGCTTTGCAACCCCGTCAGATCGATCACGACAATCCCGGAGTTTGTCAGCGCAGAGTGGTACGGCTCGGCCATTGGATCGATCTGCCCGAGCCTCTCGACATTGCCAGCAAGACGACGCGATACCCGCAAAGCATGATCGCTCCGGGAGACAAAAACAGTCAGGCGGGGACGGTTTGGCCCCATGCTCCGCCACGGCGTAGCGAACACATCGACATCGAGATCAGGCGAGGCAAAAATAACATTGCGTAGTTTCGGCGTCACATGTCCGTCTCGGATCGCCATTTGACGCAAAGATTCTGTGACGAGCCACGCGCCCATGGAATGGGCCATGACGATAACCTCGCCAACGTTCGGATCTCTTGCCAAGCGTTGAAGGGTTTCTTCGAGCGCGTCGCGCGAGAAGTTCGTGCTCTCGCTGTCGTAGACATACTCGAAAACACTGCCCCGCGATGGCCATCTGAACAGAATAGGTGCCGCATCCACGCCACAATCATGGACGATTTGCGCGAATCGATAGACAGCGTCATCGAAATGCGTGTTGAAGCCTTGCACAAAGACAAGAACGCGCCGATCGCGTGGCAAATGCTGTTTGAGCCAGACCTGCTCTTGCCGCCCGTCGACCGACTTGCCGCCGCTCATCTGGCGGAATGGAGACGGCAATCTCGGTCAAGGAAATTCCGTTTGCGCGCTCTCCCGAAAGAGGATGCCTTGATCCTTTGAAGGTGCCCGGGTAGTTGCGACGAGAAGATCAATCCGCGTGGCATTGGGTGCCCTCTGCTCAACCGGAGTGAGTACGCCGGCGGGACGGCCGGCGCATCCCACCAAAACGCCACAGGCCAGAATCAGAACTGCAAAACGCATCATGGCCTCAACGCAAAGAATACAAGTGCGCTTCCCGATCCCTTGGAATCACGGGATCGAAAAGGAAATGCTCAATCTCGAAGAGCTGGAGCATGTCCCAATCAATAATAGCGCAGAATTATTGGGCTTTAAATATCGCGTCGCTTACATGCCTCGCTCAGCGCTACGTTCAACACTTGGCTTTATGTCCGAATTATGGTCCGCAGCGTCAGCCCTATCGACAAGGTGCGGCTATCGTGTTTTGCTTGCGCTCGAATCGAATGGCTGACGGCGGATAAGCCGCCAGTTTTGGCGCCATGATGGAGAAAGGAGAAACGGGACCGTGCGTGGCCGGCTGATGAAGATTATGAAGCGGACCGCACTGCTGCTCGCCGTGGTCATCGTGACTCTGGTCGCTGTCCGCATCTACCATTCACAAAGCGGAGCGCCTCTCGAGCCGTGGCACACCTTCGTGCCGCATGAGATGAAGGCTAATGTTATCGATGGCGCCAGTTGGGCCGATTATCTCAAGGCTGAAGACAAGATTTTCGCGGATGTGCGGCATGAAGTGAGCCAAAAGCTCGATGCGGACGAGCGCATTCCGGTCAATCGCTATTTCGAGGGCAGCCCCGTCTATCCGGAAAGCTTTTCGCGAGATTGGAATAGATCCTATGTGCTCGAACCCGATGGAGCGCCAGTCGGAGCCGTGGTGTTCTTGCATGGGCTGACGGATTCCCCTTACAGTTTACGCCATATCGCCCGGCGCTATCGCGAACATGGCTATGTCTCGATTGCCATCAGACTGCCAGCGCATGGCACCGTTCCGGGCGCGTTGACCGACGTCGAGTGGCAAGACTGGATGGCGGCGACGCGGCTCGCTGTCAGAGAGGCGAAACGGCGCATCGGTCCATCGCTCCCATTGCACATGATCGGCTTCTCCAACGGCGGCGCCCTCGCGTTGAAATATGCGCTCGATGCCATCGAGGATCCAAAGCTGGCGCGGCCGGACCGTCTCGTGCTCATCTCGCCAATGATCGGCATCACGCAATTTGCGCGCTTCGCTGGACTTGCTGGCTTGCCATCGATATTCCCGGCTTTTGCGAAGGCCGCTTGGCTCAGCGTGTTGCCGGAATTCAATCCATTCAAATATAATTCGTTTCCGGTGAATGGCGCACGGCAATCCTATCTCCTGACCAACGCGCTGCAGCAGCAGATCACGCGCCTTGCCCGGGAAAGGCGCTTGGATCGCCTGGCGCCGCTCCTGACTTTCCAATCCGTCATCGACTTTACCGTCAGCACGCGCGCAATCGTTACGGCCCTTTATGCCCAGCTTCCATCGAATGGCAGCGAACTCGTGCTGTTCGACCTGAACCGATACGCCAAGTTCGGCCAACTTTTACGAACCGCCTCGGACACCGCATTGACGCGTCTTCTGCCAGAGCTGCCGCGGCTGTTCCGAACGACGATCATCGGCAATGCAAACCCCGACAGCAGCGAGGTGGTCGAGTGCGTGACCGAGGCCGGCGCCGTCACGGAACAATCGCGCGCCTTGGGGCTGTCCTATCCGCCTGGCGTCTACTCGCTCTCGCATGTCGCACTGCCATTTCCAATCAGCGATTCGCTTTATGGAATGCAGCCGGATCCGACCGAGAACTTCGGTGTCAACCTCGGCGCCATTGCCCCGCGTGGCGAGCGGAACACGCTGATCGTCAGCCTGGATGCGTTGCTTCGTATGTCCTCAAACCCCTTCTTCCCTTACATGATTGCGAGAATTGAAGAGGGCATTCCCGCCAGCGCTGCCGAACCACTCATCAAGGCGGCAACGCCGCCGCCTTGATGTCTCGACGCCGGGCGCCGTCAGGATTGGGGGCCCGCCGCAGGCACGGCCGCATCGGACACCGCGGCGCTGGCGAGAGCGTCGCGAAGCGCCTGCTCCTTGGCGTCCGTGAGGGACACACCGCCATAGTCCTTGATCTGCTCGACCACCTCGTCGGCCGTCATGTCCTTGATGAGCACAAACAAGGCGGCGCCACCGGGATTGATGCTTTCTGCGAGTTGCTTCATGAACTCGTCATTGATGCCGAAGTCTGTCAGCGCACCGCCCAGCGCGCCGCCTGCCGCACCCAAAGCCGCGCCGAGAAGCGGATTGAGGAAAAGCACGCCGATCAGCAAGCCCCAGAAACTGCCCGAAACAGCACCCGACGCCGTCGTGTTGACGATCTGGTGCAATTGGATTTGGCCATCGGTAGATTTGGTGGCGATGACCGCATCCGCGAGTTTGATGATATATTCCTTCTGCAGTTTGAACAGGAGCTTTCGCACCTCTTCGGCCTTTTCCTGAGACGGATAGACGATGACGACGAGATCGGACATTGGAAGTCTCCCTACTTTCATGGAGCCTGTCAGAGGCGCGGCTCGGCTGTTGCGTCATCGACCGCGTTGGGCGTACCGACTTACGGCAGCCGGAATCGGTAGCGGGC
>VDMG01000117.1 GCA_006514895.1 Beijerinckiaceae bacterium
GCGAATACCCTATTTTGTGGCTGCCTCGTAGCGTTCCGCGACATAGTCCCAATTCCGAAGGCCTTGAGATAGTCGGGCCGGCGATTGCGGTAGTCTATGTAATAAGTATGCTCTCAGACATCGATGGTCAAAATCGGCACCGCCCCCTGGATCAGCGGATTTTCGGCGTTCCCCGTCTTCGAAACAGAGATCTTGCCATCCTTGACCATGAGCCAAGCCCAGCCGGAATTGAACTGTGTCGTTCCAGCCTGCACCAATTCCTGCTTGACCTTTTCGATCGATCCAAAAGTTTCTATGAGCGCTTTTTCGAGCCTGCCTGGAACTTTACCGCTGCCATTTTGCTTGATTGATTTCCAATATTCCGAATGGTTATAATGCTGCGCTGCATTATTGAACAGCGGCACATTTTTGCCGTAGGTTTCCTTAACGATTTCTTCCAAGGACTTGCCTTCGAGACCGCTGTCCTTCAAAAGATTATTGGCCGTGGTCACATAGCCCGCATGATGCTTGTCGTGATGAAATTCGAGCGTCTCCTTGGAAAGATAGAGCTGAAGCGCCTCGTAAGGATAGGGGATTGCTGATCCGAATCCACCGGCGAATGCACGTTCGGCGCCAGGAGCGGCCGCGATGGTTGTCCGGCGGCTGGACAATGGGGAAGAGGTCAGCATTGGCGAGACCTCTGGCAATTGGGTCCGCGTCGTTGGCGAGTGCGACGATCAAATCGGTTGGGTCTACCGGCCGCTGATTTTGTGCGGCGGCGAATCGCTAGGGGCCAAGCGCCCATGAGCTTCCACAAAATGCTCGTGCTTGCCGTCGCGATGCTGGCGATGCTCACGGCGCGGGCGTGTTATCCCGACGAAGACACCGCAGCGGCCGCCGCTGTGATCCTGGCATGACAACAAAAACCCCGCTGCTCCGGGGAGTCTTATGCGGGGTTTCAGATCGGTTTAGGCGGGTCAAATCAGCCTTCAGCTAGTTTCCTGTGCTTTCTTCCTGTCCACTCCTCGCCATGCCGGTACTTTCTAATGTATAGATAAACGCAGAAAAGTAAATAGAGAGCTGCGCGAATACTTGAAATATATTTGCTATACTTGCGGGTCCCGTCTTCCGCAAACCGGAGGCCCAGGCCGCGGGGCAGGCCTCGGCCCCTCCGGCCGGTAGGGTGATGGCGGGCGGCTGCTGACGGGCGTCCTTGGGGCCGCTACCCTATATCGCTATCATGATAAGTGCCGCCGCCCCGGCGATTGAGCTTCACTTCCTTGAAGACGCCTTGCGCGCTACGGGCCGTTTTGACGCCCTTCGGCATGTTGCGGAAATCGACCGATACCTTGGCGTGACCTTCATGCTTGACGGTCGTGTCGCCTCCCTTGCGCGTGGCGGCGTCGAGGCCTCGCCTTTCTTCGCGAATAGCATGCGTGACCGTCCATCCCTCCGTAGCCTGCTTATGGCCAGGGTTGACCTCCCCGTGACCAAAAACCGGCGTATTCGGATAGTGCTTGCGCGCGAAAGCTTGCGCCGAGAGGACTTGCGCCCGGGACATCCTTGTCGTCCTTCGCGATGATTTCCATCCCGACAGTGTTCTCATTTGAGAGCCCGGCGCCTGCGCCCCCGCCGCGCATAATGTCCTTTTGAGCCCGGACCGCCGGTGTGATAAATTTTCCCGTCCCGATCCGTGACATATTCGACGCCCAAACCGCGCTGTCTCAACGTGTTGACAACCCCCTGGACGGTGCCACGGCCGCCGGTATGATGCATGATGAGGGCTTTCGGTGGCACGCCGCCGACGCCCGTTTCAGTTGGCAGCCCATCATCACCTAGGGGGAGCGCGGTTCTATTTGCGGGGGTTGCCTTGGAGTCGGCGACTTTCGGTCCGGGAGCGTAGCCGCCGGTCAGATTTTTAAACCGCTCTGGATGATTCAGGCCATGCCACACGCTCGCGAGATTTGTGCCGGGGTGACTTTTGAGCCATTTAGCCACGAATTTCGCCTGGGCGCCGATGGTGCGGGGATCACGGGGATCGATCCCCGCCTTCAGCATCAAATCGCCGATCGCCCCCGGCCTCATGTTTGCTTGAAACGGCCCATAACTGCCGCCAAATTGCGGATCGCCAACATCGTAGCTATTTTTGTGCAGGCTCTCGCTGGCGTAAATATTGCGCATATCCTGTCGCGTGGCCGGATCGCCTTGCGTCGCGGCGTCGATCGCCGCGAGGATCGGATTGCCGCCAGCGTCGCCCGGGGTAGTCGCACTCTTGGCTTGCTCCTGCCGCAGTCGCGACGCTGCTGCTCTGCTTGGGCGTCACAAGGCTCTTGAGATCGCCAGGCGTGCCCGCCTGGCCCCCGCCACTGCCGCCACCGCCACCGCCACCGCCGCCACCTCCAAGCTTAAAATTGGAATCGTTCTGCAACTGTTCGAACGCAGCGAGAATCCCGTCCTTGGCGACCTTCAGCGTGCCTAAAGGCTCTTCCGCTCGCGGGGAAGTGCCGAAGTCCTGGGCGAAATTGCGTTTGATATCGTGCATGGCGCCTTCGGGCTGGACCAGAGCGCCGTAGGGCGGGCCCGTGGCCGCGGCGGCGGGCGTGGTAAAGGTGTCCTGCCCGCTCCATAAACGCTTCATCGCATATCCCAGCCGCTCCCGCCGAGCGCATGTCCAGGATTAGCCCACAGCGCCTTCGCGCCCTCCCAGGCGCCAGCGCCAAGACCGCCGATGGCCCCAAGCCTGCCCAAGATGCCCAAGCCGCCCGCCTCGCCCGCTACGCCCTTCACCGCCGCCGCACCCTTGCCGCCGCCAAAGAGCCATTTGAGAGTGCCTATGCCCACGCCTGCCCCGACAACACCGGCGCCAGCGGCAATCCCGCCGGCAGCCTCGGGATTATCATGCACAAATTTTGCGATCTTCTTTATGAGGTCCGAGACCGGCGCAAGGTCAGCCGTGATTTTCCGGGCCGCTTCTGATACGGATTGTGCCAAGTGATCCCACGCCACCCCAAGCCTACGAGACCGGCCTCCTGCTTATCCGTGAGATCGATCTCTTGTTTTTTCGTGTCTTCGATGAGCGCTAGCGTAATTCTGGCAGCGTTTGGGTCGAGCCCGAACTTCTCGGCAAGCTGGCGGCGCTCGACCGGTGAAACATCGGAAGAGTTCATCTCTTTCGTGATCGCGAGCATTGCCTCGTAGGTGTTCTTTGCCTTTGGCAAGTCTTCAGTCAAAAACTTGTTCAGCGCGGGGGAGACGCTGGCGCCGAAGCCCGTCATGAAGTCGCCGCGATGCTTTTTAAACTGATCAAGATTCTGGGCCAGCTTGGTCATTTGCTGGTCCATGAACCGGCACTAATGCCAACCCGAGTTTCCGCATTTTCCAGCAACCGGAGCTGTTCGACGGTCATCCCTGTTTCGGTGCGCAGATACTCTAAGGTCTTCGACTGTTCGCCAAAAGTTTTCATCGCGGCGCTCATGCCCTTGATGCTGGCGAGCGAGGCGATCGATGCGAGGCCGAGTCCTTCGACCGCGGGTGTCAGAAATTTCTTCAGGTCATCGGCTGTCGCGCGGCTTTGCAGAGCGAGCTCGCGATAGCCCTTCCAGTGGTCGTCAACCGTGCGCTTGCCGCGCTGATGCGTCGATTGCTCAAGCGAACTGAAGGCCTTGAGCTGTCGCGTGAGGTCCGCCAGGGGGCGGCTGAACTGGTCAACGACGGTTGCGGCGAGCGCCAATGTGTCTTGCTGAGAGGCCATCTAAATTTTATCCCTTTATCCACACACCGAATAGCTTGCTACGATGGTGCCGTCCGTCGACTTCGAGCGGCTCGTGATTCCGCGCTAGGTCCGTCAGATGCAGCTCAGTTGCCTTCGCGATCTTCGACCATATGCGAGCTCGCCCTCGTGCAGCGAGGCATCGCTTGTCGGACAGCTCGGCACATTCTTCGTGCGGGTTCTGATTCGCGTGGTCATGTCGTCCTTGTCG
>VDMG01000026.1 GCA_006514895.1 Beijerinckiaceae bacterium
TTGTCCAAACCACGAAGGCTGCGTAGGTTCTCAACCAGCGACGCTCGCTTCGCGCTTTTCAACATCAACCGGGACATTGCCGGGCTGGAGTTGGCGGCTCGCTTTGTTCAGGTCTGGCGATCGCAACAGCTGTAAAACCTATGGGCGTTGATGTGGATGAGCCAAAACTCAGCGCCTCGCGATATTGTTTGCGCCAGCCAAACAGCATGCTTCGACTGATATTATGCCGACGCGCAACGCCGTTGACCGTCTGACCATCGACTCTCAGCCACTAGCGCTCGCTTCTCGTCCTCGCTCCAGCGCCGCCGCGCCTGACCCAAAATAATCTCCACACCGCCTCCGCATGCGACCAGTCTAACGACCCATCGCTAGACTAGGCGCAGCGCCAATCCTCACACACAAATTGCCTCATGCAAGACGGCCCCCGGCGGAGGGGTACCCCTTACCAAGCCCGCGTAACTGTCGGATGAGAAGAAACAGGATTACTCCGAGAGGATTCGGAATTTTCTTCCATCTGCCAATTCCCTCTCCACGCACTTGACCGGCCCATGGCTGATCCCCCGAGCCAGTGCATTGCGGAGTAATACCGAAAGCACGTCCCAAAATAGGGAGTGCCTCGCATGCGGCAATTGCGCCTCGCTATCTTTGTGCGACGATTAACGACACGTCTGGACGGACCAAGCGGTTGCATGCGTGCGTCCTGCAGGCATCAACCCGCAAGGTCTATCGTGATCCAAATGCACCCTCTCAACCGGAGCATTATCGCGGCCGCGTGAACGTCAACGGCTGGCGGCAAGCGAACATCGCCTTCGCTCGAGCTGGGAACGCACTCTGCGGGGCGGAGACCGGGACGATGGAACCATGAGACATATTAGTGCCATTCCAATGACGCTTGGGGCGACGGCCAAGCGGATCGAAAAGTCCCATTTGCCCGCTCACGGTCATTACGCCCCCACCGGCGTGAGACGTCGTAGAATCGTTACGGCCGCACTCGCATTTGGTGATCTGGCCACAGCCATCGGCTCGGCCCAGCTCGCCACGCTCTTCGTCGATTCTGTCCACGCGAGCCCCCTTGGTGGCGGAGCTGTGCCTATCCTTGCGCCGCTTCTCCTTGTTGTCCATTGGTGTCTTGGCCTTTACGCTGGCCGTGGCCCAAGCCCCATCGAGCGGTTGCGGCTTCGAGCGCTCGGAATTCTCGCCTTCACCACCTCGGCCTACATCCTCGCCGCGCCGACGGTTGCACTCGGGAGGCTGGTGCTGTTCCTAGCCTGCACCTCCCTCATGATGCTGGTCCTCGGCTACTATATTGAAGCCATTGTTCGCCGCATTTTGGTCCGACATGGGTTGTGGGGGGCTCCAACCGCCCTCATCAGCTGCAACGAGGCCAGTCAGGACCTGGCCAAGATGCTAATAGCTCGACCGGAGTTGGGGCTGCGACCAGTTTGCTTCGTGGACGATCTCGTGGATCGGGGCGAGGGGATGGGGCGGCTCCCGATTCCGATTCTCGGCTCGCTAACCGAAGCCGCCTGGCTTGCCGCCAACGTCGAGGTTGCGATCCTCGTCGCGCCGAGCCAGTCGACCTCAATCGACGTCACACATATCGCTTGTCTCCCCTTCGCGAACGTGGTCCTCGCCCAGGACGCACGCGATATGCAAAGCTTGTGGTTGCACCCGAGGACATTGGGAGGCTCACTCGGCCTTGAGATCCGGCGGGATCTGCATCTCCCGCGCAACCTTTGGCTCAAGCGGTTGATCGATCTTATGATCGCGGTTCCGGTCGGGCTAGCGTCCCTGCCGCTCATTGCCACGCTCGCCGCAGCAATCAAGATCGTCGATCCGGGGCCCGCTGTTTACGCGCAAAGCCGTGTGGGTCGCAATGGCCAGCCGCTGCGGGTGTTCAAGCTGCGAACCATGTATACCGACGCCGAGCAACGGCTGAAAGACCATTTGAGCAGCGACCCATTGGCACGCACCGAATGGGAGCGCTATTTTAAGCTCTCGAACGATCCTCGCATACTTCCGTTGTTTGGCAAAGTCCTACGACGTGCGAGCCTCGATGAGCTACCTCAGTTATGGAATGTCATCCGCGGCGAGATGAGCATCGTGGGCCCTCGCCCGTTCCCGTCTTACCACATGGAAAGGTTCGATCAGAATTTCCAGAGGCTGCGGACTAGTGTCGCGCAGGGGTTGACTGGGCTGTGGCAAGTGTCGTCACGCAGCAATGGAGATCTCGAGGTCCAGAAGGCGCAAGACTTGTTCTATATCCGAAACTGGTCGATCTGGCTCGATCTCTACATCATCCTCGAAACGCTGCCCGCGCTTTTGAGCGCAAGAGGGGCGAAGTAATTGGTGGCACACGCCCCGCCGCGAGAAACTCTCTAAGCAGGACCACGGCATGGCTCCATCGAATGTTTCGCCAGCCAGTTGGCTTAGAGCCGGATTGGACGTTTACGCAAGAATCCGATCGCTACAGCGAGGCTGATCATCGCACTTGGATCAGCCTCTATGACCGCCCGGCCGAGATCGTGTCACGGCGCGCCTGCAACGCATTTCTGAACGGCCTCGACGCGCTCGATCTGCATGGCCAGCGCGTTCCCGATTTCGACCAATTACAATTAAATGAGATGGCGCGTTGTGGCGGTGCCGGGGCTCGTGCCCGACGCGATTTACTTCGACCATCTCGCCAATCGGCGTTTCCCCGCCGCAAATTTCATTCGCCGCGCCAACGAGCTCGATTATTCGCAGAAGCCGGACATTTTTCACGATGTCTTCGGCCATGTACCTATTCTGAGCACGGTCAGCTTTGACGCGTTTCTCTTCGAGCTCTGTCTCAGTACCCTTTCGCGGCTCATTTTGGCACCACCTGAGCAAACGCCGCCAGGAGAAAGGCTTGCTGCTTTCGGTCAGTTCCGGAGTGACGCATCGGAATTTGCTGCCAACCGCCTTGAATATGATGACCACCGATAGTCTGTCGATCTGTCCCAATCTCATTGTCGGTGGCGAGTCCCCCGCCCCCCAGGTGGTTGAACAATGGTCTACGGGTCGGCGGATAATCAACGCCTACGGTCCGACGGAAGCGACGGTCTGCGCAACCATAAGCGAACCCCTTTCGGGAGCGAACGTTCCACTTGGTCGGCCGATTTGGAATACGCGTGTTTATGTTCTGGACGCTGGCCTTGAGCCCGTTCCCATTGGTGTCAAGGGCGAGCTTTACATAGCTGCGATGGGACTAACAAGGAGTTATCTTGGCCGTCCTGGTTTGACCGCGGAGCGTTTCATCGCCTGCCCGTTTGGGCCGCCTGGGTCACGCATGTATCGCTCGGGGGATCTAGTCCGGTGGCGGGCCGACGGTACGCTCGACTTCCTCGGAAGGGCCGACCAGCAGATCAAGATTCGTGATTTCCGAATCGAACCCGCTGAGATCGAGACCGAGCTCGCCGCCATTAATGGCATTGCCCAGGCTGTGGTTATACCGCGCGAGGTCGCAGGCGAGACGCGTCTCGTCGCCTATTTGGTTGCCCATCCCGGCAAGATCTTGCCAGCAATGGTAGAGCTGCGCGCCGCCCTGGCCGCGCGCCTGCCGAACCACATGCTCCCTGCCGTTTTTGTTGTGCTCGACGCGCTGCCCCTCACTATCAATAGCAAGCTCGACCGGCGTGCACTACCTCTCCCCATCATCACTGGACCGGAGAATACCTATCGACCGCCCGGCGACGGGGCATGTCCCGGTGATTGTTGAAATAGGAGGAGCGGCGTTGCTCGCCTTGAGCTTGTAGGCTCGGGGTGCTGATTCCACGAGAGGAAAGCAACGCCATGAACAGGCTTATCACATCCACCGCGATTCCTGCGAGAGCGGTCAAGATCGAAGCGCTGGCGAATATGACGGCGAGTTTCGAAAGTTTCTGCCTTGCCTCTGGG